>DASZYF010000012.1:0-45382 GCA_035545535.1 Mycobacteriales bacterium | reverse complement strand
GCTCGCCCCCGAGGCCCCGCTCGTCGTGGTGGTCGCCACCCCGCCGGTCGCGGCTCCGGCCGGCGCGGACGCCGCGGGGGCGGCCACCGGAGCGTCGCCTGCGGCCCTCAGCTGCTTCTGCGCGCCGTACGCCGGCCCGGCCAGCGGCGCCGCGGTGGGTGCGAGCCCGCCGTGGACGAACCCGCCGCCGGTGTTGAACCCGTAGGGGCCGACATCGGCCGCCGACCGCTGCTGCAGGTCCGCCAGCAGGTGCGCGCAGTCGGTGTACGACGTGAGCGCGCCGGCGAGACGGATCGGTCCGTGCGTGGCCGGGCCCTTGCTGCCCGGCAGCGCGATCGCCGTGGCGCCCCCGGCGATGAGCACGACGGCGGTCGCCGCCGCGGTCAGCCGGCGGCGCTTCACCTTCGCGCGGCCGATCCGCAGGACGTCGTCGGGGTCGGCCATCGGCGCCTCCCCCGCGGCCCCGTCCAGCAACCGGCGGAGCTGCTCCTCCGTCACGCGGTGCTCCTCTCGAAGGCCGTCGGCTCGTCGTCGAGGAGGCCCTGCGCGCGGAGCGTGCTGATCGCGCGCGAGCAGCGGCTCTTCACCGTCCCGCGGGCGACACCGAGCGTCGCGGCCGTCTCCTCCTCCGACAGGTCGAGCAGGTAGCGCAGGACGAGCGCGGCCCGCTGCTCGTCCGGGAGCGTGCGCAGCGCGCGGCGCACGCGCAGCGCATCACCGGTGCTGTCGTAGGGGTCGGCGCCGAGGCGCTCGGGCAGCGCATCCGGCGCGCGGCGCTCCTCCCGGCGGTTGCGGGTGCGCCACCGCACGCAGTCGCGCACGAGCGTGGTCCGGGCGTAGGCGGACGCGGCTTCGGGCGCGCGCAGGCTGCCCCAGTGCTCGTAGGTCTTGACCAGCGCGTTCTGGGCGAGGTCCTCCGCGGCGGCGTCGTCGCCGGTCAGCAGGCGCGCGGTGCGGACGAGCTGCGGCCAGGTCTGGTCGACGAGCCGCTTGAAGGCCTCGTCGTCGCGCCGTTCGCCCCACACGCCTTCTCAGACCCCCGACCCCCCTGATCGGTTCCCCGGGTCTAGCGGGTGCGGGCGCTCGCCACCCAGGCGCCCGGGCCGGGGTGCAGCGGCCGGCGCAGGCCCGCCGCCTTCGACGCCCACGGCGACGGGCGCTCCGGCTCCGGCTCCGCGCCGCCCGAGGCGCGCGCGGCGACGACCGCCACCAGGGCGGCCAGCTCCTCAGGCGTCGGGTCGCCGCGCACCACCCGCAGCAGCGGGCGCTCGGGCGTCCCCTCGGAGTCGCTCATCACCAGTTCCCTTCGTGGCCTCCGCCGGCCTAGAGCGGGATGTTGCCGTGCTTCTTCGGCGGCAGGCTCTCGCGCTTGGTGCGCAGCATCCGCAGCGCCTTCGCGACCTCCTGGCGCGTGCGGCGCGGACGGATGACCGCGTCGACGTAGCCGCGGTCGGCCGCGATGTACGGGGTGGCGAACGTGTCCTCGTACTCCTGGATGAAAGCGCCGCGCGTCGACTCGGGGTCGCTCGCCGCTGCGATCTCCTTGCGCCGGATGATGTTGACCGCGCCCTGCGCACCCATGACCGCGACCTGGCCGGTCGGCCACGCGAGCTCGATGTCGCTGCGCAGGTGCTTCGAGCCCATGACGACGTAGGCGCCGCCGTAGGCCTTGCGCGTGATGATCGTGACCTTGGGCACGGTCGCCTCGGCGTAGGCGTACAGCAGCTTCGCGCCGCGGCGGATGATGCCGTTCCACTCCTGGTCGGTGCCCGGCAGGAAGCCCGGCACGTCGACGAACGTGAGCACCGGCACGTTGAACGCGTCGCAGGTGCGGACGAAGCGCGCGGCCTTCTCGCTCGCGTCGATGTCGAGGCAGCCGGCGAGCGACATCGGGTTGTTCGCGACGACGCCGACGCTGCGGCCTTCGACGCGTGCGAAGCCGCACACGATGTTCGGCGCGAACAGCTCCATCACCTCGAGGAAGGAGTCCTCGTCGACGACGAGCTCGATGACGCGCTTCATGTCGTACGGCATGTTGTTGCTGTCCGGCACGATCGTGTCGAGCTCGTCGATCGGGCCTTCCGTGACGGCGTCGACCCCGTCGTAGGACGGCGGCTCCTCGAGGTTGTTGCTCGGGAGGTAGGACAGGATCGCCTTCGCGAGGTCGAGGCAGGACTGCTCGTCCGGGCTCATGAAGTGCGCGACGCCGCTCTTGCTGTTGTGCGTGCGCGCGCCGCCGAGCTCCTCCATCCCGACGTCCTCACCGGTGACCGTCTTGATGACGTCCGGGCCGGTGATGAACATGTGCGAGCCCTGGTCGACCATCAGCGTGAAGTCGGTGATCGCGGGGGAGTAGACGGCGCCGCCGGCGCAGGAGCCGAGGATCAGCGACAGCTGCGGCACGACCCCCGACGCGATGACGTTGCGGTAGAAGATCTCGCCGTAGAGCGCGAGACCCATGATGCCTTCCTGGATGCGGGCGCCGCCGCCGTCGTTGAGGCCGACGACTGGCACGCCCGTCTTCAGGGCGAGGTCCATGACCTTCACGATCTTCTCGCCGTAGACCTCGCCGAGGCTGCCGCCGAAGACGGTCGCGTCCTGGCTGAACACGCACACCTGGCGGCCGTCGACCGTGCCGTAGCCGGTGATGACGCCGTCGCCGTAGGGGCGGTTCTTGTCGACGCCGAAGTCGCGGGCGCGGTGGCGGGCGAGCGCGTCGGTCTCCACGAAGCTGCCCTCGTCGAGGAAGGCGAGGATGCGCTCGCGGGCGGTCATCTTGCCCTTGGCGTGCTGCGCCTCGACCGCGCGCTCGGAGCCCGCGTGGATCGCCTCGTCGTTGTGCTGGAGCAGCAGCTCCAGCTTGCCGCGCGTCGTGTGGATGTCCGGCCCGGTGGCCTTCTCCTCGCCGGCGCCCGCCGGATCTGCTGCCATGGGGCCAGAGGCTATCGGCCGGCATCTGGCCAAAGCCCGCGGGATCCTGTTCCCCCCGCGGGAGGAGGCCTTCGACGGTGCTGCCAGGCTTCCCGGTGTGTACGAGGAGCTGGGACGTCCGCCCCTGCAGCAGACCCAGCTCCAGCGGGCCCTGGCCGACGACCCGATCGGGCTGTGGCGCGAGGTGCGGGTGCTCGCGGAGACCGCGAGCACCAACGCGGTCGTGGCGGACGCGGCCCGCGAGGGCGCTGGGGAAGGCCTCGTCGTCGTGGCCGAGAGCCAGACCGCGGGCCGGGGGCGCCTGGGCCGCACCTGGGTCTCGCCCGCCCGTGCCGGTCTGACGCTCAGCGTGCTGCTGCGCCCCCAGGTGTCCGACCCGGCCGAGTGGGGCTGGCTCCCGCTGCTCGCCGGCCTCGCGGCCGCCGGCGCCGTGCGCGCCCAGGCCGGGCTCGAGGCGGTCGTCAAGTGGCCCAACGACGTGCTCGTCGGGGAGCGCAAGCTCGCCGGGATCCTCGCCGAGGCCGTGCAACCCGGCGCGGTGGTGATCGGTGTCGGCCTCAACGTGACCACCACGGCCGCCGAGCTGCCCCCGGACGTCGCCGCCACCAGCCTGGCCGTCGAGGGCGCGCGCACGACCGACCGCTCGATCGTGCTGCGCGCCCTGCTCCGGTCCCTCGCGTCCGTCTACGACGCGTGGCAGATCGATCCCGCGCCGCAGCGCGACGCCTACCGCGCGGTCTGCGCCACGCTCGGCTCTCGGGTCCGCCTCGAGCTGCCCGACGGCCGCAGCGTCGTCGGCCTCGCTGACGACGTCGACACCGACGGTCGCCTGGTCGTCGACGGCACGCCCTACGCCTCGGCCGACGTGGTCCATCTGCGGGGGACGGATCTGCCAGGCTGAGCGCCGTGGCGTACCCGAAGAAGCTGCTCGAGGACGGCGAGGAGGTCGTGCTCGACCTCCACCCGCACTGGCGGGTGCTGTTCATCCCTGCGCTGCTCGTGCCGGTGGTGGTCGGCGCCGGCGCCTACCTCGCGACGCTGCCCGACGGCTCGAGCGCGAAGTGGGTGCGGCTCGCGATCCTCGTCGCCGCGCTGCTGATCCTCATCTGGGGAAGCCTCATCCCGTACCTCAAGTGGCTGACCACGCACTACGTGCTCACCAACCGCCGCATCGCGGTGCGGGTCGGCGTGCTCGCGCGCACCGGCCGGGACGTGCCGCTCACCCGCGTCAACGACGTCACGTTCCAGCACACCGTCATCGAGCGCCTGTTCCGCAGCGGCACGCTGACGATCGAGAGCGCCGGCGAGCGCGGGCAGGTCGTGCTCGAGGACGTGCCGAAGGTCGAGGACGTGCAGCGAACCATCTACAGCCGCGTCGAGGCCGAGGACCAGCGCCGCCGCATCAGCGGTCCGGTCGAGGCGACCGAAGACGGCACCTGATCCGCGTCGCCTGATCTGATCCGAACCGTCGTGACTCCCGGCGCCGATCACCCGGCCCGCTCGCAGGCTCCCGGCGCCGACCAGCCGTACTCCGCCCACCTCGAGCAGACCCTGCTCGGCGAAGCCGCGCACCTGACGCGCGACGAGGTCGAGCAGCGCTCGGGCGTCGACGTCGAGGTCGCGCGGGCGCTGTGGCGCGCGCTCGGCTTCCCCGACCCCGACCCCGAGGTGCCCGCCTACACCGAGGCGGACGTCGACGCGCTCGAGCGCGTCGCGCGGTTGCGCGCCACGAGCGGCATCGACGAGGTGACGGCCGAAGGCTTCGCCCGGGTGTACGGGCAGGCGCTCAGCCACCTCGCCGAGACGCAGGTCGGCATCCTCCTGGACCGGCTCGCGCAGGAGCCGCACCTCGTCGACCTCGCGCAACGCGACCTCGAAGCGGCGGTGCTCGCGATCCTCGACGTCTGGCGCGCGCAGCTGCCCGACCTCGAGGGGATCCTCGTCTACACGTGGCGGCGGCACCTCCTGGCCGCCGCGCAACGGGCGCTGTCCGGGCTCGCGACCGAGATGCCCGAGGACGCGATAGCGGTCGGCTTCGCCGACGTCGTCGGCTACACGTCGCTGACGCGTGACATGACCGCGGCCGAGCTCGAGGAGCTGGTCGTCGCGTTCGAGCGCGGCGCCTACGACGCGATCGTCACGCACGGAGGCCGCGTGGTGAAGACGCTCGGCGACGAGGTGATGTTCGTGGCGAGCTCGCCGCACGCGGCCACCGAGATCGGCCTGCTGCTCGCCGACTCGTTCGGGCTCGAGCGATCGATCGTGCCGCCGGTGCGCGTCGGCATCGCGTGGGGGCCGGCGCTCGCGCGTGGCGGCGACGTCCTCGGCCCGGTCGTCAACGTGGCGTCCCGTTGCTGCGCCCTCGCACGGCCGGGGACGCTGCTGGTCGACCGTGAGATGGCGAAGGCGCTGAAGGACGACGACGCCTTCTCCGTCCGCCCGATGCGGCCGCGAGCGGTGCGCGGCTACGGCCACCTGCTCGCCAGCTCGGTGCGCTGGGCCCGCGGCCACGACGGCATAGTGTCGGAGGCATGAGCCTCCTCGACACCTCCATCGCCACGCTCGACGGGTCGCCCTCGACCCTCGCGGACCTGACCGGTGGCAAGACCGCGCTCGTCGTCAACGTCGCCTCGAAGTGCGGCCTCACTCCGCAGTACACCGGGCTCGAGGAGCTGCAGAAGGAGCTCGGCGACCGCGGCGTCACCGTGCTCGGCGTGCCCTGCAACCAGTTCGGCGCGCAGGAGCCCGGCACCGCCGACGAGATCCAGACCTTCTGCTCCACCACCTACGGCGTGACGTTCCCGCTGACCGAGAAGGTCGACGTGAACGGCGAGCAGCAGCACCCGCTGTACAAGGAGCTCACGCAGACCGCCGACGCCGAGGGCAAGGCGGGTGACGTGCAGTGGAACTTCGAGAAGTTCCTGCTCCGCAAGGACGGCACCGTCGCCGCACGCTTCCGTCCCATGACCGACCCGCACGACCCCGCGTTGATCGCCGCGATCGAAGCCGAGCTGTAGCCGAGCGCCGCTACCCCGCGTCGGTGTCGCGGCCTTCGCGGTAGGCCTTCTTCACCAGGCCGGGCACCTTGCGCCAGTCGCGCACGAGGCGCTTCGCCGTCTGCTCGGCCTTGTCGGTGATGGACGGCTCGGGCTCGGGCTCGGGGGCGTCGAAGGCCCGCATGCCCAGGCGGAACACCTCGGGGTCGCCCCCGGCGTCGGGGTGCGCCTTGCGGACGAACTCGCGCCGGGCCTGGCGCTTCTCCTCGGGTGTCACGAGACCAGTCTGAAGCGGGTCAGATCTGGATGACGGACTCGAGCTCGTCCTCGACCTTGTCGTCGTGGCTCAGGCCGGCCACCGCGTCCGGGTGCAGGAAGACCCAGCGCTTGTAGGCCCAGAAGCGGAACAGCGTGCCCAGCACGAGACCCACCACGTTGGCGGAGACGTTCTTCGCGATGGTCCCGTCGAGCTTGAGGACGTAGACCGTGAACGCGAGGCAGGCCTCGACGATGGCCAGGCCGAGCAGCGAGATCACGAAGTAGCGGGGGAGCTCGCTGCGCAGGCCGGTGCGGGCGCGGTGGCGGAAGGACCAGATGCGGTTGCCGACGTAGGTGATCACCGTCGCGATGAGCGTGGACAGGGCCTTGGCCGTGAGCGGCTTGCCCCAGGCGTTGTCGAAGACGTTGAACAGCAGGATGTCGCTGACCGCGCCCGTGGCGCCCACGACGCCGAACTTGGCGACCTCCCGGACGAGCGGCTCGAAGCGGGCCCGCAGCCCGGACAGCGCCGTCGTCACGAGAGCCAGGGTACGGGCGCCCCGCGCTCGGGTCCTTCGCACGGCACACTTCTCAGACACATCAGGGCGGTCCGGGGCAGAGCGGTGATCGCGATCACTCGCGGAGCAGCGATCATCCTTCCGCAGGGAACGGGGGCGCGGACCTCGCCCCTCAGTCCTCCCGTGAGCCTGTCGGTGGTCCGCAGCGAGGGGGTCGCGCCGGTGACGGAGCCCGCGACCGGACCCGTCGCGTCCACGCGCGCCGACAACGAGGCCGCCTTCGACGCCCTGGTCCGGGACGCCAACCGCCGCCTCCTGCGCTCCGCCTACCTCTTGACCGGGTCCTGGTCGACCGCGCAGGACCTCGTCCAGACCGCGCTCATGCAGACCTGGACCCACTGGGACCGCATCCGGGACCCCGCCGCCGCCGAGGCCTACTGCCGCACCTGCATGGTCCGGACGTCCGCCTCCTGGTGGCGTCGCCGCTGGACCGGGGAGCACCCCACCGAGGAGGTGCCCGAGCGGCCGGTCCCGGGCTCGGACTACGAGGACGTCGACGTCTCGCGGGTGGTCGTCGAGGCGCTGCGCCGGCTCGACCCCCGGTCGCGGGCCGTGCTCGTGCTCCGCTACGTCGAAGATCGCCCCGAGCAGGAGGTGGCCGAGCTGCTCGGCGTCTCCGTCGGGACCGTGAAGAGCCGCGCGTCGCGTGCCATCGCGAAGCTGCGGGAGATGGAGCTGTGGGAGGGGGTGGGGGCCCCGTGAACGACTTCGGATCCGGCTTCGGTCACCACCCGGACGACGACGAGCTCGTCGGGTTCCTGCGCTCCGCCGATCCCGGCGAGCCGCCCGTCACGCTCGGCCCCGGCTCCGCGCTGCGGCACCGCGCGGCGGCGCGGCACGCGCGCCGTCAGGCCATCGGCGCGGGCCTCGCGGTCGCGCTGATCGGCATCGCCGTCGCCGGCAGCGTCGTCGGCACCCGGCACCACAGCGCGACCACCGCGTCGAACCAGCACCTGCCGGTGACGAGCCCCTCGATCACCGACACCGCCGACGTGTCGGCCGTCCCGTCGAAGTCGCCCTCCGCGGCGCCCGCGACCCAGCCCGCGACGGTGATCTCGGCGCCGACGGCCCCGACCCGATCGGAGACCGCGGAGCCGCACACGCAGGTCTCGCCGTCGATCCCGCACGTCGTGAGTGCGTCCCTCCGTCCTCTGGGGTCCGTGTCGGTCGGTCAGCTCGTCACGTTGACCGTTCGTGCGACGTGGGCGGGAACGACGTTCGTACCTGGCATCAACCGCGTCGACTACGGCGACGGCTTCACGAACGAGACGATCGCGTCCTGCCTGCCGTCGTCGTCCTACGGCTCGGACGACCGCACCGCGTCGAGCTCGGGCGAGCTTGCTCCCGATACGCACACCTACAAGGCGCCCGGGACCTACACCGTCCACCTGTGGGTCGGCTACCTCTGCGGTCCGCACGCCAGCGACTACGAGGTGACCGGGACGGTCGTGGTCGTGGGGCCGACCGGCCCGTCGGAATCGTCCTCGGCGTCGGCGGCGCCGGCGTCGCCGAGCCCGTCGGCGAGCCCGAGCGCGCCCGCCTCGGACTCGCCCTCACCGACGCCGTAACTGGAGGCCCCCGGACAGCAGGACCGCCCCGGCGAGGGGGCACGGGGCGGTCCGGCGGGAAGGCCGGCCCGCGGGGGTCAGGTCCGCGCGCCGACGACCGCCACATCGGGGCCGCGGACGCGACCGTTACGCCGCCCGGTCTCTACTCTTCCCGGCATGCTCCGGGCCCCCTCACGACTGCTGGCCGCAGGGATCGTCTGCGGCATCGCGGCCGCCATCGCGCCGCTCACGCTCGCCGCTCCTGCCTCGGCGCGCCCGCAGCGCCCGGCGGCCCGGTCCGCGACGACGGCGGACACGACGTACGGCGTGCACAAGGAGTCGAACGTCCCCATCACGATGAGCGACGGCGTGGTCCTCGAGGCGAACGTGCTGCGGCCCGCGCTCCCGGACGGCTCGGTCGCGCCCGGGAAGTTCCCGGCGATCCTCGTGCAGACGCCGTACAACAAAGAGGTCCCGATCGGGGAGGACGACTACTTCGTCCAGCACGGCTACGTCGAGGTCGTCGTCGACGTGCGTGGCACCGGCTCGTCGCAGGGCACGTGGGACAGCTTCGGCCCGCGCGAGCAGCGCGACTACTACGAGACCGCGCAGTGGCTGCACAACCTGAGCGGCACGACCGGCGACTACGGCACGTACGGTCCGTCGTACCTCGCGATCGACCAGCTGTACACGGCCGCGCAGCACCCCGACGGCCTGAAGGCCTCGTTCACGATCGTGCCGATGGGTGACGCCTACCGTGACGTCACCGCCAACGGCGGCCAGGTCGACACCGGCTTCATCCCCTTCTGGCTCGGCCTGGTCACCGCCACCGGGTTCGCGCCCGCGTCCGTCTCCACCGACCCGTCGGAGGCGTTGCAGGCCGCCGCGCAACACGTGCTGGGCATCACGCAGTTCCAGGCGCCGACGGTGCTCGGCGCGGTTGCCGGCGAGGACCAGGGCTACGCCGGCCCGTTCTACGACACGCGCTCACCGCTGAACGTCATCGACAAGATCACGACGCCGACGTTCGTCGCCGGTGGCGAGTACGACCTGTTCCAGCGCAGCGAACCGGTCATCTACAACCGCCTCAAGGCGAACCACGTGCCGACGCGCCTGGTCATCGGGCCCTGGGACCACCTGCAGGGCTCGAGCGGCGCCGGTCTGCCGGTGGACGGCGTGCAGTCCTACGACGCGCTCGCCCTCAAGTGGTTCGACACCTACGTCGCGAAGAAGCCGGGCGCGACCGTCGACGACATCCCGCCGGTGCAGGTCTACCGCCTCGGCAGCGGCGACGGCAGCGGTCACTACGAGAGGTCGAAGGCCTACCCGCCGACCGACACGCACTACACGTCGCTGCTGCTCGGCAGTGACGGCACGCTCGGCACCACGCGCTCGAAGGACGGCACCGCAACCGTCCCGGCGGTACCGGTCGCGGGCGTGTGCTCGAAGAGCATCGATCAGTGGACCGCCGGTCTCGGCGCTGCGGTGTCGAACCCGTGCACGACGTCGAACCAGCTGAACGACCTGCTGGGCGCGACGTTCGACCTGCCGGTCACCGGCAAGCCGTTGCGGTTCGCCGGCCCGTCCATGGCGCGGCTGTTCGTGTCGTCGCTGCTGCCGGACGCGTCGATCACCGCGCGGCTCGAGGACGTCGGCCCGACCGGCGCGGCGACGCAGCTCGCCGCCGGCTGGCAGATCCTGTCGCTGCGCAAGGTCGACGCCGCGAAGTCGGACTACGCCGACGGTCTGATGATCCGGCCGTGGCACCCGTACACGAAGGCGTCCGCGGAGGCCCTCAAGGCGGGCACCGTCTACGAGATCGACGTCGAGATCTTCCCGACCGCCGCCCAGATCGCCACCGGCCACACGCTGCGCCTCGCGCTGCAGACCTCGGACAGCCCGCACCTCACGCCGAACGTCACGCAGGCGACCTCGCTCGTCTCACCGCTGACGCTCTACGCGGACCCGCAGCACCCGAGCTCGATCGTGCTCGGCGTCGAGACCGCCACGACGCCGCAGGCGGCCGTGAAGGCGTCGCACCCGACCAAGAAGCCCACCAAACATCCGACGAAGCAGCCGACCGTGACGTCACCCGGCAGCCTCGCGGCTACCGGCGTGAGCGCCCTGCTGCCGCTCGCCGCCCTGGCGCTGCTCGCGGCGGCCGCCGTCGTGCGAAGGCGTCGGTCGCTTCCCTAGGGGCGGCCGAGCGCGCGGTAGTGCCAGCCGGCCGCCCGCCACACCTCGGGCTCGAGCGCGTTGCGTCCGTCGACGAGGTTGCGCTGGCGCACGACGGCGGAGAGCGCGTCCGGGTCCATCTCCCGGAACTCGGCCCACTCGGTGAGGTGCAGCACGACGTCGGCGTCACGCGCCGCATCCAGCGCGGTGTCGGCGTACGCGAGCTCGGGGTGCTGCACCTTCGCGTTCGCCATGGCGGCCGGGTCGTAGACGCGCACCGCGGCGCCCTGGCGCTGGCACGTCGCCGCGACGTCGAGCGCGGGCGAGTCGCGGATGTCGTCGCTGTTGGGCTTGAACGCGGCCCCGAGGACGGCCACGCGCGAGCCGGCGAACGAACCGTCGAGCAGCTCGCGGGCGAGGTCGACGGTCCGGGCGCGGCGGCGCAGGTTGATCGCGTCGACCTCCTTGAGGAACGACAGCGCCTGGTCGACACCGAGCTCGCCGGCGCGCGCCATGAACGCGCGGATGTCCTTGGGCAGGCAGCCGCCGCCGAAGCCGAGGCCGGCGTGGAGGAACCGGCCGCCGATGCGGGTGTCGTGCGAGAGCGCCTGCGAGAGGGTCTTCACGTCGGCGCCCGTCGCCTCGCAGACCTCAGCCATCGCGTTGATGAAGCTGATCTTCGTCGCGAGGAACGCGTTGGCCGCAACCTTCACCAGCTGCGCGGTGGCGAGGTCGGTGACGACGACGGGGGTGTCGTTCGCGATGACCGGCGCGAACGCCGCGCGCAGCGTCTCCTCGTCCTGCTGCGACGCGACCCCGAACACGAGGCGGTCGGGCGTCAGCGTGTCCTCGACCGCGAACCCTTCGCGCAGGAACTCCGGGTTCCACGCGAGGTGCGCGTCGGCGCCCACCGGGGCGAGCCGGTGCACGGTCTCCGCGAGGCGCTCCGCGGTGCCCGCCGGCACGGTCGACTTGCCGGCGATGAGGCAGGGGCGGGTGAGCAGCGGCGCGAGCGACGTGATGGCCGAGTCGACGTAGGTGAGGTCGGCCGCGTACTCGCCCTTGCGCTGCGGCGTGCCCACGCAGAGGAAGTGCACGTCGCCGAACGCCGCGACCTCTGCGTAGGAGGTGGTGAAGCGGAGCCGGCCGGTCGCGAGGACCTTGCGGAGCAGCTCCTCGAGGCCGGGCTCGAAGAAGGGCACCTCACCCGCGCTCAGCCGGTCGACCTTGGACTGGTCGACGTCGAGTCCGAGCACCTCGTACCCCAGCTCGGCCATGCACACGGCGTGCGTGGCCCCCAGGTACCCGGTGCCCAGGACAGTGAGGCGGGGGCGGTCCGTCATGCGGGAAGAGGCTAGTTGAGCGCCTCGCGGGGGACCCGCGCTCGGCCCGTGCCCACGCGTGGCGGGTGGTCGACGCCACAACGCCCGGGACGGCCGGGCGGCGCGATCTACCGTTGTGGGCGTGTCGGACCCTTCGTTCTCCGTGTACGCCCTGACCGACGAGCACGACCTGCTGCGCAAGACCGTGCGGGAGCTCTGCCAGGACATCGTCGCCCCCCGGGCGGCCGAGATCGACGAGCAGGGCGTCTACCCCTGGGACATCCACCAGGCCTTCAAGGACGCCGACCTGCTGGCGATCCACATCCCCGAGGCCTACGGCGGCGCCGGCGCGGACAAGATCGCGCACTGCATCCTCATCGAGGAGGTCGCGCGGGTGTGCGCGTCGTCCTCGCTGATCCCCATGGGCAACAAGCTCGGGACCACCGGCATGATCCTGTCCGGCTCGGAGGAGCTGAAGCAGCGCTACCTCCCGGCGGTGGCGGCGGGCGACGCGACGTTCGCGTACGCGCTGACCGAGCGCGAAGCCGGCAGCGACGCGGCCAGCATGCGCACGCGCGCGGTCGCCGACGGCGACAGCTACGTCCTCAACGGCACCAAGTGCTTCATCACCGGTGCGGGCGTCGCGACGCACTACACGGTCATGGCGGTCACCGATCCGTCCGCGGGCGCCCGCGGCATCAGCGCGTTCGTCGTGCACGCCGACGACCCGGGCTTCTCGGTCGGCAGCAAGGAGCGCAAGCTCGGCATCAAGGGCTCGCCCACGTGCGAGATCCACTTCGAGGACTGCCGCATCCCCGCGGACCGGATGATCGGCGAGCCGGGCAGCGGGTTCAAGACCGCGCTGCGCACGCTCGACCACACGCGGCTCGGCATCGGCGCGCAGGCCACCGGCATCGCGCAGGGCGCGCTCGACGTCGCGACCGGCTACGTGAAGGAGCGCAAGCAGTTCGGCCAGGCCGTCGCCGAGTTCCAGGGCGTGCAGTTCATGCTCGCCGACATGGCGATGCGCGTGGAGGCATCGCGCAACCTCGTCTACGTCGCCGCGAGCAAGGCCGAGCGCGGCGCGAGCGACCTCACATTCGCGTCGTCCGCGGCGAAGTGCTTCGCGTCCGACACCGCGATGCAGGTGACGGTGGACGCGGTGCAGCTTCTCGGCGGCTACGGCTACACGCAGGACTTCCCGGTCGAGCGCATGATGCGCGACGCGAAGATCACCCAGATCTACGAGGGCACCAACCAGATCCAGCGCATGGTGATGGCCCGCCAGCTCCTGTCCTGACCGACAGCACCGTGATCTGTTTCTTCGGTGTGGGCCATAGCCCGAACGGCGACCCGGATGACGTCACGGCGTCGTCGTCGTGATGGTGCTGGGGCTCCCGGTGGGGGCGGGCGACGGGCTCGGGCTCGGAGCGCGGGACGGGGTCGGCGAGTGAGCCGGGCTCCTCGTCGGCGACGGCTTGCGCGGCGTGGGTGACGGCTTGCGCGACGGGGACGGGCGGTGGCTCGCCGACGGAGGATGCGATGCGCTCGGCGACGCGCTCTTCGAGGCCGCGAGGCTCGGCGCGTGCGACGCCGACGGCGACGCCGACGGTGACATCGACGCCCGGGGTGACCGCGACGGCCGCGGCCGGAGCGAAGGCGAGTGAGACGGCGAGTGCGAGGGGGACGCGCTGACCGACGGGCTCGCCGAGCGTTCGACCCCCACGCTGCCCGTGGAGCCGTGACCGCTGCCGCTGGCCTTCTCGACCACCGCGCCCACGCCGTAGCCGATGGCCAGCGCCGCGACGCACGACAGCGGCACGGCGACGAGCTTGGGCAGGCGCGGCACCGGGGCAGCGTAGGCGAGCGCAGGCCGACGCCGGCCGACGTCGGTCCGACCTTGTGGGTCATGTCGCCGGTCTAGGTTTCGGCGCATGGCGAAGAAGGCAGCGGCAGGCGGCGGGGACTTCCTGGCCGACATCACCAAGGAGTACGGCTTCGAGGGCACGGTCCTCGAGCTGGGCGCGGCCGTGGTGGACGGCACGGCCCACGCGGACGCGAAGGTGCGGCTGCCGCTGCCGATGATGAACCGCCACGGCCTCATCGCGGGCGCCACCGGCACCGGAAAGACCAAGACGCTGCAGCTGCTGGCCGAGGAGCTCTCTGCCCAGGGCGTGCCGGTGTTCGTCACCGACATCAAGGGCGACGTCTCGGGCATGGCGGCGGCCGGGACCGCGAGCGACCGCATCACCTCGCGAAGCACGGAGGTGGGCGACGACTGGCAGGGCACCGCGTTCCCGGTGGAGTTCCTCACCCTGGGTGGCGGCGGTTCCGCGGGCGCGAGCATCGGCGCCGAGGTGCGCGCCACGATCACGTCGTTCGGTCCGACGCTGCTCTCGAAGGTGCTGGGGCTCAACGAGACCCAGGAGTCCAGCCTCGGCCTGGTCTTCCACTACGCGGACTCCGCCGGCCTCGCGATGCTCGACCTCAAGGACCTCCGCGCCGTCCTCACCTACCTCACCTCCGACGAGGGCAAGGCTGACCTCGAGGGCATCGGCGGTCTCTCGTCCGCAACCGCGGGCGTGATCCTGCGCGAGCTCATCACGTTCGCCGACGCGGGCGCCGACCACTTCTTCGGCGAGCCCGAGTTCGACACCAAGGACCTGCTGCGCACCGATGCGAACGGCAAGGGCATCATCAGTGTGATGGAGTTGCAGGGCCTGCAGGACAAGCCCATGCTGTTCTCGACGTTCCTCATGTGGCTGCTCGCCGACCTGTTCCACGACCTGCCGGAGGTCGGCGACGTCGACAAGCCGAAGCTCGTGTTCTTCTTCGACGAGGCGCACCTGCTGTTCAACGACGCGAGCAAGGCCTTCCTCACCGCGGTCACGCAGACCGTGCGGCTGATCCGCAGCAAGGGCGTCGGCGTCTTCTTCGTCACGCAGAACCCGACCGACGTGCCCGACGACGTGCTCGCGCAGCTGGGCAACCGCGTGCAGCACGCGCTGCGCGCGTTCACGCCCGACGATGCGAAGGCGCTCAAGGCGACCGTCTCCACGTACCCGAAGAGCAGCGTCTACGACCTCACCGAGGTGCTTCCGAGCCTCGGCATCGGCGAGGCGATCGTGACGGTGCTGAACGACAACGGCGTGCCGACCCCGGTCGCGTGGACGCGCCTGCGCGCGCCGCGATCGCAGATGGGGCAGCTCGACCCGGCGCAGCAGAGCGCGCTCGTCGCCGCCAGCCCGGTCGCGAAGGAGTACGCGCAGGAGATCGACCGCGAGTCGGCCTACGAGAAGCTGCAGGGCAAGCTCGCGCCGGCCGTGCCCGCGCCGGGAGCGCCGGCAGCTCAGCAGCCGGCGCCCGAGGAGCACCCAGGCCACGGCAAGGAGGTCGCCGAGGCGGCCGGCGCGGCCGGCGTCGTCGCCGGGATCCTCAAGTCGAGCGCGTTCAAGTCCTTCGCGCGCTCGGCCGCCAGCGCCGCGGGCCGCGAGATCACCCGCAGCCTGTTCGGGACCGCCTCGAAGCGCCGCCGCTGACGCAACCTCGCACCGCGGGCCGCGTCGTCGTAGGCATGCAGGAACCGGCTCTCCGCGGGTCGGCCGGGTCGGGGCGGTGATCGAGATCCAGAAGCGGGCTGCGAGCCGCGATCGCGATGCGAGACTCGATCCCGTGACCCCCCGCACGCGCCCTGCTCTCGCGCTGCTCGCCGCCGTCCCGCTCGCCGCCGCAGCTCTCACCGGCTGTGGCTCGAGCGCGGCCAGGGACGTCGCTGCCCAGAACGTCGCGCCGGCCGCGCACGCCGTGCGGGACGCGACGCTCTACCCGCTGCCCGCCGACCCGGTGCAGCCGGAGCCGTGCCCGCCGCCGCCCGGTCACCACGGCGGCCCTCCGCGGCCGCTGGGCAAGCCCGCCGTGGCGGAGAACAAGGTGCCGGCGCCGGTGAAGGTCCCGGCGCGCAAGCCGAACCTCGACCCGATCAAGGGCACCGGCACGTGGGTCACCGTCTTCAAGGGCGGCACCATCGACGCCGCCGCGATCGTGCGGCAGACGGCGGCCGCCGGCGAGCACAGCATCTGGATCCGAGTCGGCTCCACGCACGAGGGCTTCTTCGGCGGCCCGCTCCTGGCCGACCTGCTGCCCCTCGCGCACGCCGACGGCATCAGTGTCATCGGCTGGGACTTCGTGTACCTGTCCAACCCGGTCGCCGACGCCGGCCGCGCCTGGGCGGCGCTCAAGTACCGCTCACCCAGCGGCGACAAGCTCGACGGGTTCAGCCCCGACCTCGAGTGGAAGACCGAGGGCACGTTCGAGACGGCCAAGCGCGCGCAGGCCTACCTGTCGCGCGTGCAGAAGGTGGCCTACAACCGCCCGATCATCGCGACCGTCTACCGGCCGACCGACTACTGGTGGAACGGGCCTTTCCCGTACCACGCGATGGCGCCGTACGTGGATGCCTTCGCGCCGATGATCTACTGGAGCTGCAACGAGCCGGGCACCGTCACGGCCCAGGCGGTCTCCCGGCTGCGCTCGCTCGGCAAGCCCGTGCACGTCATCGGTCAGGCGTACGACATGGGCCCGTACGGCGGCCGTCCGGGCCTGCCGTCGGGCAGGGAGATCTGGCGGTTCCTCGACGTCGCGAAGCGCACCGGCGCCGACGGCGCGAGCCTCTACCTCTACAGCCAGACCACGGCCGCCGAGTGGAAGGCCATGAAGGCCTACCCCTGGTAGCCCCGCTCCGGTCGACATCGGCTTTGTGCCGGCTCTCGGCCGGTCAGACCTGCCACATCGCCGATGTCGACCGGGGTGGGCCGTCGGTGTCGGTGTCGGTGTCGGTGCTAGGCGAGGCGGGGGAGGCCGTCGACGTCGATGCCGTAGGTGTGGGTGACGCGTTCGGTGGTGCAGCGCTCGGCGAGCGCTGCCGCGTCGGCGTGGGCCACGGCGACGACGGAACCGCCGGCCGCCAGGGGGCCGAGCAGGCCGAGCCAGATCGCTGCGCCGTCGTCGTACTCACGCACGGTCAGCACCCGCGCGCCGTCGGGGACAGCGGGGCCGTCGTCCACGGACAGCGGCGCCGTCGGGGTGAACGTGTCGGCGTAGGACGCGGCGTCGGCCAGGTCGTTGACGCCGACCGGTAGGCCGGTGAGCGGCCGGCCGAACGCGTCGAGGCCGACGGCGATGATCTCGCCGGCTCCCGCCGACTCCACGTCGTCGCGCGTCACGAACGCGGCCGCGCCCTCGGTGCTGCCGAGCACGGGCGGGCAGCCGGCCGACCAGCACGCGAGCAGCGCGACCGGTGTGCGCCAGTGCAGCGGGAGGGCGACGCCGACCTCGTCACCGGGCAGCAGCCCGAGGCCGTCGATGAGCAGTCCTGCCGTCTTCGCGACCGCGTTCGCGAGCGTCGCCGCCGAGAGCTCGATGCGGATGCCCTCGGCGTCGTCGTAGAACGTGACGAGCGGGCTGCTCGGATCGGCCGCCAGGCGAGCCGCGAGGACGTGCGCCGGGACCACGCCGTGACCCTGTCACAGCGCCCCGCACGATGGCTACGGGCCGCAGCCGCCGGCGATGGAGATGCCCTCGGTGCCGGTGCTCTTCGAGCCGGCCTGCTTGCCGCCGTTGGCGTCGGGTGCGATTGACGGAGGGGCGGACGGCGATGCGGACGCGGTGGGCGTCGTGCCGCCGCCCGCGGAACCGCCGGTGCCCGAGACGGTCACCGGCTTCACGCCGCTGTACGACGAGCCGGTGATGACCTGGATGACGTCCTCACCGATCGAGGAGTCGGGCACGAGCGTCGCTCCGGGGATCGCGGCCGCCACCGTCTTCGCGGAGTCCGCGCGGTTGCTGCCGTAGTGGACCTCGGTGGTCGTCGTGCCGCTGGACGTGGCGGTGCCGATCGTGCCGATCTTGAAGCCGACGCCCTGCAGGTCGGTGCCGACCTTGCCGGCCTGACCGCGCTGGCCGCTGCCGTTGAGCACGTCGACCGTGATGCTCGAGGCCGGGATGGTGAGCTTCGGGGCCGCGCTCGACGGTGTCGCGGAAGGCTTCTTCGACGGCTTCGGCGCGACGGGGTGCGCCGGGTCCTGGTCGTCGTAGATGGCCTGGAACAGCGCCTTCGCCGGGTCGCGGTCGATGATCTGCACCGAGCCGAGCGAGTCGTACCCGCCGTGGTTCGGCACGGTGAAGTACTCGACCTTGCTGCCGGACAGGTCCTTCAGGCTCTTCGCCAGCGTGGCCAGGTCGTCGGTGTTGGTGCCCTTGTCGACCGAGAGGTCGCTGGCCGCCGCCGACAGCACGTGGTTGAGCTTGAGCGGGTTGAGCAGCGTGCCGGCGCTCTGCACCTTCGCGAACACCGCCGCGAGGAAGCGGTGCTGGCGTTGGATGCGGTCGAGGTCGCCCTGGGGGAGGCCGTGGCGCTGGCGCACGAACTCGAGGGCCCTCTCACCGTTCAGGTGGTTGATGCCGACGTGGCCGATGAAGCCGGAGCCGCCGGAGCCGTCGCCGCCCGGGTCGTGCAGGTTGGTGGTCGAGCCGGGCACCGAGCTGATGCAGACGTTGATGCCGCCGAGCGCGTCGACGATCTTGGTGAAGCCGGCGAAGTCGATGCTGACGTAGTGGTCGACGCGCAGGCCGGACAGCTGCTCGACCTGCTTCACGAGCAGCTGCATGCCGCCGTAGGAGTAGGCGGCGTTGAACTTCTGCGCCGACGCGGGGTGCGTGCCCGAGCTGTCGACGTAGGACGGCATCTGCACTTCGAGGTCGCGCGGGAACGACAGCACGGTGACGCGGCCGGAGCTGGCCGACAGGTGCACGAGCATCGTCGAGTCGGAGCGGCCGTTGCCGCCCGAGCCGTCAGCGACGCCGGCGAGCGCGCCGGTGCTGTTGTCACCGGCGCGGGTGTCGGAGCCGACGAGCAGGAAGTTCTCGGTGCCGCCCTTCTCGGTGGGACGGTGGCTGCAGTCCCGCACGCAGATGGCGCCGAGGTGGTTGATCTTGCCGTTGAGGTAGCTGACGTAGGCCCACAGGGACCCGCTGCCGAGCAGCACGAGCGCGGACGCCGCGACGGCCACCCACGACATCGCGCGGGCGTAGCGCAGGAAGCCGGTGGTGCGGGGCGAGGCGACGGCGGCGCCGCCGTGCCGGGTGCCGCGCCGGGCCCGCCCGCGGGGGCTGAGCTCGGGGGGCAGCGGCAGCTGCGGAGTGCTCACGCGCGGTCGGCCCTTCCTGTCCAAGCCCGTCAGGGCGTCGTGCCCCGGTCCTCCCGAGACATGACGCGCCGGGGTGGGTGCCGGGTTCCCCTCGAAGGGCCAGGTCGAGGATAGGAGTGGCTTACCCCGCCCGGCCCGAGGGCACGCCGGTCGTGAGAGCACGCTCACGGGCCCGCTTGGCCGCCCCGCGGCGGGTGACGCCCCAGCGGGTGACCTGCCAGAGAGCCTCGGTGACGATCTTCTGGCTCATCTTGCTGGTGCCCAGCGCCCGCTCGACGAACGTGATGGGCACCTCCACCACCCGGAACCCCGCCTGCCACGTGCGCCACGCCAGGTCCACCTGGAAGCAGTAGCCCTGCGAGTCGACCGCGGAGCGGTCGATCGTCTCGAGCACGCGCCGCCGGTAGGCGCGGAAGCCGCCGGTGGCGTCCTTGATGGGCAGCCCGAGCGCGATGCGGACGTAGGCGTTGCCGCCGCGCGAGAGCGCCTCGCGGGAGCGGGCCCAGCCCTGCAGCTCGCCGCCGGGGACGTAGCGCGAGCCGAGCACCAGGTCGGCCGGGCCGTCGGGGCCGCCCTCGAGCGCCGCGAGCAGGCGCGGCAGCTCCTCGGGCTGGTGAGAGCCGTCGGCGTCCATCTCGACGAGCACGTCGTAGCCCTGCTCGAGCCCCCACGCGAACGCGGCGAGGTAGGCGTTGCCGAGGCCCTGCTTGCCCGGGCGGTGCAGCACGTGCACGGCGCTGTCCGCGGCCGCGAGCTCGTCGGCGAGCTTGCCGGTGCCGTCGGGGGAGTTGTCGTCCGCGACCAGGATGTGGGCTTCCGGGACGGCGCTGCGCAGCCGTGCGACGACGCCGGGCAGTGACTCGCTCTCGTTGTAGGTCGGGATGCAGACGAGGATCCGCGGCGCCGCGCTCATCGGGCCCGCACCGCTGCGGCGAGCGCGGGCACGAACCGCGATGCGTCGATGGTGCCGAGACCGGTCGCGAGGTCGTATCCGGGCCGGGCGTCGAAGCCGCGGAACGAGGCCGAGCCGTGCAGGTCGTTCGTGCCGGCCGTGACGTCGACGATGCCGCTGTCGGGCTGCTGCGCGAGCCGGTAGAGCTCCGGGTTGATCCAGCCGATGCGGTGGCCCACGGCCTGCACGGTGAGCGCGACGATGCCCGCGAACAGCGGGGCCGCCTCGCTGGTGCCCCACGTGACGCCCCAGCCGACCTGGTCGTGGTCGTAGCTCTGGTAGACGAGCACCGGCGACTGACCGGCCGAGCTCATCGAGAGGTCCGGGGTGCCGCGCCACCTGCCGACGACGCCCCGCACCGAGTCCTGGAAGGCCGGCCGCGTGAAGTAGCCGGACACGCCGCCGCCACCGGCGCCGGACGCCGACGGGCCGCCCCACGCGCTGTCCGGTTCGGTGCGGGTGCCGGCCTTGTCGAGGTGCAGCTGCGTGCCGCCGATGCTCGTCACCAGCGGGTCGGTCGACGGCCACGACGTCACCCGGTGCTTGAAGAGGCTCTTCATCGTGCGCGTGTAGTCCGTGGCGCCGTTGTCCCCGCTCGAGGCGAGCACCGTGATCCGGTTCTTGCGCGCGAGCGGGTAGATGCTCTGCCGCAGCTTCATGACGGTCTTGCGGCCGCCGGTGAACGTCGGCTCGGTGGCGCCGAAGCTCTGTGAGATCACGTCGGCCAGGTGGTGCTGGATGACGTAGCGCTCCGCCTTGATGATCTCGGGGAAGCCGTGCACGTCCTCGGTCTCCGAGGTGGGCGTGACGACGAGCAGGATGTTCGCCTTCGGGGCCATCGCGTGGGCCCACTCGACATCGAGCGTGGTCTCGCCGGCCCAGCCGGACCGGTCCTCGCTGTTGTCGTACCTCGGCGGCACGCCGGCCGGAGCGATGACCTTGAAGTGCGGCGGGTCAGGCAGGCCGAACGCGCGGTCGAACACCCGCAGGTCGTGCTCGATGGTGGGGGACCCGAAGCTGTCGACGATGGCGATCGTGACGCCCTCGCCGTTGAGCCCGCGCGCGGCGAGCGCGCCCACGCCGTAGGCCTTGCGGACCTGGGCGGGGCGCAGGCAGTCGACCCCGAGCGTCCCCTGGCAGGTGGTGCGGGTCGGCGGCCGCGGCACGGCGGTCTGCGCGGCCGCGGTGGTGCTCGTCACACCGGCGCCCGCGGGTGCGGCCGGGAGCAGGGCCACCGACGCGGCGAGGGCGCCAGCCGCGAGGAGCGCGGAACGCGACCGGTGGGCCATGCCGTCCTCTCGTGGGGTCTTCCGGGCCCCCCATGCTCCCATGGTGATCGTCCCGTCGTGCCCGCAGGGGAACGGCGGTCCCGACTGGCAGACTGAGGTCTCGTGCGCATCTTCGTCACCGGCGCGGCCGGGTTCATCGGCTCGCACTACGTCCGCTCGTTGCTCGGCGGTCGCTACAGCGACTTCGGCGCGTACGGCGCGCCGGACGGCGTCACCGTCTACGACAAGCTGACGTACGCGGGCAACCTCGCGAACCTCGCGCCCGTCGCCGACGACCCGCGCTACACCTTCGTGCAGGGCGACATCTGCGACGCCGCGAAGCTCGACGAGGTCCTGCCCGGTCACGACGTCGTCGTGAACTTCGCCGCCGAGAGCCACGTCGACCGGTCGATCCTCGGAGCCTCCGACTTCGTCATGACCAACGCGGTCGGGGTGCAGACGCTGCTCGACGCCTGTCTTCGCCACGGCGTCTCCCGCGTGCTGCAGGTCAGCACCGACGAGGTGTACGGCTCCATCGCCGAGGGCTCGTTCGTCGAGACCGACCGGCTCGATCCCAACAGCCCGTACAGCGCGGCGAAGGCCGGCGGTGACCTGCTCGCGCGGGCCTACCACGTGACGCACGGGCTGAACGTGACCATCACGCGCTGCACGAACAACTACGGGCCGTACCACTTCCCCGAGAAGGTCATCCCGCTGTTCGTCACGAACCTCATCGACGGCCTCAAGGTCCCGCTCTACGGCGACGGCCTCAACGTGCGCGACTGGCTCCACGTCGACGACCACTGCCGAGGGATCCACATCGTGCTCGAGAAGGGCGCGCCCGGCGAGTACCACAACATCGGCGGCGGGACCGAGCTCACGAACAAGGAGCTCACCGAGCGCCTGCTCGCCGCGTGCGGCCGCGACTGGTCCTTCGTCACCTACGTCGAGGACCGCAAGGGCCACGACCGCCGCTACTCGATCGACGGCACGAAGGTCGAGGGCCTCGGCTACACGCCGCAGATGGACTTCGACAAGGGCCTCGCGGAGACCGTGCAGTGGTTCCGCGACAACGAGGACTGGTGGCGGCCGCTCAAGCAAGCGGCGAAGCTCGGCTGAGCGGGACGGTCATGCGCATCTTCGTCACCGGCTCCTACGGGCAGCTCGGCACCGACCTTCAGCGCATCGCTGCCGAGCGCGGCATCGAGGTCGCGGCCGCGGTCGACGTGGACACCCTCGACATCACCGACCTGGCCGCGGTGCGCGCGGCGCTCGACACATCACCGGCGGATGTGCTGGTCAACGCCGCGGCGTTCACGGCGGTCGACGCGGCGGAGGAGAAGGAAGACCTCGCCTACGCGGTCAACGCGACCGGTCCCGCGAACCTCGCGATCGCCGCCGGCGAGCGCGGCATGAAGCTCGTGCACGTCTCCACCGACTACGTGTTCCCGGGCGACCGCGTCGGCGGCCCGCCCTACGACGTCGACGACGAGACCGGCCCGAAGACCGCGTACGGGCGCACCAAGCTGGCCGGTGACCTCGCGGTGCGGGAGGCGCACCCGGACGGTTCGTACGTCGTGCGCACCGCGTGGGTGTACGGCATCGGCAACAACTTCGTCCGCACGATGGCCCGGCTGTCGAAGGACCGCGACACCGTGACCGTCGTCGACGACCAGCGCGGTTCGCCCACGTGGTCGCTGAACCTCGCCCAGGGCCTGCTCGAGCTCGCGGCGTCCGAGGCCGCCCCGGGCACCTACCACCTCACCGGTGGCGGCGACTGCACGTGGTTCGAGTTCGCGCAGGCGATCTTCACCGAGCTCGGCCTCGACCCGGCACGCGTGCAGCCGACGTCGAGCGAGGCGTTCGGCAGCAAGACGCCGCGGCCGCCCTACTCGGTGCTGTCACCGCGCGCGTGGGTCGACGCCGGCCTCACCCCGCCGCCGCACTGGCGCGACGCGCTGGCCCAAGCGTTCGCCGACCCGGAGGTCGGCCCCCGGCTCCGCGCCGGCTGACACGCAAGAGCCCCGCCGCCCGGGAGGGCGACGGGGCTCCTGACGAGCTCAGCTCACTTGCCGGACGCGGCTGCCTTCAGCTTCGCGCCGGCGGTGATCTTCACGGCCTTGCTCTTGGGGATCTTGATGGCCTCGCCGGTCGCCGGGTTGCGGCCCTGGCGCGCGGCGCGGGTGATCTGCTCGAACTTGAGGAAGCCGGTCCAGGTGACGTCGTCCTTGCCCTTCTTCACGGTCTCGAAGACGACCGCCTGGAACGCGTCGAGCACGCCCTCCGCGTCGACCTTGCTAACGCCCGCCTTCTCGGCGACGGCGGAGACAAGCTCCGACTTGTTCACGTGTCCTCCTGCTTGTGCCGCCGAGGGTCGGCGGGAATGCGCACACCCTAACCACGCCGGGCGGACGGAGTCGCGGTCCGGGCGAGCGTGTCCGAAAGGGGCTCGTCACACAGGTACCGCTGCGACACTGGCCGCACATCTCGATCGCCCGTCCGCACCTCCCGTGATCCGGAGAGAACTCGTGCCTTCCCCCTCCGCTGGAAGCCCGCCGGCGCGCCCGCACCTGTCCCGGCGCGAGCTGGGCGCTGCCCTCGCCCTGCCGCTCGCGCTTCCCCTCGTGCCGGCCGACGCGTGGGCCGCGGGCGACGCGACGCGGACGTGGGAGCTGCCGCTGCGCGGCGACACCGGCGTGCTCGAACGGCCGGCGTTCGGGCTGGTCGCGGCGACGTGGGGCGGGCGTGATCGCGCACCGTCGGTGCGGGCGCGCGTGCGGCGTGCCGGGCGCTGGACCGGCTGGCACTCGCTGGGTGGTCCGGACGCGGACGGCCTCGCGAACGCGCGGGCGACCCGCGCGGGCACGCGGCCGTGGTGGATCGGTTCAGCCGACGCGGTCGAGGCGCGCGTGCACGGTGCGCCACCACGCGACCTGCGGCTCGTGCTCGTGCAGCCCGGCCCCGACAGTGATGCGCTCACGTGGGGAGCGCACGTGCAGCACGCGCTGGCGCCCGCCGGGCCGGTGCAGCCGCCGCCACTCGTCACGCGTGCGCAGTGGCGGGCCGACGAGCGGGCGGCGTGGTGGAAGCCCGAGTACACGCGCACCGTCGACACGGTGATCGTCCACCACACCGACTCGACGAACTCCTACAGCCAGCGCAGCGGCGCGGCCCAGGTGCGCAGCATCTTCGCCTATCACGCACGCTCGCTCGACTGGGGCGACATCGGCTACTCGTTCCTCATCGACCGCTACGGCACGGTCTACGAAGGCCGCAAGGGCGGTGCGGGGGAGCCGGTCGTCGCCGGTCACACGTACGGCTTCAACCACGCGACGATCGGCATCGCGCTCATCGGCACGTTCTCGGGGACCAAGCCGACGCCGGCGATGCAGTCGTCGCTGACCAAGCTCATCACGTGGGTGCTCGCGCGCTACCACCGTGATCCGTACGGCCGTGAGGTGCTCACGGTCGACGAGCGGCACGTGAACCCGCGCCACCCACGCAAGGGCTCGAAGGTCGTGGCGCCGGTGATCGGCGCGCACCGCGACTTCTACCCGACCGATTGCTGCGGTTCGCGCGCGTACGCGCTGCTGCCGGGCACGCGGAAGCTCGTCGCCGCGCGCCTCGGCGCGCGGCTCGTCGATCCGTCGCTGGCGGTCGTCGGCACCACTGCGTCACTGCGGGCGCGGCCGGTGGGTGTCGCCGCTGCGAGCGGCCACGCGGTCACGAGCTCGGGCGCGCCGCTGGCGACGGTGCCGGTGGCGCTCGACTCCTCCGCGACGTCGTCGTGGTCGTTCGCGAACGTCCCCGCGGGCACGAGCGCGTTGTTCGTGACACCGGCGTCGGCATCTGGCGTCGCGGGCGTCCCGGTGGAGGTCGACATCGCGGTCACCGGTGGCGTCGGGCCGCGCGTGGTGCTCCCGACGGGTTCGTTCGCGGTGACGGCTGACGGCACGGTGTGGCTCATCGACGATCTCGCCGGGGCGGCGGGCGCGCAGGAGCGGCGCCTCGTCGCGGCGTACGCGCTGTCGACGTTCCCGAACGCGTCGTCGCGGCTCATCCCCGGCGCGGACGACTCGGTGCTCGCGCTGCCGCTCGGCGGGCCCGCGCTGCCGCGCGACGGCTCGCTGCTGCGCGCGCAGACCGCGGGCTTCTTCGTCATGAGCGGCGGGCGGTGCTGTCCGCTCGGGTTCGCGACGCTCCTCGCGCTCGGCTACGACGCGACGTCCGCCGTCGCGGTGGCCGACTCCGACATCGCCACGCTCCCGCCGGGCCCGGCGATCGTCGGCGGTGGCCCGCACCCCGCGGGCAGCTACGTGCGAGACGGTGGCGTCGTGTACGCGATCGTCGCGTCGTCCTCCGGGGCGCTGTCCCGGCGCGCCGTGGTCAGCACCACGGCGGTCACGACCCTCGTGCCGGCGAACGCCGTGCTCAACGCGAACAACGACGATCGCGCGCTGCCGCTCGACACCTGGCGTCGCGGGCTGGCCGACGGCGTGGTGTGGCGGGCCGGTGACGGCAGCATCGGCATCGTCAGCCGCGGGATCTCCCGGCCGGTCACGCCCACCGGTCAGGCCGGCCTGCAGCTCCCGGCGCCCATCGACGCGACCGCGGCCGACCTCGGCAACGACGGCACGGCTCCGACGGTCGGCGTGATCGTCGACCAGCGCGTCGCGCCCGCGTCAGCCGTGGTCACGATGCTCGGAGACCGCCTGCAGCACAGGGCTTCCTGGATCCAGCAGGGGTACGGGAACCCCGACGCCCCTGGACCCGCGTTCGACCCGGCGCGTCCTTAGGACGTCACGGGCCGGACGACTGCTCCGACTGTCCGAACCACACGAAGCAGATCGCTCCGAGCCCGCCGATGACGGCATAGGCCCACGAACCCCACCACAGCGAGATGCCGACGCCGACCGCGACGCAGCCGACCGGTGCGCCGATCGCCATCGAGCGCAGCGGCCGCAGCCCACGCAGCACTGCGGCGAGCCCGAGCAGGACGCCGTCGGCGATGAACCACCAGAGCGCGGCGAGCGCTCGTTCGAGCCGGTGCAGGGGGCGCAACGGCTCACGCCGCACCTTGGTCGGCGGCGCGACGACCGCAACGGGCGCCTCGGGCGAAGGGCCGCCCTTCTGCCCGACGATGAGGGCGCGGTCGAGCACCGCCAGTCGGTCGCGGACGCTCACCCGGCCAACGCTACGGCCGTCGCCGGGTCAGGAGGAAGCGGCGCGCTCGTAGGCCGTGGCCGTGGCCGCGGCGCACGCCTGCCAGGTGAACGTGCCGGCGTGTGCGCGGCGAGCCTCGGGTGGCGTCGGCCCTCCGTCGGACAGCGTGCGGGCGATCGCGTCGGCCAGCCCTTCGACGTCCTCCACCGCGGCGTAGCGCGCGTGCACGCCCAGCACCTCGCGGCTGACCGCGAGGTCGCTGGCCACCACCGCCGTGCCGCACGCGAGCGCCTCGAGGGGTGGGAGGCCGAAGCCCTCGTACCGCGAGGGGAACGCGAGGCAGCGCGCGCCGGCGACGAGCGGACGCAGCGCGTCGGTGTCGAGCCAGCCCGTCGCGACGAAGCGGTCGGGCCGGATGCCGGCGCGGTCGAGCGCGGGGCCCCACCCCGGCGGGCCGCAGATGACCAGGGGGACGTCGACGCCGCGGTCCTGCAGCAGCCGGTAGGCGTCGAGCAGCACGTCGAGCCCCTTGCGCGGCTCGAGCCGACCGACGGCGAGCAGGTACTCCGACGGGATGCCGTGCGCGGCCCGCCACGCGGCGTCCGGCGGCTCGGCCGCGAACCACGCGGGCTCGACTCCGAGCGGCGTCACGATGACGCGGTCCGGCGCGACGTCGTAGGCGTCCATCACGTCATCGGCGGTCGCGCGGCTCGGCGTCACGATCACCTCTGCGCGCTTGATGCCGCGGGGCACGAGCGTGCGGAAGCGCTGCGACACCGCATCGACGGTCTGCGGCAGCCGCAGGTACGCGAGGTCGTGGATCGTGAGGACGCCGGAGCGCTCGGGCCGCTGCGGCGGGAGCACGAAGTTGGTGCCGTGGAAGACCCGCGCGTGCAGCCCGGAGACGCGGTCGACCGTGAACAGCTCGTTGCGCATCCAGAGGCGCTGCGCCAGGTTCGCGGGGAACGGCCGCGCGAACGTTCGCACGCCTTCGGGCACGGCGCGCGGGAGCGCACCGAGCCCGCGCAGCGAGAACGCCGTCGCGATGATGTCGAGGCGGTCGTTCAGCAGCAGCGCGTCGAGCAGGTGCTCCACGTAGCGGCCGATGCCGGTGCGCTGGCCGAGGAGCGGGGTGGCATCCACGCCCACCCGCAACGGCGCCACGCTCATGCCCTCGATCCTGGCGGAAACGTCTCTCGGATCAGAGCAGGCCGTGCTTCGCGACGATCGCGCGCCACCGCGCGCGGAACGCATCTTCGTCGTACGCAGCGGCGCGAGCGCGGGCCGACGCGGCGAGGCGTGCTCGCGCGGCCGGGTCCCCGGCGAGCGCCACGGTGCGCTCGCCCATCTGCTCGAGCGTCTGCCAGCGGTAGCCGTCGACGCCGTCGCGCACGATCTCGGTCTGGCCGGCGCAGTCGATGACCACGGGCACGCAGCCACCGGCCATCGCCTCGACGGTGGTCATGCCGAAGTGCTCCGCGACCCACGGCCGCTTGCTGATGTCCTCGCCGTAGCCGGTGGCCGACCAGAACACCGCGCACGACGACAGCAGCTGCTCCACCCGCGGCCGGGGTGCGTTGGTGAGGATCTCGACGGGCAGGTCCTCGGCGGCGGCCTTCACCTTGGCGACGTAGGGGATCTGCGAAGGCTCCATGCCCCCGACGACGTACATCTTCCAGCCCGGCAGCCGGCCCGCGCGCACGAGCGCGCCGAACGTCTCGACCATCTCCAGCTGCCGCTTGGCGTGCCCGAGCCCCGGTGCGAAGAACCGACCCACGGACAGCACCGCGAGCTCGCGGTCGCCGTCGGGCACGGGCGTGAGCGGGTCGGTGGCGATGGGCGGGTAGAGCACGTCGGAGTCGACGTCCCAGAGCCGGCGGATCCAGCCGCGGGTGTACTCGCTGTTCGCCATGACGGCCTGGTAGCCCGCGAGCCACGACAGGTCCTTGGGGTCGCGGTGCAGCCAGGGGAAGCGCGCGGCGAGCAGCTCGCGCGGCGTGATCTTGCCGGCCAGGCGTGGGCGGCTGAGCGCGATGCCGAGCTCGCGGGTGTCGGCCCCGCCGGGGGAGTACGTGCCGCTGGTGAAGCGCACCTCCGTGCCCTTGGCCCGGGCGCCGAGGTCCAGCTCCTGCCGGGTGAACCTCTGCGGCACGGGCAGGGTCAGCAGGACCGAGCCGTCTTCGTCGAGCACCGTGAGCGTGGTGGCGTCCGGGGCTCCGGGGCGGCCGAGGTTGGCCCGCAGCACGCGCGCTCCCCCGGGCAGCGTGAGCACGCCGTCGCCGCTGCTCCAGATCCACTTGCGCCGCAGCCCGCCCTCGGGCGGGAACCACCCGGCGCCGAAGTCGAGATTCGGCGTGGTGCCGCGGACGACGGGGCCCAGCGTGCGGGTCGCCCAGCGCCGCCACGCGGGCAGGTCGTGGTCCGGCGGTGTCGGGAAGAAGCACAGGTAGGCCGCGCGCTTCGAACGCGGGACGAGGCGCGACGTGTAGGTCCCGTTGACGAACAGGTCGTAGTCCTCGCTGACCTCGGAGAGCAGGTGGTCGCCGCGGTCGGGGAGCCGTCGGTACGTGACACCGGCGAGGTCGAGGCCGAGGTGGTCGGCGAGCTTGGCGACGTCGGTGTCCTCGTGGCCGAGCAGCTCGACGGCCGCACCGTCCTCGCGCAGGACCTGGGCGATCATGCCCGCGTGACGCTCGCCGCCGCCCTCGGAGCGCCAGAAGCGGTCGTACACCGCGGTCCGCGCCGTCACGTGGTCGCGCCCATCAGTCAGCGCCCCTCTGCCACGCCTCGAACGGCGTCATCAGCTGCTGCAAGGCCACCCGATCGACCTTCGCGGTGCGGCGGATGCGGCGGCGCTTCACCAGCATCACGGGCAGCAGCCGCAGCAGGCTGAGCAGCACGCGGATGCGCAGCCGCAGCTGCGCCTTCGAGAGCCGCCGCTGGCGGAGCAGCGACAGCGTGGTCAGCGGGTAGCGCGCCACCTCGCGGAGCGCGAGGCCGCGCGTCGCGTTCTTGATGAGGTTGAGCAGCCGGTTGCGGTCGACGTGGAAGACGAACAGCGGCGACCACTCGCCGCTGCTCGCGGCGTGCTCGTGCCGCAGCACGGCGCCGGGGACGTACTGCGCCGAGTACCCGAGCGCGCGGATGCGCCACGACAGGTCGGTGTCCTCGTAGTAGAGGAAGAAGTCGTCGTCGAACCAGCCGGTCGCGTGGCCCGGTTCGCTGCGCATCGCCATGCCGTTGCCGCAACCGCCGAACACCTCGCTCGGCTGGTCGTACTGGCCCTCGTCGACGCGCTGGTAGCCGCGGTCGGCGCCGTAGCCGGTGGAGAGCATCACGCCGCCGACGTTGTTGATGACGTCGACGAGCCGCGCCTCGGGGCCGACGGTGAAGATGAGGTCGCCCGGCTCGTCCGCGGGCACGTCGAGCACGGCCTGCCCGCCGGCCCACGACACCGCCAGCGGCTTGGCCCGCTCGCCCGCCGCCCGGATGGTCACCTTCCACGGACCGGGACCGTCGACCGGCAGCAGCAGCTCGCCCTCGGTCCTGGTCCACCGGAACCCGGCCTCGGGGCCGAAGGTGAGCGCGTCCCACAGCAGCTCGCCGGTGACATCGGTGCCGTCGCGCTCGATCGCGTGGATCCGAACGCCGAGCTCGCGGGGGTCGGCGCCGCCGGGGGTGAAGCCCTCGGTCGTCAGCTGCAGCCGCAGGAACCGCGGCAGGAACAGCACCTTGCCGGTGGTGATGCCGAGCGACTCGCCGCCGGGTGCGTCGAACGGGGCGAGCAGCGTCGTGAGCCAGTCGGGCTCGGGGACGGCGTCGTTGTTGAGCAGCACCGCGTAGGGCGTCGTGATGTCGCGCAGCGCGCTGTTGTTGCCGCCGGCGAACCCGAGGTTCTCGGCGTTGGCGACCACGCGGACCCACGGGAACTCGGCCCGCAGCATCTCGACGGTGCCGTCCGTGCTCGCGTTGTCGACGACGACGGTCTCGAAGAAGCCGTCCGGCGTTCGCTGCGCGGCGAGCGCGGGCAGGCAGCGGCGCAGCAGGTGGGCGCCGTTCCAGCTGACGACCACGACGGTGGCGGTGACCGTCACGTACGGATGCCCTGCGCGACCGACGCCTCGTAGGGCACGTAGACCCAGCCCTCGGCGATGTCGCCCGGCGCCGCGAGCGCGTTCTCGAACTGGCGGGCCACCAGCACGCGATCGCTCGCGCTGTCGCGCACCGAGACCGCGACGGTGAACGGCCCGCGCACCGGTGGCATCACCGGCACGACGAAGTCGACGATCCACGGGCCGACCTCGGGACGCACGTGCGCCTCGCCGCCGCCGCTCATGACCCAGAGCGGCGTGCTCTCGCCGGTCATGACGACGACGGTCACGTCGCCGCCGCCCCACACCTGCTCGTCCATCTGCACGTCGAGGTGCACGCGGATGGCGAGCGGGTCGCCCTGGCCGAACGCGTAGAGCCGCTCGCCGCCGGGTGTCGCCGCGACCTCGATGTCCTCGATCGCCAGCGGCACGACCTCGGCCTTGATGGCTTCCGCCATCGTCTCGGGGAGCTCGGCGACGCCGAGCAGGCCACGCAGCAGTCGGACCGCGTGGTCGGAGTCGCCGTCGTACACCATCCGGCCGTGGTCGAGCACGATCGCCCGGTCGCACAGCGACCGCACGATGTCGAGCGCGTGCGACACGAACAGGATCGTCTTGCCGGCCTCCTGGAAGCCCTTGATGCGGGCGAGGCACTTCTCCTGGAACGCCTCGTCGCCGACGGCGAGCACCTCGTCGATGAGCAGAACGTCCGGGTCGACGTGCACCGCGACCGCGAAGCCCAGCTTCACGTACATGCCCGAGCTGTAGACCTTCACCGGGTCGTCGATGCGGTCACCGAGCTCGCTGAACTCGACGATCGAGTCGAACAGGTCGTCGGTCTCCTGGCGGGACAGCCCGAGCAGTGCGGCGTTCAAGTACACGTTGTCGCGCCCGGACAGCTCGGCGTTGAACCCGGCGCCGAGCTCGAGGAGCGAGGCGACCCGGCCGATGATGTGGGCCGAACCGGAGTCGGGCTGCAGGATGCCGGCGAGCGTCTTGAGCAGCGTCGACTTGCCCGAGCCGTTGTGGCCGATGAGCCCGACGGTCTGGCCGCGGCCGATCTCCAGCGAGATGCCGCGCAGCGCCCAGAAGTCGTCCTTCTCGATGCGGGGTCCGCGGCGCAGGCCGCGCCGCACGGCGCTCTCCTTCAGTGACGTCTCGCGGCGCTTCGTCACGAAGCGCTTGCTGACGTCGTAGGCCGAGATGACCGGCGCTTCGTCCGTCACCCCGTCAGAGCTCCTCGGCGAAGTGCGCCTGCCTGCGCTGGAAGAGCCGGCGGGCGAACCAGAGCAGGACGAGCGACGCGACGAGCGCGACGCCCCACTGCTCGACGTACCAGGCGTAGCCGGGGTCGGGCAGCACCGTCGAGCCGCCGGGCCCGCGCCCGCCCGGACCGGTGGTCGCCGTCGCGGACGGGTAGAACGCGCGGTGCATCAGCGCGAGCGCCGCGGCGGGGGGATCGGCGAAGAACACGCGGGTCCACGTGCTCGAGTGCGTCTTCGTCGCGATGAGGCCGGACGCGAAGATGGCGCCCGAGCCCCAGAACCACGCGAACATCAGCAGCTCGAGGAGGTGCTCGGTGTCGCGGTAGCGCACGTTCAGCGCCGCCACGAGCACGGCGAACGCGCTCGACCAGACGGTGATGAGCACGAGCGCCAGCGGGAACATCAGCAGCTGCAGGCCCCAGAAGTGCACGCGGAACGCGAGCAGCACGACGATGAAGACGCCCAGCTGCAGCACGAAGTGCACCAGCGCGAAGCCGACCGCCGACAGCGGCAGGACGAGCATCGGGAAGCGGACCTTCTTCACCAGGCCCGAGTTGCCGGTGACGCTGACCGCCCCGAGGCTCGCGGCCCCGCCGAACACGTTCCAGGCGAGCAGGCCGCTCATCAGGTAGACGGGGAACTTCGGCACGCCGGAGCCGAGGATCACGCCGAAGATCACCGAGTAGACGGCGAGCAGGAACAGCGGGTTCAGCAGCGACCACGCGAAGCCGAGCGTGCTGTTCTGGTACTTGACCTTGAGGTCCTTGCGCACGAGCTGCGTGAGCAGCTCCCAGCGCACGCGCGTCTGCGCGCGGGCTCGGCGTTCGAGCTCGGCTGTGGGGCGCTCGGCCGGCGCGGCATCCACGAGCGTCGTCGCGGTCGCCACGGTCCTCCTCACTCATCCGCGGGCCCTCTCGCGGGCCTCACGGTCGGGTTGAAGCCTACGGCTCCGGGTCCGCCGCCGAGCGCCCGGCCACGCGACCTCCGTAGCCTGCGGCCGTGGCACGCCACGCGCGGGAGCGCCCGTCCCTGGCGGCCACCGACCTCATCGCCGGCGGTTCGGTCGTCGTGCTCGCCGTCGTCGTCGCGTCCGCGCTCGTGCTCGCGGACACCGACCGCTACGACGGCGTGCGGGTGGTCGGGCTGTCGCTGTTCGGCCTCGTGGCCCTCGCCCTCCTCGCCGCCGTCCTCGGCGGTCCCTGGCCGCGGGCGCGGTGGGACGTCCGCTCGCTCGTGGTGCTGCTGGTGGTGGGAGGGGTCGCGGGGGCGTTGACGTTCCCGGGCTGGGCCTACGTCGCCGCCGACAAGGACCCCGGCGGCTACGTCATGCACGCGCTGCAGATCGCGCAGCACGGCTCGTCGACGTTCACGGACCCGGCCCGACGGCCCGGCGTCCCGGTGGAGGACACCGGGCTCGGCGTGCGGTTCGGCAGCCTCCTGTCCGACGGCGGGACGCGGATCGTGCCGCAGTTCTACTGGGGCCAGTCCGTCGCGCTGGCCGTCGGGTACACCGCGCACGGCTGGGCCGGGCTTCGGCTGGTCACGCCGCTGGAAGCGCTGGTCGGCGTGCTGCTGCTCGTCGCGATCGGACGGCGCCTGGGCGGCTGGCCGGGTGCGTTCGCCGCGGGGCTGCTGCTCGCCGTCGACATGCTGCAGGTCTTCCAGGCGCGCGAGCCCTCGAGCGAGGCGCTCGCCCAGGCGTTCTGGCTCGGTGGCGTGCTGTGGCTCGTCGTCGCGATCCAGGAGCGGTGGGCTCCCGCCGGCGGGTTCGCCGCGCTGTGCGTGTGTGCGGGCTGGCTCGACCGCGCCGACGGGCTCATCGCGATGGCGATGCTCGTCACGCTCGGCAGCGCGACGCTCGCGCTGCGCCGGTGGGACGGGCGCGCGTGGTGGGCCCTGGGCGCGACCGTGCTGCTGGTGCCGCTCGGCGCGTGGCAGGCGTTCGACCTCGCCGGCCGCTACTCCCGTGACAACGGGATCCCGGCCGGCGCGACCGTCGCCGTCGCGGGCGTCGTGCTCGTCGCCTTCGGTGCGCTGCTGCGCCGGCTGCCGCCCGGCGTCGCGACCTGGGTCGCGGCGCTGCCGCAGCGCCCGTGGCTGCGCATCACCGCGGGCGTCGCGATCTCGGCCGGCATCGTCACGCTCGCGGTGCTCGCCGTGCTGCGTCGGCACCTGTTCGGCGACACGGTCCGGCTCAAGGCCGGCGTGCCGACGCGCACGTACGACGAGATCTCGTTGCAGCGGCTGTCCTGGTACCTGTCTTGGCCGGTCATCGCGGTCGCCGTGCTCGGTGCCGTCCTCGTCGCCCTGCGACCGTGGCGGCTGGCGACGTGGGTCGTCGCGCTGCCGACGCTGTTCCTCAGCGCCGTGTACCTGAACGACGCGCACGTGTCGGCGCAGCTGATGTTCTGGGGCCGCCGGTTCGTGCCCAACGTCGTGCCCGGCATCGTGCTGCTGGCCGCCCTCGCAGGAGCGGCGGTGTGGCAGTGGACCAGGCCGCCGCGGTGGTTGCGGGTGGTCCTGCGCGTGGGTCTCGCGGGTGCGTTGGCCGCGGCGGTCACCTACGCGGTGCCGCAGTCGCTCACGCTGCGCACGCACGAGGAGTGGAGCGGCACGCAGGACGTCGCCGCGGAGATCGCGCACCTCTCCGGTGGAGAGGACGACACCGGAGGCATCTACCTGTGGGACCTCGTCGGCGGGTGCTGTGACGAGCCGTGGCGCCTGCTCGCCGGGCCGGTGTGGGTGGAGCAGCGCCAGCTCTCGGTCGCGCTGCCCCACGCCGCCGACGGTGATCGCACCTCGTACGTGGACGCGTACCTGCGGCACTTCCCGGGGCGCAAGGTGTTCGTCGTCGACCAGGGGTTCACCAAGCCGAAGGAGCTGGCGGGCGTGCAGCTGTCGGCCGCGCTGACCATCGACACGCAGGTCCGGGTCTGGGAGAGCCGCATCCGGCCGCGCCCGAGCGCGGCCGTCGTCCTGCCCCTGCAGCTGACGGTGTGGCGCGTCGAGGCGGCTTCACGGGCGTCTTCCATATCCTCGGCGCCGTGACCTCCGCCGCGACCGGCGACCCCGCGGTCGGAAGCCTCCTGGCCCGCATCCGGGCTGCGGCCGAGCCCGACGTCGACACGAGCCGCCTGTCGGCCGTCGATGCCGTCGCCGGCATCGCGGTGACGCTGCTCGCGATGCTCGCCGCCGCCTCGCTGCTGCTCGCCGACGTCCACCACCAGTCGCTCGCCGGCTCGCTGGGCCTCTCGATCGGCGGCTTCGTCGTGCTCGCCGTCGTGAGCCGCTCACCGCTCGCGGGTGGCTTCCCCGGCTGGGTGGCCGACCGCTTGTCGCTGCTGTGGCTGCTGATCGTCGGTGCCGTCGCGGCCGCGCTGACGTTCCCCGGCTTCCCCTACGGCGGTGTCGACAGCGACCCGGGCGTCTACGTCGCCGAAGGCGTGCAGATCGCGCACAGCGGCAGCGTGTCGTTCACCGACCCCGCGCTCGTGGCGCAGGCGCACGGACTGGTCAACGCGCACCTCGTCGGCCCCGGCGCCCGCTTCGGCGGCATCTGGGTGCGCAACGAGGCCAGCGGTCTGATCGTGCCGCAGTTCTACCACGCACATTCGTCGCTGCTGGCGGTCGGGTGGGAGACCGCGCACGAGATCGGGCTGCGGCTCGTCACGCCGGCCGAAGCGCTGGTCGCGGTGCTCGTCCTCGTCGCGTTGGTGCGCCGCGTCGCGGGTCGGACGGCATCGCTCGCCGCAGGCCTTCTGCTCTCGACGAACATGCTGCAGGTCTGGCAGGCGCGGGACACGTCGAGCGAGATGCTCGCCCAGGCGATGTGGCTCGGTGCGCTCTACGGCGTCGTCGTGGCGCTGCAGACCCGTTGGCGGCCGGCGGCGTTCGTCGGCGGCTTCTGCGTCTCCGCCCTCTGGCTGGACCGGGCGGACGGTGTCATCGGGATCTGCATGATCGTGGCGCTGGCTGCCCTGCTGCTCGCCGTCCGGCGGTGGGACGGGCGCGCGTGGTGGGGGCTGGCCGGCTGCGGCATCGTGTTCCCGCTCGCGTACTGGCAGGCCTACTACGGCGCCATCACCTACACGAAGCAGAACGGCGTGCCGCCGCGGAACAAGCTCATGGCGCTGCTCGTCGTGCTGCTGCTGATCGGTGCGGTCCTGGGCGCGTTCGCCCCGCGGGTCGGGCGCTGGTTCACCGCGCGGGCGCAGGACGACCGTTGGCAGCTGTGGCTGGGGCTGTTCGTGTCCGCCCTCGCCGCGCTCCTGCTGGTGGTCGGCTTCTTCCGCTCGCGCCTGTTCGGCGCGAACTACGGCAAGGCGAGCCTCGGCATCGTCGGTCGCACGTACAACGAGGCGAACCTGCACCGGCTCAGCTGGTTCCTCACGATCCCGGGCTTCGCGCTCGCGGGCCTCGGCCTCGCGATCCTCGCGTTGCGCCGCTGGAGGGCGGCCGCCTGGGTGTTCACGCTGCCGTCGTTCGTGCTGAGCGTCCTGTACCTGACGATCAGCAAGAACTCGCCGCAGCTGATGTTCTGGGGCCGTCGCTACGTGCCGAACGTCGTGCCCTTCATCTGCGCCGCGGCCGGCATCACGCTCGCGGTCGCGTGGCGCACGCGGGCCGTGTGGGCGCGCGCGCTCGGCGCTGCGGGCCTCGTCGCGCTCGTCGCCTTCTACCTCTCCCAGTCGCTGCCGATCCGCGCGCATGAGGAGTGGAAGAACAGCTTCGCCATCTCCAAGCAGGTCGCGGCGCTGTCCGGCGGTTCGGGCCCCACCGGAGGGGTGTTCCTCGTCGGCGGCTTCCCGTGCTGCGAGTACGCCGACAAGGTGCTGACGACGTCGCTGTGGTTGGAGCGCGACCAGCTGGCCGTCGCGCTCGGCCCGCCCGACGGCCGGGCCAAGTTCATCGAGGACTACGTGAAGGCGTTCCCGCAGCGCAAGGTGTTCATCATCGCGCCCGGCCCCGACGTGCCGGAGGGCACCGACGGCATCACGCTGACGCAGGTCGACCGGATCGACACCACCACGTCGCTGTGGCTCTCGCAGATCCAGCCCCGGCCCACCCACGCGGTGACGGTGCCGATGCAGGCGACGGTCTGGCGGGTGGATCGCTAGGGGGTCCAGGACTCGACGGACCCGAGCGGCTTCGCCGGCACGCCGCCGACCACGGTGTTCGGTGGCACGTCGCTCGCGACCACCGCACCGGCGGCGACCACCGCGCCGTCACCGATGGTGACGCCCTTGAGGATCATCGCCCCGGTCCCGACCCAGACCATGTCGCCGATGGTGACCGGCGCGGTCATGGGCCTCTGCTCGCCGTCGACCGTCATCGCGTGGAAGTCGGTGTCCATCACCTGCACGTCCCAGGACAGCGTGCACTCGGAGCCGATGGTCACGCCCTCGCGGCAGAAGATCTTGGTGAAGCCGTTGACGTTGGTCGCGTGGCCGATCGCGAGCGTCCCGCCGTCGACCACGACCCGCACCCCGCGCTGCAGGGACACCATCCCGTGGCAGGCGAACGTCGCGCCCGCCCGGACGCGCACCACGGACACGTCGTGGCGCGACGACGCGCCGAAGGGGCCGAGCCCGATCCGCAGGTGGGCGCCCTCGTCCAGCCGCACCCGGTCCGCCCCCTGGAGCACTGTGGGGGAGCCGATCCAGATGTCCCGGCGCGCCAGGATGCGGTGACGCAGCACACCCCCGGCGAACGCCCGCAGCGAGGCTTCGTCCTCCTTGGCGAGCGCGCGGGCCATGTGGGCGTACTCACGAAGGGCGCTCACGGTCAGGAAACCTAGCCCCGCCACAGGCGGTGGCCCGCTGTTCCGCCGCCGCCGGCGGCGAGAGCACCTGTCACCGCCACTTAGGATCTGGCTCCGTGGCACGCGCCCAAGCGACGACGCTCGCGCCGGTCCGAGTGACCGGTGCCCCCCGGGTCAGCATCATCCTTCCCTGCTTCAACGAGCAGGACCACGTGCTGCTCGAGATCGAGCGCATCACCGCCGCGATGGACGCGAGCGAGTACACCTACGAGCTCGTCTGCTACGACGACAAGAGCACGGACAACACGCTGGCGGTCATCCGCGAGGCGGAGCGCACCTACGAGCACGTGCGGGTCGTCGCCTTCCACCGCAACCAGGGCTCCGGCACCGTGCGGCGCGTCGGCACCCGCGATGCCCGCGGCGAGATCGTGGTGTGGACCGACGCCGACATGACCTACCCGAACGAGCGCATCCCCGAGTTCATCGCCGCGCTCGACGACGACCCCGGCATCGACCAGGTCGTCGGCGCCCGCACCACCGAGGAAGGGACCTACAAGTTCCTCCGCGTGCCGGCGAAGTGGACCATCCGCCAGATCGCGCAGATCCTCACGGGCGTCAAGATCCCCGACCTCAACTCCGGCCTGCGCGCGTTCCGCCGGGACGTCTCGCTGCCCTACCTGCGGCTGCTGCCCCCCGGGTTCTCCTGCGTCACGACGCTGACGGTGAGCTTCCTGTCGAACCAGCACGAGATCGTGTACCTGCCGATCGACTACGCGAAGCGCGCCGGCAAGAGCAAGTTCAAGTTCGTCCGCGACGCCTACCGCTACATCCTCCAGGTGCTGCGGATGGTCATGTACTTCAACCCGATCAAGGTGCTCATGCCGATCGCGTTGTCGCTCGTGGGCATCGGCCTGGTGAAGTTCGTCTACGACGTGATCGCGCACCCGGTGCGCATCGCCATCAACACGTTGCTCCTGCTCGTGACCGGGCTCATCATCGCCGCGGTGGCCCTGCTCGCCGACCTCATCGTCCGAAGTCGCGACGCCGTGTGATCGACGCCGTGCGCTGACGCGCACGAGCGTCGAAGGCGGCTGACGAGGTGGGTGCGGGGTTCGGCCGGCGGGTCGCCGCGGGCTATCGCCGCTGCCGACGAGCTTCGGCGCACGCCTCGTCCTCAGCGGCGAACTTCCTCTGCCGGCGACGAGGCGGACGCTGTTGCTCGTCCTCGGCGGCGAACTACCTCCGCCGGCAGCGAGCTGACGCGCACCGCACCACCCGGCTGTCTGCGCACCCTTCTGGCTAGCCGCTCTTGCCCTTCGCGAGCGCAGCGCGCAACGGTTCCACGACGGCGGCGCCGCTGAAGGCGGAGTCGGCCAGCGTGGCCGCGCGGCGGCGCATCTCCGCGAGCCTTTCCCGGTCGTGGGAGAGGTCGAGCAACGCCTTCGCGAGCGCCGCGGCATCACCGGCGGGCACGAGGACCGCGGCGTCGCCGAGCAGGTCGCGCTGCGGGCGGGTGTCGCTGGTGACGACCGCGCAGCCCGCCGCCGCGCCCTGGAACACCTTGTTGGGCACGACCGCCGCGCCCTTCGGGGTGGTGCCGACGATCCCGATGCAGACGTCGTGCGCGGCGACGAGCGCCGGCAGGTCTTCGGGCTCGACCCAGTCGTGCCAGGTGACGTGGCGGGCGCCTTCCGCGGCCGCGCGGGTCGCCTCGAGGTCCTGACCGCGCCCGACCATCGTGACCGCCACGTCGTCACCCACCAGCGGCAGAGCGGCGCCGATGGTGACGGCGCCCTGCAGCGGGGTGTAGAGCCCGAAGAACGCGGCGGTCATCGGGCCGTCGTGCGCGGCGTCGTGGGACGGCGGTCGCACGGCGAACCACTCCGACGGAGCGCCGATCAGCGCGACGACCGCCTTCGCCCGCGCCGCGTCGTTGGGCAGCGCGTCGACGTGCTCGTCGGTGTCCACGACCACGATGTCGGCGCTGCCCGTCGCGATGCGGTCGAGCATCCGCAGCAGTCGCTGGACGACCCCGCCCGCCGACCCGCGGTCCTTCGCCGTGCCGGCCGCCGAGATCATGTGGTCGAGCACGATGGTGCGGCGGGGGAACAGCACCCGCGCGAGCACCACGTCGAAGTGCCCGAGGTAGCCGACGAGGATCGCGTCCGGGTCGAACCGGCGGGCCGCCCGCCGTCCGCGCAGGGCGAGCCCCGCCCAGCACCGCAGCAGCCGCAGCAGCAGGAGCGGCACCCGCCAGGGCTGCTTCAACATCTTGACCCGAGCGGCCGTGTCGAGGCCCAACGGGACGTTGCACTCCTCGACCTCGTCGCCGTGGGCGCGTAAGCCTTCGATGAGAATTCGGACGCGCGGATGCGTGCGGGCGTCGTAGGTGCCGAATCCGAGCACGCGCATCCACCTATCGTTGCGCGCGTGAGCGATCAGCACGCGTCGTGGCGCGTGCGGTCCGTCGCACTGGCGAAGCGGATCTACGGCTCGCCCCGGGTTCGCGTCGGCGTCCTGATGGTGCTGGTCGTCATCGCCGTCGTCTCGCTCGCCGACCAGTGGGACCACGTCCACCGCGACCTCCGGCGGCTCTCGGTGGCCGACCTCGCGGTCGCGGCGATCGTCGGGGCGCTGCCGGTCCTCGCGGGCGGCATGAGCTGGCGGGCGCTGCTCTCGGCGCTGGGGGAGACGCTGCCGCCGCGCACCGCTCTGACGGCCTTCGCGATCGGCCAGATGGGCAAGTACATGCCCGGCAGCGTGTGGCCGGTCCTCATGCAGGGCGAGCTGGTGAAGCGCGAGGGTGTCCGTCGCGACCGCGCACTGCCGGCGAGCGTGCTCGCACTGGTGCTGTCGCTCGCCGGCTCGCTGCTCGTCTCGACGGTGGCCTTCGGCATCAGCGGTGACGTCGCGGCCCCTCTGATGGCGTTGCTCGTCGTCGGCGCGCTGCTCGTCCTCGTGCTCTTGCACCCGCCGGTGCTGACGTGGGCGGTCGAGCGCGTGCTGCGAACGCTGAAGCGCCCGCCGCTCGCCGCACCGTTGTCACGCTCGGCGCTGCTGCGGGCCCTCGCGTGGTCGTGCTTCGGCTCGCTCGCCCTCGGCGTGCACGCGTGGCTGCTGGCCCGGGCCCTCGGCGGCCACCACGGCGCACCGGTCGCCCGCTCGATCGGCGGGTTCTCGCTCGCGTGGCTCGCGGGCTTCGTCGTCCCGCTCGCGCCCGCCGGCGGTGGGGTGCGCGAGCTCGTGCTCTACGGCACGTTCGCGCCGGTGCTCGGCCATCACGCGGCCTACGCGCTCGCGGCGGTGAGCCGCCTGGTGCTGACGTTCGTGGACCTCGTCGCGAGTGGGCTGGCCGCGGTCCTGCGGCCGCGTCCTGGGGACGACGGCCAGCGGCACCGGCCGTCGCCATCCCCAGGTGGCGGCCCGATGGCGGCGCCGGGCGCTCTCTGACCGCGACCGTGACGGCTCCTGTCCACGCCGTCCCGGAGGTCTCATCGTGCCGCCCCGTCGTCGCGCGCTGCTCGTGCGCGCACTCGTCCTCACCACCGCGCTCGCCGCACCCATCGGTGCCGAGGTGCTCACCACGCCATCGGCCGCGACGTCGCTCGCACCCGCGGCGGTTCGCGTCGTGCAGCAGAGCGACGCCCAGTCGGCGTCGGTGTCGGCGTCGGTGTCGGCGTCGAAGCCCACGCACCACAAGCGCCGCCGCGTGTGCGCGCACGCCCGCAAGGGGCACGCGCACTGCGACGCCGTCGTGCGGCTCACGCCGAACGGTCATCCGCTCGTCACCGCCGCGCCCGCGGGCTACGGCCCGGCCGACCTGCGCGGCGCGTACGACCTGCCGTCCGTCGGCGGCGCCGGCCGCACCGTCGCGATCGTCGACGCGTTCGACGACCCGCACGCCGCGGCCGACCTCGCCACGTACCGCTCGACGTTCGCGCTGCCGGCGTGCGGCACCGGCGACGGCTGCCTGACCATCGTCGGCCAGGACGGGTCGAGCGCGCTGCCCCCGCGTGACGCGGGCTGGGCGCAGGAGACGTCGCTCGACCTCGACATGGTCTCGGCCGTCTGCCCGGACTGCCGCATCCTGCTGGTCGAGGCGACCTCGAGCTCCCTGCTCGACCTCGCCACCGCGGCCCGGACCGCCGCGGCGTGGCCGGGTGTCGTCGCGGTGAGCAACAGCTACGGCGGCAGCGAGTCGGCCTCGGTGCGCGACGTCGCGAGCGCCTGGTCGCACGCGGGCGTCTGGATGGTCGCCTCGAGCGGGGACAACGGCTACGGCGTGGAGTTCCCCGCCTCGGCGCCGGACGTCATCGCGGTCGGCGGCACGACGCTCGTCGTCGACGCCGCGCACCAGCGCGTGTCCGAGAAGGCGTGGAGCGGGTCCGGCAGCGGCTGCTCGCGGCAGTTCGGCAAGCCGGCATGGCAGCACGACGGCTGTGCCAAGCGATCGGTGGCCGACGTCGCGGCGGTCGCGGATCCGGACACCGGGCTCGCGGTGCGCGACACCTATGCCGTGCCCGGCGGCGGGTGGCTCGTCGTCGGTGGCACCTCCGCAGCGGCGCCGATCATCGCCGCGCTGCACGCGCTCGCGGGCGGCACCGGCGACACCGCGGCCTCGCTCTACCGCAGCGATGCGGCCATCTTCGACGTGTCGGTGGGTACCAACGGACGGTGCCGGACGATGAAGGTGCTGTGCCGCGCCGGGCGCGGGTGGGACGGTCCGACCGGCGTCGGCGCGCCGTCCGGGCTGGCCGGGTTCACCGACTAGCCGACCTACCCTGGGGTGTGACGCCCCGCCGCCGTGACGCGCGCCTCCTGCGCCGGGCGCTCCCGGCGGCGGCCGGCATCGTCGCGATCAGTGGCTCGTTCGCTGCCGCCTCGGCGTCGCACCCCAGGGCCCACCCGGCGGCGGCGAAGGCCGCCGGGTCGACCGTGTGGCTGGTGCCGGACGACGGCACGTTCCCCATCACCGGCCACGGCTACGGCCATGGGCACGGCATGTCGCAGTGGGGCGCGCAGGGCGGCGCGGAGCAGGGCGTCACGGCGAACGCGATGCTCGACGCGTTCTACCCGGGCACGCAGACCGCCACCCCGGGCCCCCGCCCGATCCGGGTGTCGATCGCGGGGGCCGGCACCACCGCACTGACCGTGTGGCCGGCGTCCGGCCTCACCGTCACCGACCTCGCCGGCGGCCGCGCCGACACCGGCACGGGGACCGCGATCACGCTGCCCGCCGGCCCGCAGCGCTGGCGCATCGTGCGCGACGCGTCCGCGTTCGACGTGCAGTCCTTCGACGGGACGACGTGGACCGCCTTCGCCGGCGCGCAGGGACTGGCCGGCCCGGTGCGCTTCGCCGACGCTGCGGGCATCGTGCGCACGCTCGGCACCGACGGGAGCAGCCGCGACTACCGCGGCACGATGACTGCGGTCGCCAACGGCACCGCCCTACGCGTCGTCAACGCGCTCGAGCTCGACGACTACGTGCGCGGCGTCGTGCCGCGCGAGTCGCCGTCGTCGTGGCTGCCCGCTGCGCTGCAGGTGCAGGCGGTCGCCGCCCGCTCGTACGCCGCCTACGCCATCAACCACCCGGCGTCGGCGAGCTACGACATCTGCGACACGTCGGCCTGCCAGGCGTACGGCGGCAAGCACCTGTACGCCGCGGACGGCGACGACTACGAGCTCGAGACGCCGAACACCGACGCGGCGGTCGCCGCGACCGCGCACCAGGTGCGCACCTACGGCGGCACCGCGATCTTCGCCCAGTTCAGTGCGAGCGACGGCGGGTGGACCGTCGCCGGCGGGCAGCCGTACCTCACCGCGCACGCGGATCCGTGGGACGGCGTGGACCCCGCGAACACCGGCCACACGTGGAGCGCATCGCTCACCGCGAAAGCGCTGCAGAAGGCGTTCCCCGCCGTCGGCACGCTGACCTCCCTCGAGGTGACCGGGCGGGACGGCAACGGTGACTGGGGCGGCCGGGTGACGACCGCCGTCCTGCACGGCACCGACGCGGACGGCAACCCGACGTCGGTCAGCACCACCGGCACGGGCATCAGCAACGCCTATGGCTGGCCGGCGCACAGCGACGGGCTGCGCTCGTCGTGGTGGACGGTCGGCCAGGACGCCGCGTCGCCGCCGCCGACCCCGGCGCCCACCGCACCGGGCCTCGTGCCGCTGCCTCCGCGCCTCGTCTTGGCCACCAGCGGGGCCGGCCTCGTCGCGCACGCTCCGCGCTCGTTGCAGCTCGGCGCGCTGCTGCCGCAGGGCGCGAGCGCCGTGGTGCTCGCGGTCGATGCGCGCGGCCGAGGCGGCGGCGTGCTCACCGGTGAACCGACCGGCCGTCCGGCGCTGCGCGTCGCGCTCGCGACAGTCGCCGACCGCGCGGGCACGAGCGGCATCGACATCGTCCGCGTCGCCGCCCAGGGCGGCATCACGCTGCGGCTCACCGCCGGCACCGCCGCGGTGCGCGTCCGCGTCATCGGCGCGATCGCGCCCGGCGGCGTGGTCCCCGTCGGCACCCGACCCACCGGTGTGCTGCGCGTGCACGCGACGAGCCCGCCGATGTCGTTCACCATCGCCGGCACGACGAAGCTCGCGGCCGCGGGCAGCGGTCCCGGACTGCGGCTCGCGATCCCCGTCACCGGCACGGTCACCGCCACCGGCCACGCGGTGACGCTCAGGCTTCCTCGCCTGACGTTGCCACCCGGGATGCACGGCGCGCTCCTCGCGGTGACCACCTCGGTCGCGACGCGGCTCGCCCCCACCGGCTCACCGAGCGCCGCCGTCTCGCTCGCCGCGCCGACGCAGCCGAGCCGGACCTCGCTCGTCGTGCTGCCGCAGCGCGACCGCCGCATCTCCGTCGTCGCGCGGAAGGGCACCGTCGTCACCGCCACCGTCGTCGGTTGGGTCTGACGTGCGCCTCGCCGTCCTCGTCGAGCAGCTGCTGGGCCCGACCCCCGGTGGCACGGGGCGGTTCACCCGCGAGCTCGCGACCGCTCTCGCCGCGGGCAAGCACGCCGGCGACGTGCTCACCGGCTGGACCGCGCGGCACGCCGACGTAGGGGCGGCGGCGATCGACGGCATCGAAGGGCCGCGCCCCCTGAGCCTGCCCGCACCCGTCCTCGCCCGGCTGTGGCCCCGCGGGCTCGGGCCCGGCCCGCGTGATGCCGACGTCGTGCTCGCCCCCACCGTCCTCGCGCCGCCGCGCCGTCGCGGCGGCCCCGCCCTCGTCGTCGCGGTGCACGACGCCGTGCCGTGGACCGCGCCGGAGACGCAGACCCCGCACAGCGTGCGCTTCCACCGCGCGATCATCCGGCGCATCGCCGCCGACGCCGACGCGGTCGTGGTGCCGACGCGAGCCGTCGCCGACGAGCTGGCCCGGCGCGTGCCCGCCCTCACCGGTCCCCGCGTGCACGTCATCGGCGAGGGCGCCGCCGACGCCGTCACCATCCCCCCGGCCGACGCGGAGGTGCGGGCGCTCCGCCTCGGCCTGCCCGACCGCTACCTCCTGCTGGTCGGGACGCTCGAGCCGCGCAAGGGCATCGACACCGCGATCGCGGCCCTCGCCGCCCCCGGCGCGCCCGACCTGCCGCTGCTCCTCGTCGGCCAGCCCGGCTGGGGTGCGATCGACCCGATCGAGCTCGCGCGGTCCGCCGGGCTGGCTCCGGGCCGGGTCCAGCCGCTCGGCCGGCTCGACGACCCCGACCTCGCGGTGACCTACGCGCGGGCCTCCGCCGTGCTGGTGCCCAGCCGGGACGAGGGGTTCGGGCTGCCGGTCGTCGAGGCCATGGCCCACGGCACGCCGGTCGTCGTCGCCGACGTGCCGGCGCTGGTGGAGACCGCCGGTGGAGCGGCCGAGGTGGTGCCG
>DASZYF010000011.1:0-19563 GCA_035545535.1 Mycobacteriales bacterium | reverse complement strand
TGTGCGCGAGCAGCTGGGCGAGCTCGCTCGGGGTGCACGTCTCGGCGGCTTCGGTGATGACGGGATCGACGGCGCGCGCGTCGTCGTCCTCGACCCTGCGCAGCGCCCGCACCGCGACGCGGACGTGCTCGAGGCTCGCCGCGCCGCTGGCCAGCGCGGACGCCAGGCCGGGCAGCCGCGCTTCGAAGCCGGCGAGGGCGGTCCACGTCTTCGCGACCGAGGCGTCGGTGTGGGTGAGGTCGGCGATCCAGGTCTTCAAGCTCTGGTGGGTCTCGGCGAACGCCTCGGTGCGACGAGCCTCGGCCGTGGCGGCCAGTCGCTCGGCCGCCACCATCTGCTGCAGCGCGTCGAGCGCCTGGATGCGGCGAGCCGGGTCCAGCGCACGGGTTCGGGCGAGCACCGACTGCGCCGCGCGGGCCAGGCCCAGCACGTCCGCATCAGCGTCGTCTTCGAACACATGTTCGAATGTAAGCCCTGGCCGACGCCTTGGCAAGGCCTCGCGCGGACTTTCTCTCTGGCGAGTCGATCGCGCCCCGAAGGGGCGGTGCTCAGCCCCGCGGCAGGCCGAGCACGCGCTCGGCCGTGAGGTTCTTGAGGACCTCGGTGGTGCCGCCCGCGATGGTGAGGCAGCGGTCCTGGAAGAACGCGCGGACCGCGCTGGTCTCGCGTGGGGCGTCGAGGTCGATGCCCTTCTGCAGCACGTCCTCGGGCAGCAGCTCGGTCGCGGTCTCGGCCACGTCCTGGCGGTGCCGCATGCCGGCGAGCTTCTGCACCGACCCCGCGGCGCCCGGGTCGGTGCCGGACACCCGCGCCAGCGTGGTGCGGAAGCCGAGCACGGCGAGCGCGAGCTCCTCGGCCACGAGCAGGCCCACCCGGCGACGGTCGAGCAGATCCCCGCCGCCGTCCGCCGCCAGGCGCTCGATCACGCTCTCGAGCAGCGGCCCCAGCGTGTTGCGCCCGCTCATCGCGACGCGCTCGTTCGCCAGCGTCGTGCGCGCGAGGTTCCACCCGCCGTTGATCTCGCCGACGACCAGCTCGTCGGGCACGAAGACGTCGGTGAAGAACACCTCGTTGAACAGGGCCTCGCCGGTGATCTCGCGCAGCGGCCGCACCTCGACGCCGGGCGACTTCATGTCGATGAGGAAGTAGGTGATGCCCTTGTGCTTGGGCTGACCTTCGTGACCGGTGCGGGCGAGACAGATCCCGAAGTGGGCGCGGTCCGCGACCGAGTTCCACACCTTCTGCCCGTTGAGCTTCCAGCCGCCGTCGACCTTCTCCGCCTTCATCTGCAGTGAGGCGAGGTCGGAGCCGGCGCCCGGCTCGGAGAACAGCTGGCACCACACGAGCTCGCCGTGCAAGGTCGGCCGGACGAAGCGCTCCTTCTGCTCCTCGGTGCCGTACTGCACGATTGTCGGCAACGCCCACGCACCGATCACGAGGTCGGGCACGACCACGCCCGCGGCGCGCAGCTCGGTGTCGAGAACGATCTGCTCGATCGGTGACGCACCCCGGCCCCACGGCGCCGGCCAGTGCGGAGTGATGAGCCCTTCGTCCGCGAGGCGCGCGCGGCGCTGGTCGACGGGCAGGGCCGCGATCTCCTGTGCGAGCGCGCGGGCCGACGCGACGACGTCCTCCGCATCGGACAGGTCGAGGTCGAGCACCCGTCGCGCCCCCGCGATGGACAGGTCGGCGCAGCGCACGCCCCACGCGTCCTGACCGCCCAGCAGGGCGCGCAGCGCCAGTGCACGCTTGAGGTAGAGGTGCGCGTCGTGCTCCCACGTGAAACCGATGCCGCCGAGCACCTGGATGCACGTCTTCGCGTTGAACACCGCCGCGTCGATCGCGATCGTCGCGGCGACGGCGGCCGTGAGCGGCGACTGGTCGGGCTCGTCGACGGTGCGGGCCGCGTCCCACGCGACCGCCGCCGCTTCCTCGGACCGCACGAGCATGTCGGCGCAGAGGTGCTTGACCGCCTGGAACGACCCGATCGGCGCGCCGAACTGCTCGCGCACCTTCGCGTACGCGGCCGCCGTGTCGAGGCACCAGCCGGCGATGCCACTCGCCTCGGCGGCGAGCACGACGGCGGCCAGGTCGCGCACGCGCTCGACGGTCAGGCCCGCGAGCACGCGGTCCGCCGGCACGGTCACGTCGGCGAACGTGGCGATGGCGCTGCGCCGGCCGGGGTCGAGGCCCGGGCCGACGGCGAGCCGGGCAGCCGACCCGTCCACAGCGATCCAGATGACATCGTCGCCCTGCGCGGCCGCGACGACGAGCACGTCGGCGAGGTGTGCGGACAGCGTCGCCGGCGTGGCGCCGGTGAGCGTGATCCCGTCGCCGTTGGGGGCGGCGACGAGCGTGCCCGCGCCGAGCGCGACGGCCGCCGTGCGGCTGCCGTCGGCGAGCGCGGGCAGCAGCTCCTTCGCGACCGGCGCCCCGCTGGCGGCGATGACGAGCGACGCGAGCACGGTCGCGGTGAACGGGCCCGGCGCGAGCGCGCGCGCCAGCTCCTCCTGCACCACCGCGAGCTCGACCGCGGACGCGCCCGAGCCGCCGTGCTCCTCCGCGAGGTGCAGGCCGAGGAGGCCCTGGTCGGCGTAGCCCGACCACGCGGCGGGCCGCTCCTCGGCGGTCGCATCGATGACCACCCGGGTGGCGGCACGCAGCCCGGCCCGCTCTGCCCAGCCCCGCACCGAGTCCGCAAGTGCGGCGTGCTCTTCCGTGACCCCGAGCGCCATGACCGCTAGACTAGAACGTGTTCCACTTCTGCATCCAGCAGGGCGGCGGGCAGGAGCGAGGGAGGCCCGGGTGAGCACCGCGGCACGCGCGGCCGAGCCGCGACCGGAGCTCGAGGTCGGCACCCACTCGCAGCGCGCCCGGCGCGAGCGCATGCTCGCCGCGGCGCTCGAGCTCGCCAGCGAGGGCGGCTACGAGGGCGTCCAGATGCGCGAGGTCGCCGAGCGCGCGGGCGTCGCCCTCGGCACGCTCTACCGCTACTTCCCGTCGAAGGTGCACCTGCTCGTCGCGGCGACCACGCAGGAGATCGAGGGCATGCGCGGCCGGCTGGTGCAGCGCACGCCGTCCGCCGACGTCGCGCCGGTCGAACGGGTCGTCGCCGTGCTCGACGCGTCGACGAAGTTCCTGCAGCGCGACAAGAACCTCACCGCCGCACTGATGCGGGCGATGATGTCCGGCGACGAGTCGGTCGGTGTCGAGGTCGCCCGCGTCGGGCGCGAGATGACGTCGCTCATCACGTGGGCGCTGCGCGGGGCCGACGAGCCCACCGAGCAGGAGACCGCCGTCGTCGGCGTGCTCGAGAACGTCTGGTACGCCTGCATCGTGTCGTGGCTGTCGGGCCGCAAGACGGCCGACGAGGTGCGCGGCGAGCTCGCCCTCGCCGCCCGCCTTCTCCTGCGCGACTAGCGAACCGCGGCGCGGCCCGCGACGAGCGGGAGGTCGAGGTACGACGCCAGCCCGGGCCTCGCCTCGCACACGTACGGGACGCTGTTGACGCAGTGCATCGCGGTGGCGACGACGCCCGGGTTGCGGACCAGCCCGGCCTCGATGGTGTGCGGGTGCCAGCCCTTGAACGTGACGAGCGTCGTCGGGTCGCCCGTGATCTCGACCTCGAAGCGCTGACCGGCCTCACCGAAGCTCCAGGCGGGCTCGAGGTCCTCCTCCCCCATCAGCCAGTTCACGGCAACGCGCACGACGCTCTCGCCCTCGACGACGGCGTCCCAGATGAAGCGCTGGCCGGCCACCTGCCCGGGCTCGATCACGCCGATCGGTGAGTCGATCGGGGCGGTCGCGACGGCGATCTCGTGCGTCGTCTCGACCTGCGCCTCGGGGAACCGCATGGTGTCGAGGATCATCCGCATCGACTGGGTGAAGCCGTGGGTGAGCAGGTCCTGCATCGGCGACGCCATGGCGTCCTCGGGCGTGCGGCCGAAGCACATGATCCAGCGCACGACGTCGGGCGCGTTGTAGCTGCGGATGTCGGAGAACTCCTCGGCCCGCACATGGGTCGCCGCCGAGACGAGCGACGACACGAGCAGCGGGAACTTCTCGGTGATGCCGCCCGGGTTGATGCCGGTGCCGTGCAGCGTGACGCCGCCGTCGAGCGCGGCCTTCTCGACCTCGGCGTCCGCGTCGGTCTTGTAGAACCAGCCGACCGGCGTGACGACGTTCTTGCCGGCGCGCAGGATCGTCGCGACCTCGTCGGCGTTCGGCATGAGCGGCGTGTAGATCACGCAGTCGGCGTCGATGGCGAGGGCCGCCTGCTGGTCCTTCGTGGCGGTGACGCCGATGGGCTCACCGCCGAGGATCGTGCCGACGTCCCGGCCGTCCTTGTCGTCGGAGTACACGAGGCAGCCGACGAGCTCGAGCTCGGGGTGCGCGAGCACGCCTTCGATCGCCGCCTTGCCCGCACCGCCGGTCGCCCACTGGATCACGCGGTAGGTCACGACGGCGATCCGTTCACGACACGGCCGCGGTGGCGGTCTTCTTGGCCCAGGGGTAGTCCGGCTTGCCGGACGGCGAGCGCAGCACCTCGTCGACCTCGACCCACACGCGCGGCACCTTGTAGCCGGCGACGCGCGTGCGCGTGTGCTCGCTCAGGGCGTCGGTGTCGAGCTTCACGCCGTCGCGCAGCTGCACGACGGCGGCGACGCGCTCGCCGTACTTCGGGTCGGGCACGCCGCAGACGACGACGTCGTAGACGTCGGGGTGCGCCTTCACCGCGGCCTCGACCTCTTCAGGGAACACCTTCTCGCCGCCGGTGTTCACCATGGCGGCCGCGCGGCCGAGCACGCTGACCGTGCCGTCGGCCTCGGGCCGGCCGAGGTCGCCGAGGATGACGTGCCGGTGGCCGTCGATGGTGACGAACGTGGCCTTCGTCTTCTCCTCGTCGCCGTAGTAGCCCAGGGGGACGTGGCCCCGCAGCGCGACCCGGCCGATCCCGCCGCTGCCGGGCTCGACGATCTTGTGGTCGTCGTCGATGACGAGCGTGTGCTTGTTGACCTGGAAGCGCAGGCCCTTGTCCGGGCTGGAGCCCTCCGCGGCGCTGCCCATGAAGCCGACCTCGGTGGCGCCGAAGCTGTCGATGATGACCATGTTCGGCAGCACGGCCTTGAGGTCGTCCCGCGTCGCCTGCGACAGGATCGCGCCCGCCGAGCTGGTCGCGATCCAGCTCGAGACGTCGAGGTCCTTGCACTCGCCGTTGAGCGCCTCGACGAGCGGGCGCGCCATCGCGTCGCCGACGAGGTTGATCGTGTTGACCTTCTCCTTGGAGATGGCGCGCACGACGTCGGCGCCGTCGAACTTGGGCAGCAGCACGACCTTGTTGCCCGACTGGAACGCGATCCACACGGTCAGCTGGGCGGCACCGTGCATGAGCGGCGCGGTGGGGAACATGACCAGCGGGTACTTGCTGACGACCTGCTCGGCGATCTCTTCCGGGCGGCTGACCGGCTCACCGACCGGGTTCCCTCCGCCCATGCCGCTGAAGAAGATGTCCTCCTGGCGCCACATGACGCCCTTGGGCATGCCGGTCGTGCCGCCCGTGTAGATGATGTAGAGGTCGTCCTGCGAGCGCTTCGGCAGCCCGTCGCGCGTGGGCGACTGGGCGGCGAGCGCGTCCTCGTACTCCACCGCGTCGGGCAGCGCGTCGCTCGCGCCGCCGACCGTGATGATGTGCTTCAGCGTCGGCACGCGGTCGCGCACCGCGGCGACGCGGTCGGCGAACTCCGCCGACACGATGAGCGCATCGATGTCCGCGTCGTTGAAGAGGTAGAGCAGCTCCTCCTCGACGTAGCGGTAGTTCACGTTGAGCGGGACGACGCGCGCCTTGAGGCAGGCGACGAGCGCCTCGACGTACTCGATGCGGTTGGTCAGCTGGATCGCGACGTGCGCGCCCGGGGTGAGGCCGGCGGCGAGGAGGTGGTGGGCGAGCCGGTTCGCGCGGGCGTCGAGCTCGAGGTAGGTCAGGCGCTTGCCCGGGTCGCCGTACTCGACGACGGCCTCGCGGTCGGCCGGCAGGGCGTCGGCGACGCTCTCGAACAGGTCGACCAGGTTGAACTCCACGATGGGCCTCTCGAGCGATCAGGCGGGCTGCTCGGCGAGGGATGCGCCGAGCGTGAGGAGCTGGCGGGTCGGCGAGCCGAGCGTGTGCTCGATCTGCCGGGTCGCCACGAAGTAGCGGAACAGCGGGTACTCGAGGTCCATGCCGATGCCGCCGTGCAGGTGGTGCGCGGCGTGCACGACGCGGCCGCCGCCGTCGGCCGCCCAGAACTTCGCGATCGCCACCTCGTCCTGCGCGGGCAGCCCTTCGGAGAGGCGCCACTGCGCCTGGCGCGCGGTGAGCCGGACGACCTCCGTGTCGATGAACGCGTCGGCCTCGCGCTGGCCGACGGCCTGGAACGAGCCGATGGCGACGCCGAACTGCTTGCGCTCGCGCGTGTAGGACGCGGTGAGCTGCAGCGCACCGTCGCACAGGCCGGCCTGCAGGCTCGCCAGCGCGGCGGTGCCGAGCTGCACCATGTCGCGGACGATGTCGCGCCCGGCCGCGCCGGTGACGCCGCCGAGCACGTCGCCGTCGGCGATGTGGACGCCGTTGAGCTCGAGCATCGCGGTCGGCTCGCGGTTGGTGACGACGACGGGCGTGACGGTGACACCCGGCGCCTTCGGATCGACGAGGAAGACGCCGACGCCGTCATCGATCGCCGCCGGCACGAGCACGCACGCCGCTTCGCCGGCGTAGGGCACGAGCAGCTTGGTGCCCCAGAGCTTGAGGCCGTCGGAGTCGCGGGTGACGTTGGTGGTCGGCGCGGCGGGATCGGTCTCGCCCGGCTCCACCAGCGCAGCGGTGAAGATCGCCGAGCCGTCGCACACCGCGGGGAGCAACGCGGTCCGCTGCGCGTCGGTGCCGTGGCGCGCGACGGCGAGCGCACCGAGCGCCACGGTCGCGACGAACGGCAGCGGTGCCGCGGCGCGCCCGACCTCCTCGAGGATCAGGCCGAGCTCGACGAGGCCGAGCCCGCCGCCGCCGTGCGCTTCGGGGAGCGCCGCGCCGACGATGCCCGCCGCGGCGAGCGCCTTCCACGTCTCCGCGTCCCACACGCCTCCGGGTGTCGCCTCGAGCGCCGACAGCGCCGCGGGCGTCACGCGGTCGGTGAGGATCTCCCTGGTCAGCGAAGCGAGCGCCTGCTGATCCTCGGTGACGGCCAGGTCCACGGCGTACCCCTATGCCCGCATCGAGCGCGGCTGCTTGAGACCGAACATCGCGATGAGGTCGCGCTGCACCTCGTTGGTCCCGCCGCCGAAGGTCAGGATCAGGACGCCGCGGTAGGTGCGCTCGAGCGCGCCCGAGAGGATCGCCCCCTCGGAGCCGCGGCGGAGCGTGCCGGCCGCACCGAGCACCTCCATGAGCAGCTGGTAGCACTCGATGTAGCTCGTCGTGCCGAACACCTTGGTCGCCGACGACTGCGCGACGTCGATGACGCCGACGCTGTTGCCGTAGATGAACTGCCAGTTGAGCAGCCGCAGCGCCTCGAGCTTGGCGCGCACCTTCGCGAGGTGCACCTGCACCCACTCCTGGTCGATGACGCGGCGGCCGTCGGCGAGCTTGGTGTCCTGAGCCCAGCGCCGCACGTCGGTCAGTGCCCGCTCGAGCCAGCCGGGCGGGGCCAGGGCGACCCGCTCGTAGTTGAGCTGGGTGACGATCACGCCCCAGCCTCCGTCGACCGGACCGATGGTGTTGCTGACCGGCACCCGCACGTCCTGGTAGTACGTGGCGTACGTCGTGGCGCCGGCGACCGTGTGGATGGGCGTGTAGGAGAAGCCCGGCGCATCGGTGGGCACGAGCACGATGGAGATGCTCTGGTGCTTCGGCGCATCGGGGTTGGTGCGCACCGCGAGCCAGATGTAGTGCGCGTGGTCGGTCAGGCTGGTGAAGATCTTCTGCCCGTTGATGACCCAGTCGTCGCCGTCGCGCACGGCCCTGGTCTGCAGCGACGCGAGGTCGGTGCCGGACTGCGGCTCGGTGTAGCCGATGGAGAAGAAGCACTCGCCGCGCGAGATGCGCGGCAGGAGGTCGGCCTTCTGCTCGTCGGTGCCGAACTGCATGATGGCCGGCGCGACGCTGTTGATGGTGAGGAACGGCAGCGGGGCGCCGGCGCGCTGCGCCTCGTCGTAGAAGATGAACTGCTCGAGCGGCGTGAAGCCCCGGCCGCCGTACTCCTTGGGCCAGCCGACCGTCAGCCAGCCGTCGCGGGCCATCTGCCGGACCGCCGCGATGCTCTTCTCGCCACCCATCTCGCCCTCGGCCGCCTCCGCGGCGATCTCGGGCGTGACGAGCGTGGAGAAGTAGCTGCGCAGCTCGTCGCGGAGCGCCTGCTGCTCGTCGGTCCAGGCGAAGCGCATGGTCTACCTCAGCAGCTTCAGAAGCCGGCGTGAGCCGTGGCGCCGCCGTCGATGACGAACTCGGCCCCCGTGCAGTACGACGACTCGTCGCTCGCGAGGAACACGGTGAGGTGCGCGATGTCCTCAGCCGTGCCCTGGCGCTTCAGCGCGACCTTCTTGGAGATGTGCGCGGCGCTCGCCTCGGCGACGCCCTGCTCCTCCAGCATCGGCGTCGCGACACCACCGGGGTGGATGGAGTTGACGCGCACACGCGGTCCGAGCTCCATCGCCGCGACCTTGGTGATGCCGGTGACGCCGAACTTGCTCGCGGTGTACGCGGTCAGGTACGCGGAGCCGCGGATGCCCTCCACCGACGACACGTTGATGATCGAGCTCGTGGCGGCGTCGCCGGCCGCGCGGGTGAGCGCCTTCGCGGCGGTCTTCATGCCGAGGAACGTCCCGATGAGGTTGATGTCGAGCACCTGCCGCAGCGCGTCGACCGACAGGTCCACGAGCGCGCCGAACCGGAGGATGCCGGCGTTGTTGACCAGAACGTCGAGCTTGCCGAGGTCGCGCTCGGTCTCGGCGACGGCGTCGACCCAGGCGGCTTCGTCGGTGACGTCGAGGTGGATGTAGCGCGCAGCGTCGCCGAGTGAGTCGGCGAGCCGCTTGCCCTCGTCGTCGAGGATGTCGGCGAGCACGACCTGCGCGCCCTCCTCGACGAAGCGGCGCGCCGCCGCCTCGCCCTGCCCACGCGAACCGCCCGTGATCAGCGCGACCTTGCCGGCCAGACGACCCGTCACGGCTTCTCACTCCCCACGACCCACATGGCGAAGAACTGACTGCCTCCGCCGTACGCATGACCGAGCGCGCGGCGCGCGCCGTCGACCTGGTGCTCGCCGGCCATGCCGCGCACCTGCAGCGCGGCCTCGGCGAAGCGGCACATGCCGCTCGCACCGATGGGGTTGGACGAGAGCACGCCACCGCTCGGGTTGATCGGCAGGTCGCCGTCGAGCGCGGTGCTGCCGTCGTCGACCATCTTCCAGCCGGTGCCCTCCTCGGCGAAGCCGAGGTTCTCGAGCCACATCGCCTCGTACCAGCTGAACGGCACGTAGATCTCCGCGCAGTCGATGTCGCGGCGCGGGTCGGTGATGCCGGCCTGCCGGTAGACGTCCTTCGCCGCGTTGCGACCCGCGTGGGGGTTGACCATGTCGCGGCCGGCGCCGATGGTCGGCTCGCTGCGCAGCGACGTGCCGAGGATCCACGCCGGGCTCGTCGACGCCTTCGCGACGTCCTCGTCCGCGAGCACGACCGCGGCCGCGCCGTCTGAGCTCGGGCAGGTCTCGAGGTAGCGGATGGGGTCCCAGAGCATGGGGCTCTCGCGGACCATCTCCTCGCTGATGTCCGGGATCTTGAGGTGCGCGTACGGGTTCTTCAGCGCGTTCTGCCGGTCCTTGACCGCGACCTTGATGCCGATGTGGTCGGGCGCGTTCGAGCGGCGCATGTACGCGCGGATGATGGGCGCGAAGAAGCCACCGGCACCGGCGACGAGGCCGGGCGCGAACGGCAGCCGGATCGACAGCGCCCAGGTGGCGTTGCTCTCCGACTGCTTCTCCCACGCCACGACGAGCACGCGCTTGTGCTGCCCGCTGCTGACGAGGTGGCTCGCCATCACGGCGGTGGAGCCGCCGACGCTGCCGGCGGTGTGCACGCGGATCATCGGCTTGCCCACCGCACCGAGCGCGTCGGCCAGGTAGAGCTCCGGCATCATCACGCCCTCGAACATGTCGGGGGCCTTGCCGATGACGACCGCGTCGATGTCGGACCACGTCATGTTCGCGTCGGCCAACGCGCGCAGCGCGGCCTCGCGCACGAGGCCGGCCATCGAGACGTCGGTCCGCTTCGCGGCGTACTTCGTCTGGCCGACGCCGACGACCGCTACCCGACCACCGCTGCTCACGAGTCGCCTCCGGGCGTGGTTGAAGAGCGTTCCACGCCCTTCGGCGAAGGCTGTGCCTCCAGGACCGTCACGAAGCTCTGCTGCAGGCAGGCGCCGCTCTGCGCGTGCGCGAGCACGCGTGAGTGCGTGCCCGAGCTGACGGCCTTGAACGCCTCGGCGATGCGCTGCAGGCCGCCGACCATGATCGGCCCGGCGTCGCTGTCGACCGGCTGGCCGTTGAGCCCGAAAGCCTCGCGCAGCAGCAGCTCCTGGTAGCTGTACAGGACGTGCAGCCAGGCGGCGTCGATCGTGCCGTCGAGCGCGCCGGCACCCTCGGCGGCGAGCTTGGACGCGGTCGACGTCGTCAGGTCGCGCACGCCGAGCGCCGGGGCCTCGATGCGGTGGTCGACGCCCGTGACCCACGCCTTCTTGCTCGCCTGCTCGGCCCGCTCGCCCACTGCGAGCACCAGCGCGACCGCGCCGTCCTCGACGTGGGTCGGCTCGACCGCCGGCACGTCCGCGAACTTGCCGCTGTCGCGCATCGCCTGCGCCTGCAGGCCGGCCAGGTCGTTCTGCCCCGGCCACAGCGGGGCGACGAGGTAGGGGTCGAGCTGCAACGCGAGCGTGCGGTCGGCGTTCGCGCTGCGCGACGGGCGGCTGAACGCGTACACGAGCGCGGTGTCGGCGCCGCCGACCTCCGGGCCGTGCTGCAGCACCTCGACGGCTTCGGCGAACGCGAAGGCGCCGTCCATCTCGACGTGGCTCTCCATGATGGGCGGCCACGCGCCGATCGCGTCGAGCGCGCCGACGAAGGCGAACGGGAAGCCCTGGAGGTAGTCGCTCGAGCCGGAGACCGTGAAGCCGATCTCCTTCTTCTTGTCCTTGATGCCGGCGTCGGCCAAGGCCTCGTGCACGACCGGCATGAGCATCTCGACCTCGTTGCGCTCCGGCTCGACCGGAGTGCGGAACTCCGCGGAGCCGATGATCGCGACGGGTCGGTTGAAGGTCCGGCGGTTCGTCATGCGTCGCCCTTGATCACACGTAGTCCTTGTAGCTCTCGTACGGCGCGTCGGGTTCGCCGTTCGGCCGGTACCACTTGATGTTGGTGAGGTTCTTCTGCCACTCGTCCTCGGGCAGCCAGACCGGCTCGACGCGCATGCCGAGGTGCACCTCGGAGGCATCCACGTCACCGACGAGGAACATCGAGGTGATGTCGGAGCCGTCGAGCTTGATCCACGCGGTGACGTAGGGCGACGGCAGCCGCGGGTCGGGCAGCGAGACGACCGCGAACGAGGCCACCGTGCCGATGCCGGTGAGCTCCACCCCTCCTTGCGTGGCGACGCCGCACATCGAGCACGCGCCGCGCGGCGGCACGTAGGTCTTGCCGCACTCCGGGCACGTCTCGGCGACGATCCGGCCCTTCTCGATGCCGGTGAGGAAGCGCGAGGCCGCCACACCGGGGTTGTAGTGGAACGACAGGTGGATCGGCGTCTCGGTGATCTCGACGGGCTCGGCGACCTTCGCGCCGGTCAGCTCAGCCATCACGCACCCTCCGGCACGAAGCAGACGAGGTCCTTGACCGTGCCGGTGGGGGTGTCGGCGAACTTCGCGGTGACGCGCATTCCGGTCGACACCTTGTCGGCACTGCCGGCGTCGAGCGCGGCGAGCAGCCCGGTGTCGGCCCCGTCGAGCGTGACGAGCGCCCACGCGAACGGCTTGTCGAGCGGCTGCCCCTCGAGAGGCGTGTCGTTCCACGACCACGTGGTGACGACGCCGCTCGTGCCGACCTCGACGAGCTCGGTGAGGTCCTCACTCGTGACGGGGTCGTAGTCGGACGGCGGCACGAGCACCCGCCCGTCGGAGCCGCGGGCGCCGATGATCCGCTTCTCGCGGAGCCCTCCGAGGAAGGCGCCGATGACCGGACCGGTCGAACGGGTGTAGGTGTACTCGATCTCGTGTGGTGCGACGAGGGCTTCCGTGGGATGTTGCGGAACCATCGCGTCGGTGGTCATCCGAGCCTTCCGTCCGTGCTTGCGCTGTCTTCCGATGTCTAGCGGACCGGCTCAGATCGCGCGGTCGCGACCTTCCCAGTAGGGGTCGCGCAGCTTGCGCTTGTAGACCTTGCCGTTGGGGTCGCGGGGGAAGTCGACCACGAAGTCGATGCTGCGCGGCACCTTGAACTTGGCGATGTTCTCGCGCATGTAGTCGAGGATCTTCGCCTCTTCCGCGGGTGACGCCTCGACCCCGGGGATGAGCTCGACGGCCGCCTTCACCTCTTCGCCGAAGTCCTCGTGCGGGATGCCGAACACCGCGCAGTCGTTCACGTCGGGGTGCTGGATGAGCACGGCTTCGATCTCGGCCGGGTAGATGTTCACACCGCCCGCGATGATCATGTCGATCTTGCGGTCGGCGAGGAACAGGAAGCCGTCCTCGTCGAGGTAGCCGGCGTCGCCGACGGTGAAGTACTGGCCCTTCCAGCTCTTCGCCGTCTTCTCGTCGTCCTTGTGGTACTTGAACGTCTGACCCATCATCGACATCCAGACGGTGCCGACCTCGCCGGCCGGGAGCTGGTTGCCGTCGTCGTCGAAGATGACGATCTCGCTGATGGGCCACGGCTTGCCGACCGTGCCGGGCTTCTTCTCCCAGTCCTCGGGGGACGCGATGGTGCCGCCGCCCTCCGTCGCCGCGTAGTACTCCCAGATGACCGGGCCCCACCAGTCGAGCATCTGGCGCTTCGTCGGGATGGGGCACGGAGCCGCCGCATGGATGGCGTGCGTCATCGACGACACGTCGTACTTCGCGCGCTCCTCGGCCGGCAGCTTCAGCATGCGGTGGAACATCGTCGGCACCATGTGCGAGCTCGTGACCTTGTGCCGGTCGATGCGCTCGAGCGTGCCCTCCGGGGTCCACGCGTCCATCAGCACCGCGGCGTGGCCCGAGTGCAGGCTCATGCTCATGTACTGACCGACGGCCGTGTGGTACAGCGGAGCGACCACGAGGTGACGGCCGTTGCCGAACGGCGTGATGCCGAACAGGTTCAGCAGGAAGCCACCGCCCTGCGCGGCGATGTCGGGGTCAACTCCGGTGAGCGGGCGCTTCACTCCCTTGGGGCGGCCGGTGGTGCCCGACGTGTAGTTCATGATCGCGCCGGCGGCGCGGTCCTCGGGCTCGGTGTTCGGCTGGCCGTCGAGCAGTGCCGACAGCGGCTCGAAGCCCGGGATCGTGCCGATCGCGTAGCGCTTCACACCCGGCAGGTCGACGTCGGTCGCGAGGTCGGCGAACCGCTCGTGCGCGATGAAGACCTTGCTCTCGGAGTCCTCGACGATGTACGCGATCTCCGGACCGGTCAGGTGGTAGTTGATCGGCGTGAGGTAGAGCCCGGCCTCGCTGGTCGCGAGCATGAACGCGACCATCTCGACGCTGTTCGGGAGGAGCACCGAGATGCAGTCCCCCGCAGTCAGGCCCAGCGAGCGCAGCCCGTGGACGATCTGGTGGGCCAGGCCGGCGACCTCGCCGTAGGTGTGCTCGGTGTGGTCGACGTCGATGACGGCGATGCGGTCGGGCTCGCGGCGGGCGGTGACCCAGAAGCCGATCGGCGGCGCTTCGGTCGTCACGCGTTCGCCGGGTAGAACTTCACGGGCATCTCCTTGATGCCGTTGATGAAGTTGGAGCGCAGGCGGCGGACCTCGCCGATGATCTCGACCTTCTCGACCTGGTCGAGCAGCGCGTAGAGGATCTGCTCGATCTCGAGCTTGGCGAGGTGCCGGCCGAGGCAGAAGTGCGGACCCCCGCCACCGAAGCCCAGGTGGGGGTTGGGGTTGCGGCCGACGTCGAAGGTGTCCGGGTTCTCGAACACCTTCTCGTCGCGGTTGGCGCTCGGGTAGTAGATGAGGATCTTGTCGCCGGCCTTGATCTGTGCGCCGCCGAGCTCGACGTCCTTCATCGCGGTGCGGCGGAACTGCATGACCGGGGACACCCAGCGCACGATCTCGTCGGCGGCGGTGGGCACGAGTGAGCGGTCGGCCTTGAGGCGCTCCCACTGGTCGGGGTGCTCGACGAGCGCGCGCATGCCGCCGGAGATCGCGTTGCGCGTGGTCTCGTTGCCGGCGACGGCGAGCAGCAGGAAGAAGATGTCGAACTCGAGCTCGGACAGGACCTCCCCCGCCTCGTCGGGCGTGAGGAGCTTGCTGACGATGTCGTCCTGGAGCTGCTTGCGCTTCACCTCGGCGAGCTCGTTCGCGTAGATGAACATCTCGGTCATCGCCTGCTGCGAGACCTCACGGTCGTTGCCGAACTCGGGGTCGTCGTGACCGATCATCTTGTTCGACCACGCGAAGACCCGGTGCCGGTCCTCCTGCGGGACGCCCATGAGCTCGCAGATGACGATGAGCGGCAGCTCGGCCGAGCAGAGCGTCACGAAGTCGCCCTCGCCCTTGGCCACCGCGTCCGCGACGATCTGCTGGCAGACGTCGCCGATGCGCTCCTCGAGCTTGCCGATGAGGCGCGGCGTGAAGCCGCGGTTGACCAGCCCGCGCTGCCGGGTGTGCTCCGGCGCGTCCATGTTGATCAAGAGCGTCTTGGTGAGCTGGAGGTCTTCCTCGGGGATCTCCGTCGACAGGGACCCACGGGCCGCCGAGGAGAAGATCTCCGCGTTGCGGCTGACGAACTCGACGTCCGCGTGGCTGGTCACCGCCCAGAAGCCGTGCGGCTGCTCGGGATCCGGGTGGTGGAACACCGGCTCCTCGGCCCGCAGACGGGCCCACTTCTCCAGCGGCATGGCCAGCTGGTACTGGTCCATGTCGTACAGGTCGACCTCGTGCGCAGGACACGTCAACGCCATGGACGTTATTAGAACGTGTTCTCACTCTGGAGGCAAGCGGAACCTGACGAGTCGTCAGTTTTCGTACCCGTGCGCGTTGACGGCCGCCTGGAACGCTGTTACGAACGCCTGGTGATCACCCACGACCAGCTGTTCATCGACGGCGCCTGGACCGCCCCTGCGGGCAACGAGGTCATCGACGTCGTCTCCCCCTCGACCGAAGAGGTCATCGGCCGGGTGCCCCAGGGCACCAACGCCGACGTCGACGCGGCGGTGGCCGCCGCGCGGAAGTCCTTCGACTCCGGCCCGTGGGCGCGGATGCACCCGGGCGAGCGCGCCGCGGTGATCGCGAACATCGCGAAGCTGCTGCAGGGCCGCGTCGAGGAGATCGCGAAGATGGTCGCGCAGGAGGCGGGCTCCCCGCTGTCCTTCGCCCTCCCGGCCCAGGCGTTCGCGCCCACGATGATCTTCGACTACTACGCGCAGCTGGCCGAGCGGTACCCGTTCGAGGAGGTCCGCCAGGGCGTCCTGTCCCCCGTCATCGTGCGCCGCGAGCCGGTCGGCGTGGTCGCCGCGGTCGTCGCGTGGAACGTGCCGCTGTTCCTCATCGCGGCCAAGATGGCGCCCGCGCTGCTCGCCGGCTGCTCGGTGGTCCTCAAGCCCGCGCCCGAGACGCCGCTCAACGCGTTCCTCTTCGCGGACGTCTGCACCGAGGCGGGCGTGCCCGCGGGCGTGGTCAACATCGTCCCGGCGCACCGCGACGTTTCCGAGTACCTCGTCCGCCACCCGGGCGTCGACAAGGTCTCGTTCACGGGGTCCTCGGCGGCCGGCCGCACCATCGCGGGCATCTGCGGCGAGCAGCTCAAGCGCTGCTCGCTCGAGCTCGGCGGCAAGAGCGCGGCGATCCTGCTCGACGACGCGGACCTGTCGCTCATCCCGACGCTCGTGGGCGCCGGGATCATGAACAACGGTGAGGCGTGCGTCGCGCAGACCCGCATCCTCGCGCCGCGCAGCCGCTACGACGACGTCGTCGAGGCCGTCGGCGCGGCCGTCGGCGCGCTCAAGGTCGGCGACCCGCTCGACATGGAGACCGCGGTCGGTCCGCTCATCGCCGAGCGGCAGCGGGCCCGCGTCGAGAGCTACATCGAGTCCGGCCGCAGCGAAGGTGCGCGCGTCGTCACGGGCGGCGGCCGTCCCGCGGGCCTCGACAAGGGCTTCTACGTCGAGCCGACCGTGTTCGCCGACGTCGACAACAAGATGCGCATCGCGCAGGAGGAGATCTTCGGTCCCGTCCTCGCGGTGATCCCCTACGACGGGGAGGAGCAGGCCGTCGCGATCGCGAACGACTCCGACTACGGCCTCGCGGGCTCGGTGTGGTCGGCCGACAGCGCGAAGGCGCTCGACGTCGCCCGCCAGATCCGCACCGGAACGATGTCGATCAACCACTACACGATCGACTTCGGTGCGCCGTTCGGTGGCTACAAGACCTCGGGCCTCGGCCGCGAGTTCGGGCCGGAGGGCCTCGACACCTTCGTCGAGCTGAAGTCCATCAGCGTGCTCCCGGGCACCGAGATCCCGGGCGTCACGTCCTAGCGGATGTCGCGCCGGCGGTCGGCCCACCCTCCGGGCGTCCGGCCGTCGGTGCTGACCTTGCGCCTCCCGAAGCGCCACGTCCCGTCGATGCGCGTGTACTCGTCGACGTAGCGGCCCCAGTGGTCGGGACCTTCGGCGAGGAAGACGGTGAAGTACGCACGCCCGGTCGCGGTGTCGGGACCGGTGACGTCGATGACGTGGGTGGTGACGCTGTGCCGGACGAGCACCGGGCCCGGCGTGTCCGCGAAGCCCGTCACCGCGCTCTCGAAGAAGCGGCGGATGGCGGCCCGCCCTTCGTGCGCGTCGCCGCCGTCGATCTGCATGACGGCGTCCTCGGCGAACAGCTCCATGAGCGGGTCGAGCCGGCCGCTGTCGCCGTTGCTGTTGTAGCGCGCGACGAGGTCACGGATCGACTCGCGGGCGATCAGCTCTTCGAGGTCCATGACGGCATCATGGCGTGCGGCGCAGAGGAGGGGTTCGCGTGGGCGAGCTGATCGAAGGTGCGGCGACGGTCTGGGAGCTGGTGGAGGCGCGGGCCGCGCTCACCCCGGACGCGCCCATCCTGATCGAGACGTCGGGCGCGACGACGACGTGCCAGGAGCTGCGCGACCGGGCGGAGACCACGGCGGCCGGTCTGCACGAGCTCGGTGTGGGCCCCGGCACCGTCGTCACCTGGCAGCTGCCCACGCGCGTCGAGAGCATCGTCGTCGCGCTCGCCCTCGCGCGCCTCGGCGCGGTGTAGAACCCGATCATCCACCTCTACCGCGAGCGCGAGGTCGGCGCCGTGCTGCGGGCGTCGAAGCCCGCGTTCTTCCTCGTGCCGGAGATCTGGAAGGACGAGGACCGGCCGGCCATGGCCCGCACGCTCGCCGCTGGGCTGACGCCGTCGCCGACCGTGCTGCCCATCGACGCGAACGCACCGCAGGGCGATCCGGCGAACCTGCCGCCGGCGCCCACCGACGGCGACGCGGTGCGCTGGGTGTACTACACGTCGGGCACCACCTCGGACCCGAAAGGCGTGCAGCACACCGACAACACGCTGATGGCGGGCGGGCGTGGCCTGGCGACGGCGCTCGACATGCAACCCGACGACGTCGGCTCGATCGCGTTCCCGTTCGCCCACATCGCCGGGCCCGACTACTTCTTCATGATGCTGCTCGCGGGGTTCCCCGCGATCCTGCTCGAGTCGTTCATCCCGGCCGACGCGGTGGAGTCGTTCGCGAAGCTCGGCGCCACGATGGCGGGCGGCAGCACCGCGCACTACTCGATGTTCCTGGCCGAGCAGCGCAAGTCTCCGGGCGCACCGGTGGTCCCGTCGCTGCGCAAGCTCGCCGGTGGCGGGGCACCCAAGCCCCCCGAGATCTACCACCAGGTGCTGGCCGAGATGGGCATCCCGGTGCTGCACGGCTACGGCATGACCGAGTGCCCGATGATCGCCCAGGGCGGCCCGCACGACACCCCCGACCAGCTCGCGCACACCGAGGGCAAGCCGGTCGTCGGCATCGAGGTCCGCACGGTGAAGGCCGACGGCACCGTCTGCGCCGCCGGCGAGGAGGGCGAGGTCCGCGTGCGCGGATCGATCGTCTGCAAGGGCTACACCGACCCCGCGCTCACCGCAGCAGCGTTCGACGACGAGGGCTGGTTCAAGACCGGTGACCTCGGGGTCATCCGCCCCGACGGCCACATCTCGCTCACCGGCCGGTTGAAGGACGTCATCATCCGCAAGGGCGAGAACATCTCCGCCAAGGAGCTCGAGGACCTGCTCTTCGCGCACCCGTCGGTGAAGGACGTGGCGGTCATCGGCGTGCCCGACGCCGAGCGCGGCGAGATGGTCGTCGCCGTCGTCGAGACCGCCGACGGCGCCGAGCCGCTGACGTTCCCGGCGATGGTCGACTACCTCGACGGGCACGGCCTCATGCGCCAGAAGATCCCCGAGCGCCTCGAGGTGACCGCCGCGCTCCCCCGCAACGAGACCCTCAACAAGGTCCTCAAGTACAAGCTCCGCGAGCAGTACTCCTGACCCGGATCTCGGGAACCGGAGCGGGCGCGGTCGCGTCACAGGAGCATGGGTGGGGTGAAGCTGGTGCAGCACGGGGGCGTGGTCGCCGGCGTGGCCGTGGCGGCCCTGCTGGCCGCCGGCTGCGGTTCGAAGATCGCCGGACAGGGCGCGCCGCCACCGGTGCTGCACCTGGCAGCGGGCAGCGCCAACACCACCGCCGACACCGCCGCCGTGCCGGGCGTGGCCGAGGGCAAGGGCGGCGGCGGCTCGACCACCGGCAGCGGGTACGTGCTGCAGGCATCGCTGCCGGCCGAGCCGACCTCGGCCCCGGTCTACCGGCCGTCGAAGCCGGACCAGGCGGCCGTGCAGCGCCTCGCCACGGCGCTCGGCGTCACCGACCCGGTGGTCGCGGCGAACGGCGGCTACACCGCCGGCCCCCGGCTGCGCGTCGACGCGAACGGCATGTGGAGCTACGGACCGAGCTGCCCGGACGCTGCGTCCGACTGCAGCGTCGGCTACGCCGTGGACCAGTCCTCGGTGGCGATCGGCGCGTCGGGCAGCGCATCCGGCTACGACCCGGGCACCGTCGATGCCTCCGCGGCGCCGGGCCCCCCGACCAAGCCGACGGCGGTGCCGCCGGACGAGCCGCCCGTGGCGCCGAGCCCGTACCCGGTGACCGACGACGCGACCGCTCGCCGGGCCGCGGCCCCGGTGCTCGACGCCCTCGACCTGCCGAGCGGCACGACGACGGTGTCCTACGGCTACGTGAGCGCCGACCCGGTCATCGACGGGCTGCGCGTCGCCGGTGCGACCACCGGC
>DASZYF010000010.1:0-23856 GCA_035545535.1 Mycobacteriales bacterium | reverse complement strand
GACATCTCTTGAGACAGCTGAGACTCCGCGCGCGCCCGTGGCGGTGCATGCTCCTGCCCGAGAGGCGCGGCGGATGGGGGTGGCGCCATGGCGAGCGCCGAGGAGGTCCGGGCGAGCCAGCGGGCGGCGTGGGACGGGCTGTCGGCCGCCTGGGACAAGTGGGAGCGCGTGATCCTGGAACAGCTGCAGCCCGTCGGCACCGCGATGACCGACCGCCTCGAGCCCCGCGACGGCCACCACGTCCTCGACATCGCGTCCGGGACCGGTGAGCCAGGTCTCTCGATCGCGAGGCTCGTGCCGAACGGGCGCGTCGTCCTCACCGACCTCGCCCCGGACATGCTCGACGTCGCCGCCCGTCGCGCGAAGGAGCACGGCCTCACCAACGTCGAGACCCGGGTGTGCAGCGCCGACGACCTGCCGTTCGAAGATGCGAGCTTCGACGCCGTCTCGGTGCGCTTCGGCTTCATGTTCTTCCCCGACCTGCCGGCGGCGACCGACGAGCTCGTGCGCGTGCTCAAGCCGGGTGGGCGCCTGTGCGCGTCGGTGTGGGTGGACCCCGACCGCAACCCGTGGACCTCGATCGCCATGCAGGCGATCGGATCCGAGGTGCCGCTGCCGCCCGCCGACCCCGACGGGCCGAACATGTACCGCTGCGCGGCCCCCGGCCAGGTCAGCGCCCTCTACGCGAGCGCCGGGCTGCGCGACATCGCGGAGTGGGACATCGGCGTCGAGCTCGTCACGCAGTCCGCCGACGAGTACTGGCAGGTGCTCAGCGAGCACGTCTCGCTCGCGGCGGCCGCCCTCCGGAAGGCGGACGACGCGACGCGCGAACGGATCCGCGATCGGGCGATCCGGGACGTGCGCCCGTACACGGCGGACGGCCAGGTGCGGGTTCCGGGCCTGGCCCGCTGCATCGTCGGGACGAAGCCCTAGCTGCGCGCGCGGGTTCCCAGGACGTCGCGCCCGGCGGTGGCGGACCGCTCCCCCGTGATGGGGACGGCGGGCGCATCGAAGTGGTCGAGGTCGACGACGTCGGCCAACGGTCGCCGGCGCACCGGCCCGTGCCGGCCGCGCGGCCAGCCGACGACGACATGACCGGCGAGCAGCCAGTCGGCCGGGATGCCCACTGCGTCGCGCAGCAGCTGCTCCCCGCCGTAGGACGCCCAGCTGGTCAGGCACGTGCCGAGCCCGAGCGCCCGCGCCGCGAGCAGGAAGTTCTGCACCGCAGGGTAGATGGACCCACCGAGCAGCAGCTCCGACGCGGTGTCGTAGTTGTAGGTGAGGAACAGCACGGAGGTGCGCTCGACGGCGCGGTCGTGCAGCTCATAGGTGGCGCGGTTGTTGCGGGCCCGGCGGCTGTCGTCGGCGTCGTCCGGACGGGTCATCCCGTAGACGGGCTCGATCACCTCGAGCGCCCGGCGCGCGGCCTCGGCGACGACGGCGCGCTGCTCCGGGGAGCGGAGCACGACGAAGCGCCACGCCTGCCCGTTCGCGCCGTTCGGTGCCCACGTCGCCGCCTCGAGGCAGCGCGCGAGGAGCACATCGGGCACCGGCTCGTCGGTGAAGCGGCGGATGGTGCGTGCGGTCGACATGACCTCCCACACGTCATCGCTGGACGGCATGCCGCGTGAGGCTAGCCGCGCCGCCGCGGCCCAGCCTGGGCTCGTCGCTAGCCCGCCAGGGCCGGCGCGAGCGCGCGCCACTGCTCGCGCGGCGCACCGCCCGCGCTGAGGACCTGGATGCACACGTGGTCGGCACCCGCGTCGCGGTGCTGTTGCACCCGCGCGGCGATGGCCGACTCGTCGCCCCACGCGACGAGTGCGTCCAGCAGACGGTCGCTGCCGCCGTCGGCGAGGTCCTCGTCGCCGAAGCCGAGCCGCCGCAGGTTGTTCGTGTAGTTCGGCAGGTTCAGGTACACGGCTGCGTGCCGGCGGGCGAGGGCCCGCGCCTCCGCCGGGTCGGTGGTGAGCGCCACGGCCTGCTCGGGTGCGAGCACCGCATCCGGACCGAGCGCTTCGCGGGCGAGCGCGGTGTGGTCCGGCGTGACGTTGTAGGGGTGGGCGCCGGCGGCGCGATCACGCGCGAGCTCCAGCATCTTCGGACCGAGCGCCGCGAGCACGCGGCTCGCGACCGGCAGCGGCGTCTCCGCCGCGTCGAGCCCGTCGAGGAACGCGCGCATCGCAGTGAGGGGCTTCGCGTAGCGGCCCGGGGCATCGCGGTCGATCAGCGCCTGGTGGCTCACGCCGATCCCGACGAGTAAGCGGTCGCCGTGCGCGGCCGTCAGCTCCGCGTGGCGCTGTGCGGTCTCCTCCGAGGTGTGCATCCAGAGGTTGAGGATGCCGGTGGCGATGGTCGTCGTGCGCGTCGCCGCCAACAGGTGGTCGACGGAGGCGAACACGTCGCCGCCGACGTCGGGGATCCACAGCGCGGAGTAGCCGAGCGTCTCGAGCTCGGCGGCCGTCTCCGCGATCTCGGCCGGCTCGCCGTAGCGCAGCTGGAAGGCCCAGATGCCGGTGCCGCTGATGGGAGTCACAGGACCATCCAAGCGGAACGACCGGCGAACGGGCGCGCCGACGATCGCCCGTGCTACGGATGACGACGTGACGGCGGGGGTGACATGAGCACGAGTGGCCTGTCCGCACGGAAGCTCGGGCGGGCGCACGCCGTGCTCACCCGCGCGGTGGACGCCGGGCGGATCCCCGGTGCGGCGGCGCTGGTCGTGCGCCGCGAGGAGGAGGCGTGGGTCGGCGTCGTCGGTGACGCCGACCGGGCCGGCACGACGCTCCAGCGGGACGCGATCTTCCGCATCTCGTCGCTGACGAAGCCGATCACCGCCGTCGCGACGCTGATCCTCGTCGAGGAAGGGCTGTTCCGCCTCGACGAGCCCGTCGACGAGTTCCTGCCCGAGCTCGCGGACCGGCGCGTGCTGACGTCGCTCGCCGCGGACCTCGAGGACACGGTGCCCGCCGAGCGTCCGATCACCGTGCACGACCTGCTGACGTTCCAGATGGGTCTCGGCCTGGTGCTGGCCTACCCCGGCTCGTACCCGATCCAGAACGCGCTCGACGAGCTGCAGCTGGGCCAGGGGCCGCCCAACCCGCAGATCCCGCCCGACCCCGACGAGTGGATGACGCGGCTCGGGTCACTCCCCCTCATCCACCAGCCCGGCGCCGACTGGATGTACAACACCGGCTCGGACGTGCTCGGCGTGCTCATCGCGCGCGCCACCGCCCGGCCGTACGGCGACGTGCTGCGCGAACGGGTGTTCGAGCCGCTCGGCATGACCGACACCGCCTTCCACGTCCCGCCGGACCAGCTCGGCCGACTGACGGCGCTGTACTGGTCGAACCCGTTCGCCGACGGCGGCGAGGTCGTCTACGACGCACCGGACGGCCAGTGGAGCCAGCCGCCCGCGTTCCCGTCCGGGGCGGGAGGGCTGGTCAGCACGATCGACGACTACGCCGCGTTCGCCCGCATGCTCATGCGCAACGGGCGCGCGGACGACGGCACCCGCCTGCTGTCGCGTCCGTCGATCGAGCTCATGACGACCGACCGCCTGCCGGTGGGTCGCACCTACTCGCCGCTCACGAACGGCTTCTTCGACGTCAACGGCTACGGCTTCGGCGTCGCGATGGTCACGCGCCGCACCGGCGTGCTGCCGGTCGGGACCTACGGCTGGGACGGCGGGCTCGGCGCTGCGTGGCGCAACGACCCACGCGAGCAGATGACGACGCTGCTCATGGCGCCGTCGGCGTGGGACTCACCGGACCCACCCGCCTACGTGCAGGACTTCTGGACCGCCGCGTACTCCGCGATCGACGACTGACCTCTGAGGCGCTACGGGATCGACACGAGGTCGACGACGAAGACGATCGTGTCGTCGGCACCGATGCCCGCACCCGGCTGACCGCCCTGCGGTCCGTAGCCGAGCGCCGGCGGGATGGCGATGACGCGACGGCCGCCCACCTTCATGCCGACGATGCCCTGCGCGAACCCGGGCACGACGCCGTTGAGCGGGAACTGGTACTTGTCCGGCCCGAAGCCGTTGTCCTTGCCCCACGAGGCGTCGAAGACCTTGCCGGTCTTCCAGATGGCGCCGACGTACTTCACCGTCACGGTGTCGGTGATGACGGCTTCCTCGCCCTTGCCGACGACGAGGTCCTTCGTGGCGAGGGTGGTGTCGGGGTCGCCCTTGCCCGCGGTGAGGACCGGCTGCTTGCTCAGGTCGGTCGCGTTGGCGGTGACGTCGGGCACGTTGTGGCTGGTCACGGTGGTCTCTCCAGAGGACGCGCTCGTGGTGGGGGCGGTGGCCGACGGCGACGAGCCGCCCTGATCAGCCGTGGACCGGGTGCTCGCCTTCGAGCTGCCGCACGCGGCCAGCGTGACGGCCGCGAGGGCGGCGACGGCGAGGACGCGGGGTGTGCGGCGCATGCCGTGCAGTCTCACAAACCGGGCTGAGTCCGACCCGTTGGCGAGGATGGGCCGGTGCCGCTCGCCGATCCCGCACCGGACCTGCCGCGCGCCGCGCCCGTGGCGGTCTGCGTGGTCGACGCGGGAGTGGCCCTCGCGTGGGCGGGCGGAGCGCGGGCGGTCGCCACCAGCGAGCCGACGTCCGTCGTTCACGCTCTCGCCGCGCACGACCCGCGCTGGGTGTGGTGGTCGGCACGGGAGTGCGCCGCTCTCGTGGGCGACGCCGTGCGGCCCCGCACGTGCTGGGACCTGGCCGCCGTCGCCGGCCTCGCGAGCGGCCTGCGGCGCACCGACGCCGGCGCGGTGTGGGCGGCGGCGCACGACCTCGATCTGCCGGTCGCGCCCGGCGCCGCGCTCGACCTGTTCGACCTCGAGGGCGAGGGCGGCGGTCCGGTGCGCGATGACGGGCAGCTGTCCCGTGAATGGCTGCACTCCGTGTGGCGGGCCGACCTCGAGACCGCGACGAGGTGGGCCGAGCTGGCGCTCGAGGTCCACGACGCGCAGGAGCGCACCATCGCGGAGATCCCCGATCCGCGCGCCGCCCCCGGGCCCACGCCGTTGGCGATGCTCGTCGCACGTTCGGAGTCGGCGGCCGCGCTGCTGTGCGCCGAGCTCGAGCACGACGGGCTGCCGTTCGACCGGGACGTCGCTGCCGCGCTGCTCACGCCGGCCATCGGTCCGCCACCCCGCGACCCCGACGAGGAGGTCGCCGAACGCGCCCGTCGTGACGACGAGGTGCTCCGCCACTTCCCGGGTGGAGCGGCGTACGACCTGCGCAACCCCGCGCAGGTGCGCGAGCTGCTGCAGCGCATCGGCATCGACGTCCCCGACACCCGCTCCGGGCGGCTGACGCCGTACGCCGCGAGCTCGCCCGGCGTCGCCGCGCTCCTGCAGTGGCGCAAGGCGGAGCGGCTGGCGACGACGTACGGCTGGCGGTGGATGGACGAGTGCGTCGGTGCCGACGGGCGGCTGCGCGGGGCGTGGGGCTCCTACGACGGCGGCGCCGGCCGCATGACGGCGAGCTCCGGCCTGCACAACCTGCCGGCCGAGCTGCGACCGGCCGTGCGCGCGGAGCCGGGCTACGTGCTGGTGCGGGCGGACCTCGGGCAGATCGAGCCGCGGGTGCTCGCTGCGGTCTCGGGCGACGAAGCCCTCGCGCACGCCGCGCAGTCGACCGACCTCTACGCGCCGGTGGCCGCGCAGCTCGGCTGCGAGCGCGCGACGGCGAAGGTCGCGGTGCTGTCCGCGATGTACGGCGGCACCGCGGGCTCGGCGGCGGCGGCGTTGCGCGACATGGACCGTGCGTACCCCCGCGCGATGGCCTTCCTGCGCGAGGCCGAGGACGCCGGCCGGCGGGGCGTGCCCATCCGCACGTGGGGCGGCCGCCTGCTGCGGCTCGACCACGGCGCCGACATCAGCGGCTACGACGACGTCGAGCCGGACGCACTGCGCCGCGCCGCGGGCTACGGGCGCTTCGCGCGCAACGCCGTCATCCAGGGCGCTGCGGCCGAGCTGTTCAAGGCGTGGGCCGCGACGGTGCGTGACGCGCTGGCGAACGACGCGCGCATCGTCCTCTGCCTCCACGACGAGCTGGTGCTGCACGTCCCCGCGGCCGCGGTCGACGCGACGCGTGATCTGCTCGTCTCGGCCCTCGCCGCCACCGCCCGCTGGTGGTGCGCGGGCAGCGCCGTGCAGCTCATCGCCGAGGTGACGCACGGCGAGAGCTGGGCCGACGCGCACGGCTGACGTGCGCTGAGGTCGGCGCAGGGCCTCGCGTCGAACGCCGTCATCGGCGGGCACGGCGGCTTCGCCCAGCTCCCGGGGCCTCCGTCTACCCTGACCTGACACGGACGTCAGGGTTGGAGGACGCATGGGTGGCATCACGGCGTACGGGGCCTACGTGCCGCGCGCCCGGCTGAAGCGGGGCGCGATCACTGCGACGCTCGGCACCGGCGGCGGCAAGGGCACCCGGGCGGTCGCGTCCTACGACGAGGACACCACCTCCATGGCGGTCGAGGCCGGGCGCAGCGCGCTGCGCGGCCGCGACCTCAGCGTCGACCAGCTCTACTTCGCCACCGCGGCCCCCGCCTACCTCGACAAGACCAACGCGACGGCGGTGCACGCCGGTCTCGCCTTGGGTGAGGACGTCCTGGCCGTCGACTTCGCGGGGGCGGTGCGCAGCGGCGTGGGCGCCGTGCTCGCGGCCGCGGGGGGCAACGCGTCCACGCTCGTCGCCCTGTCCGACCTACGCACCGGCCGGCCCGGCGGCAGCGACGAGGCGACCGGGGGTGATGCCGCGGCGGTGCTCGTCCTCGGGCCCGGCACCGCGACGGCACCGGTGCTTGCGGAGGTCGTCACGCACGCGTCCGCGACCGCCGAGTTCCTCGACCGCTGGCGCCAGCCCGGTGACGCGACCTCCAGGACCTGGGAGGAGCGGTTCGGCGAGACGGAGTACGTGCCGCTCGCGGATGCGGCGTTCGCGGCCGCGCTCAAGCAGGCCGACCTCACGCCGGAGGGCGTCGACCACTTCATCGTCGTCGGCGTGCACCCGCGTGCGGCGAAGGCGTTCTCCGCCCGCAGCGGCGTGCGCAAGGAAGCGTTCGCCGACGATCTCACCGCGACGGTGGGCAACACCGGCACCGCCGCGCTCGGCCTCGTGCTCGCCGACGTGCTCGACCGCGCCGGGGCCGACCAGACCATCGTCGCCGTCGTGCTGGCGGACGGCGCGACCGCAGTGGTGCTCAGGACGACCGCAGCGCTCCCCCAGCACCGGGCCGCCACCCCCGTCGCCGCGCAGATCGCCTCCGGCGACGACAGCCTGTCCTACGCGACGTTCCTGTCGTGGAAGGGCTTCCTCGACCGCGAGCCCCCACGACGTCCGGACCCGGTGCCGCCGTTCGCGCCACCCGCCGCCCGGGTGACTGCGTGGAAGTACGGCTTCGTCGCGAGCCGATGCACCGAGTGCGGCACCCGTTGGCTCCCGCCCGTGCGCGTGTGCGACCAGTGCCGGGCGGTCGACAAGATGGCACCCGAGCCGATGGCCGACGTCACCGCGCGGATCCGCACGTTCAGCGTCGACAACCTCGCCTACACCCCCAGCCCACCGCTCATCGGCGTGGTCGTCGACTTCGACGGCGGCGGCCGCTTCTCGTGCGCGCTCACCGACGCCGACGCCACCAAGGTCGCGGTCGGCGACGAGGTCGAGATGACGTTCCGTCGCACGATCACGGCGGACGGCATCCACAACTACTTCTGGAAGGCCCGCCCGGTACGGGCTGCGGCGACGAGCGGCGAGGAGGGCTGACATGGCATCGAAGGGGATCCGCGACCGCGTCGCGATCGTCGGCATGGGGTGCACGCCGTTCGGCGAGCACTTCGACAAGAGCGGCCCGGACCTGCTCATCGATGCGGCGACCGCCGCGAGCGCGTCGGCGAACGTCCCGATCGCGGACATCGACGCCTACTGGCTCGGCACGATGGGCTCCGGCATCAGCGGCCTGATGCTGTCGCGGGCACTGCGCCTGGACAACAAGCCGGTGACCCGCCTCGAGAACATGTGCGCGACCGGGTCGGAGTCGCTGCGCAACGCCTGCTACGCGGTGGCGTCCGGCGCGTACGACGTGGCGATGGCGATCGGCGTGGAGAAGCTCAAGGACTCGGGCTTCTCCGGCCTGGCCGTCGGCTCCCCGCCCGGAGACGGCACCGGGACCGACATGAGCGCGCCCGCGCTGTTCAGCCTGCTCGGCCCCGCGTACAGCGCGAAGTACGGCGTCGACATGGACGAGCTCAAGGCCGCGTTCACCCACATCGGCTGGAAGAACCACTACAACGGCGCGCGCAACCCTCGGGCGCAGTTCCGCAAGGAGGTGCCGAAGGAGGTCATCTCCGCGGCGCCGATCATCGCGGGCCAGCTCGGCATCTTCGACTGCTCGGGCGTCAGCGACGGCAGTGCGGCGGCGATCGTGGTGCGGGCCGAAGACGCGCACAAGTACACCGACAACCCGCTCTACGTGAAGGGCCTGTCGTTCATCGCCGGACCGGGCAGCGGCCACGCGCACCAGGACTACGACTTCACGACGTTCCCCGAGATCGCCGCCGCGGCGGAAGACGCCTACCGGCAGGCCGGCGTCACCGACCCGCGCGCGCAGATCGCCATGGCCGAGGTGCACGACTGCTTCACGCCCACCGAGATGGTCATCATGGAGGACCTCGGCTTCGCCGAGCGCGGCACGGCGTGGAAGGAGGTCCTCGCCGGCACCTTCGACCTCGACGGCGACCTGCCGGTCAACCCCGACGGCGGTCTCAAGGCGTTCGGCCACCCGATCGGCGCGAGCGGCCTGCGGATGATGTTCGAGTGCTGGCTGCAGCTGCGCGGTGAGGCGCCCGAGGAGCGGCGCATCAAGACCGTCGAGCAGGGCAAGACGCTCGGCCTCACGCACAACCTCGGTGGCATGCCGGGCGACTGCGTGTCGTTCGTGAGCGTGGTCGGCACCGAGCTCGGCTAGCGCGACGCCGGTCACGGGAGGGCAACGTCACGGTCACCCGCGCTCGTTAGTCTCCGCCCGTGAGCGAGGACGACGAGACCGACGTCGTGCCCCGGAGCGCGCCGCCCAACCCGGCGGCACGGGCGATGCGCGCCGCTCGCCGGCTCGACAGCAACCCGACGGTCGTGCGCGCGGTTCGCAACGCGCGGCGCCGGCTGCCCGGCGACCACGAGTTCGGCGACGCGCTGTCCACCGCCGCACCGGACGAGCTCCCGGCCGTCGCCGGCCGCGCGATCGCGGAGCTGGGGCCGGAGCGCCCCGGCGCGCTCAAGGAGGCCGGTCTCGCGGCTGTGCAGGTGTGGCAGGCGATGCTGGGCGGGCGGGCGCGGGTCGACCGGCCGATGACGATCATGTTCACCGACATCGTCGGCTTCTCCAGCTGGGCGGTGCGCGCAGGTGACGACGCGGCCGTCACGCTGCTGCGCGCGGTCGGTGAGGCGCTCGAGCCGGCGATCCGCCGGCACCGGGGCGAGGTCGTGAAGCGCCTGGGCGACGGGCTGATGGCCGTGTTCGCCGAACCGCAGACCGCGCTCGACGCGGTGTTCGACGGGCAGGACGCGCTCGAGGACGTGGAGGTCTACGGCTTCCGGCCGCGCGTGCGCGCCGGGCTGCACACCGGCACGCCGAAGCGCCTCGGCGGCGACTACCTCGGCGTCGACGTCAACATCGCGGCCCGCGTCGTCGAGCGTGCAGCGGGCGGCGAGGTCATCGTGTCCGACGCGACGCTCGACGGTCTCGACACCAGCACGCTCGTCGTGCGACGCAAGGTGGCGCTCGGACGCGCGAAGGGCGTGCCCGCCGACGTGAAGATGTTCCTGGTCACCCGCCGCGAGGTCGGGTAGGAGCGAAGCGTGACCATCGCCCCGTACGAGATCCGCCCGATCGACAAGACCGGCTACGACCCGTTCGTCGTCAGCCTCGAGCGCGCGTTCGGCTGGGACCCGCCGACGGGCCGGCTCGCCGAGCTGTTCGACGCCGCGTTCTCGGCGCAGCGACTGATCGGCGTGTTCGACGGCGACGACGTCGTCGGCACCGCGGGCGCGCTGAGCATGACGACGACGGTGCCGGGGTCGCAGCGGCCGTGCGCGGGTGTCACGACGGTGAGCGTCACGTCGACGCACCGCCGGCGGGGCCTGCTCACCGCGCTGATGCGGCGCCAGCTCGACGACATCGCCGCGGCGGGCGTGGAGGCCGTTGCCGCCTTGTGGGCCAGCGAGCCGCAGCTGTACCAGCAGTACGGCTACGGCCTGGCCGGGTGGAACAGCCGGCTCGACGTCGAGACGCCGTGGTCGGCGTTCTCCCGCGAGGGGCAGGCGGTGCTCGAGCGCTTCCGCGGCCGGCTGCACCTGCGTGAGCCCGCCAAGGCCCGCCCCGACATGGAGCGGGTCTACGAGCGCGTCACCGCGACCGCGCCCGGCGCCATGAGCCGCGACCGCGAGCGCTGGGACCTGCTGCTGGCCGACCTGCCCGAGCAGCGCGCCGGCGGCAGCGAGATGCAGGTCGTCGTCGCCGAGGTGGACGGCGACGCCGTGGGCTACGCGAGCTTCCGCATCGCGCAGGGCTCGACGACGTGGAGCTCATCCGACGGCGAGCTGAGGCTCGTCGAGCTGCTCGCGGAGACGCCCGAGGTGCATGCCGCGCTGTGGCGGCACGTGCTCGACACCTCGCTGGTGCGGCGCCTGACGGCGCGCATCCGCCCGCACCCGGACCCGCTGCTCCTGCTGCTCGCCGACCCCCGGCACGCCCGCGCCGCGCTGCTCGACGGGGTGTGGCTGCGCCTCGTCGACCTCCCGCGGGCCCTGTCCGAACGGACGTACAGCGCGCCGACGGCGGTGACGTTGCGCGTGCACGATGCCTTCCTGCCGGCGAACGACGGCACCTGGCGGGTCGAGATCGACGACATGGGCGCGGCCACCGTCACGCCCACCGGCACCGAACCCGACCTCGAGCTGACCGCCGCCGACCTCGGCGCCGCGCACCTCGGCGGCACGACGCTCGCGTCACTCGCCGCCGCGGGCCGCGTGATCGAGCACTCGCCGGGGACTCTGCTGGCCGCGAGCCGTGCCTGGTCCTGGCACGAAGCGCCCTACACGGTCGACATCTTCTAGCCGCGTCAGTCCGGGAGGGGCGGGAGGACGTGGTCCGCCTCGTAGGCGGTCAGCATCGCGATGCGGCGCACGTGCCGCGGGTCCCCGCTGAACGGCGTGCCGACGAACGCGGCGAGGTACGACGTCGCGGTGGTGACGTCGTACATGCGCGCGCCGAGCGACAGCACGTTCGCGTCGTTGTGCTCGCGGGCGAGCTGCGCGGTCTCCACGCTGAACGCCAGCGCACACCGCACGCCCGGCACCTTGTTGGCCGCGATCGCCTCACCGTTGCCGCTGCCCCCGATGACGACCCCGAGGCTGCCGGGATCCGCCGCGGTGGCCGCGGCGGCGGCGAGGCAGTACGGCGGGTAGTCGTCGGCCGCGTCGTACGCGTGCGGCCCGTGATCGACCGGCACGTGGCCGTTGTCCGTGAGCCACACGGACAGCGCCGCCTTGAGGTCGAAGCCCGCGTGATCGCTGCCCAGGTGCACCCGCATGCTGTGATCATGCCCGCCCACCCCGCGCGGACCGGACCACGTCGCGCGAAGCCGCCGGTCGTGGCCGGCGCCGACGGCTGCCCGCAGGGCTGGGTCGTCGCGCGCGTGCAGGGCCGCCGGCTGCTCGGCATCGAGGTGGTCGCCGCGGCTGAGCTGCCCACCACGGGGGCCTTCGTGTGCATCGACATCCCGATCGGGCTCCCCGAGCGCGGTCGCCGGACGCTCGAGTCGCAGGTGCGCGCCCGGCTGCCCGGCCGCGGCTCGACCGTGTTCCCCACCCCCGTGCGGCCGATCCTCGACGCGCCCGGCTACTGGGAGGCGAACGTGCTGTCCCGCGAGCTCTGCGACGGCCGCGGGATCTCGCAGCAGACCTGGCACATCACGCCGCGCATCGCGGAGATCGATGCGCTGCTGGCCGCCGATCCGGCGCTCGACGAGCGGGTCGCCGAGGCGCACCCGGAGCTCGCGTTCACCACGATGAACGGCGGCGTCCCCCCGGTGTCGAAGCACACGGCGGCCGGCCTGGCGCAGCGCCGTGCACTGCTCGCCGCCTGGCTCGGGGAGGCCGTCGTCGCGGCCCTGCCGGCCCGGCTCGGGACGGCCCGAGCCGACGACGTGCTCGACGCGGTGGCGGTCGCCTGGGTGGCGCAGCGCTGGGCCGGCGGCCGGGCCGAGGTGTTCCAGGACCCGGAATGCCCGCGCGACGGGACCGGGCGTCCGATGCGGATCCTCTGCTGATCTTCACGCTCGACGTGTCGCACAGCCGCAACAAAAGGGGTGGAGCGCCCAGCCGGTGAGAAGATCGACGGATGCCGCAGACGCTCACGCGCGACGAGGCGCGTGAGCGCGCCCAGCTGATCTCCACGGAGTCCTACACGGTCTCCCTCGACGTGACGCAGGGCGAGACGACGTTCGGATCGCGCACCGCAGCCCGCTTCCGCTGCGCCGAGCCGGGCGCCTCCACGTTCATCGAGATCGCCGCCGCCGAGGTCCGTTCCGCGACGCTGAACGGCACACCCGTCGACGTCGCGACAGCGCTCGAGGGCGAGCGGCTGCGGCTCGACGGCCTCGCGGCGGACAACGAGCTGGTGGTCGATGCCACGTGCATCTACTCGCACACCGGCGAGGGCCTGCACCGCTTCGTCGACCCCGTCGACAAGGCCGTCTACCTCTACACGCAGTTCGAGACCTACGACGCGCACCGGGCGTACGCATGCTTCGACCAGCCCGACCTCAAGGCGACCTACACCCTCGACGTCACGGCGCCTGAGGACTGGGTGTGCGTCAGCAACGCGCCCGCCGACGGTGATCCGGCGCCGGCGCCCGGCCGCGAGGGCACGTCGCACTGGACGTTCCGCACGCTCAACCGGGTCTCCACCTACATCACCGCGATGGTGGCCGGCCCGTACCACCACGTGCACGACACCTACCGCGACGAGCACGGAGACATCCCGCTCGGCCTGTACTGCCGGGCGTCCCTGGCGAACCATCTCGACCCCGACGAGCTGTTCACTGTGACCAAGCAGGGCTTCGGGTTCTTCCACGAGGCGTTCGGCATGGCGTACCCCTTCGAGAAGTACGACCAGCTGTTCGTCCCCGAGTTCAACGCGGGCGCGATGGAGAACGCCGGCTGCGTCACGATCCTCGAGGACTACGTGTTCCGCTCGAAGGTCACCGACGCGCGCCGCGAGCGGCGCGCCGAGACCGTCCTGCACGAGATGGCGCACATGTGGTTCGGCGACCTCGTGACCATGCGCTGGTGGGACGACCTCTGGCTGAACGAGAGCTTCGCCTCCTACACAGCGGTTCTCGCACAGGTGGCCGCTACCCGGTTCGCCGACGGGTGGACCACGTTCGCCAACACCGAGAAGACGTGGGCGCGCCGGCAGGACCAGCTCCCGTCGACGCACCCGGTCGTCGCCGACGCGCACGACATGGAGGCCGTGAAGGCGAACTTCGACGGCATCACCTACGCCAAGGGCGCCAGCATCCTGAAGCAGCTCGTCGCGTGGGTCGGCCAAGAGGAGTTCCTCGACGGCCTGCGCGAGTACTTCCGCACGCACGCGTGGGGCAACACCGAGCTGTCCGACCTGCTCGACGCGCTCGAGCGCTCGAGCGGGCGTGACCTCACCGCGTGGTCGCGTGAGTGGCTCGAGACCGCCGGCGTCGCGACGCTGAGGCCGTCCTTCACCGTCGACGACGAGGGCGTTTTCACGTCGTTCGCCGTCGAGCAGACCGCACCCGAGGCGCACCCGACGCTGCGCTCGCACCGCGTCGCCATCGGCCTCTACGACACCGATCCGGCGACGAACAAGCTCGTGCGTCGGGACCGCGTCGAGGTCGACGTCGTCGGCGCGAGCACCGACATCGCGAAGCTCGTCGGCTTGACGCAGCCCGAGCTGCTCCTCATCGACGACGAAGACCTCACCTACGCGAAGGTCCGCCTCGACGAGCGTTCGCTCGCCACCGTCGTGGCGGGCATCGACCGCATCGAGGAGCTGCTCCCCCGCGCGCTGTGCTGGTCGAGCGCGTGGGACATGACCCGCGACGCCGAGATGAAGGCGGGCGACTACCTGCGCCTCGTCGTGCGCGGTGCGCCGGCCGAGACGCAGATCGGCGTGGTCAGCTCGCTGCTCGCGCAGGCCCGCTCCTCGGTGCTGCTCTACGGCGACCCGGCGCACCACGAAGAGCGCCTGGCCGAGCTCTCGGCCGCCACGCTCGCGATGGTCCGCGAGGCCGCGCCGGGCTCCGACCTCCAGCTCGCCGCTGCGCAGGCCTTCACCTCGACGGCGCGCGCCCCCGAGCACGTCAGCGTGCTGCGTGGCCTGCTCGATGGCACCGCACCGATCGACGGACTGCTCGTCGACGCCGACCTGCGCTGGTCGCTGGTGCAGCGGCTCGCCTCGCTCGGCCTGCTCGACGAGCGCGCCATCGACGCCGAGCTCGAGCGCGACCGGACGGCGGCCGGCGAGCGGCGGGCCACCGCCGCGCGGGCCGCCCGGCCGGACCCGGCCGCCAAGGAAGCCGCGTGGAGCGCCGTGGTCGAGACCGACACGCTGTCGAACCACCTGCAGGCGGCCACGATGGCGGGCTTCGCGCAGATCGAGCAGGCTGCCCTGCTCGAGCCCTACGTCGGGCGCTACCTCGAGGCCGTCGGCGGGCTGTGGGCGACGCGCTCCTTGGACGCCGCGCAGTCGATCGCCGAGATGCTGTTCCCGGCGTGGTCGCTGCGGGACGAGACGGTTGCGCGGGTCGATGAGTACCTGCGCGAGGTGAACCCGCAGTCAGGCCTGCGCCGCGTCCTCATCGAGGGTCGCGACGGCCTGGCCCGGGCGCTGCGCGCCCAGGCCCGCGACCGTCAGGCGTAGACCGCGCGTCAGGCGGTGAGCGCGGCGCGCTCGGCGCCGGTGGAGTCGGCCAGCATGCGCAGGCCGTTGACGATGCCGCCGACGAGGTCACCCACGGTGAAGCTCGACGTCATCGACAGCACGACCAGGCCGACCTCGTGGTCGCCGATCCGCTCACGCGCCACCGGCGAGGTCGCGATCTCGAGCACCTTGTTGCCCGGGTCGACCGCCACGAGCACGACACCGGGGTCGTGGCCGCCGTGGTGGTCGGCGATCAGCACGCCGAGCAGGCGCTGGGCCTCGGCCTTGTAGCCGCTCTGGCTGCTGAACGGGCCGACGGTCAGGTAGAACCGCAGGCCGGTCTCGCTCTGCGCCTGCGCGAGCGCGCGCTGGATGCGCTCGGTCTGGGTGGCGGTGAACGCCTCACCAGCGGCCACTGGCACCTCCTGCACCCTCGAGCGGCGGCGGCATGAGGCCGACGTCCTTCACGGTCGGCTCGCCACCGAACCAGACGCGCGGGAAGCCCCACGGGCGACCCGGCCGGTAGGCGACCGCGCCCACGCCGCGCTGGCGCAGCACGAGCAAGCCGATGACGAAGAACACGGCGGCCGGGATGCCGAGGAAGATCAGGACCTCGGGCACCCCGCCGAGGGAGTCGGGCGCGCCGTTGGTCCCGTTGATGTAGCCCGGGATGACGGGCGCCGGGCTCGCTGCGAGGGCAGCCAGGGCGGCGATCACGCGACGGAGGCTATCCGACGAGCCCACCCGCGAGCCTGCTCGCGCACCGGGTGCCCGGGAAGACGGACGAGGGTGGCGCCACCACCCCCGCGGGGGACGCCACCCTCGTCAGTGCTCGTCTTCGACGCCCGGCAGGCGGGTTCCTGCTCGGGACTTCAAGATCTTCTGGCCGGCCGGGGTGCGGCGCGCTCGGCGACGACCGCGGCCACCACTGCGGCCACCCCGGGGTGCTGGCGCAGGGTCTCGAGCCCGAGCGGCCGGCCGGCCCGGTCGGCCACGGGCAGGCACCAGCTGGGGTAGGGGTCGCGCAGCGGGACGGTGCCGGGCAGGTTGGGCTGGTTCAGGTCACCGGTGGCGTCGCCGAAGGCGGCCAGCACGACCCGGGCCGGGGTGCGGGCGACCAGCCGGTGCAGGGCGAGGACGACCGCGTCGTCAGGGGCGTCGGCCCGCTCGAGCAGCCCCTCGGCGACGAGCAGCGCCCGCCAGGCCGCATGCTCGGCGTCGAGGCGGGCCTGCTCCTCTTCGCGGCTGACGCCGAGCAGGCCGAGCTCGGCGCGCACCCGGACCGGTTCGCCGGCGAGCCAGCCGTACGCGGTGGGCAGGTCGTGGGTGCTGATGCTCGCGGCCGCGCGGGCCCGCCAGCGCTCGGACGGCAGGGGCGCGCCGGTGTCGGGGTCGGTGCAGAACCAGAGCACGTCGCAGCCGAGCACGTCCTCGGCGGCGAGCCGCTCGTTCACCGCGGGCTGCACGGTGCCGAGGTCCTCACCGAGCACCAGTGCGCCCGAGCGCGTGGCCTCGACGGCGACGACCGCGAGCATCGCGTCGGCGTCGTAGGAGACATAGGTGCCGTGGTCCGGCGTGCGGCCCTCGGGCACCCACCACAGGCGCCACAGCCCCATGACGTGGTCGAGCCGCAGCCCGCCGCCGTGGTGCAGCGCCGCACGCACCACGTCGCGGAACGCCGCGTAGCCGGTCTCGGCGATGCGCTGCGGGTGCAGCGGCGGCAGCTGCCAGTCCTGGCCCTTCTGGTTGAACGAGTCGGGCGGCGCGCCGACGGTCATGCCGCGGACGAGCTCGGTCGAGAGCGCCCACGCGTCGGCGCCGCCGGGGTGCACGCCGACCGCGAGGTCGTGCACGATGCCGACCCGCATGCCGGCCGCGCGAGCGTGCTGCTGCGCGCGCGTCAGCTGCTCCGCGGCGCGCTGCTGCAGCCAGCCGTGGAACGCGACCCGCCCCTCGTCGGCGGCGGCGTCCGCCGCCGGGCCGGGCTCCTGCAGCGCCGCGGGCCAGGTGCGCCAGTCGGCGCCGTGCACCTCCGCGAGCGCGGCCCACGTGCACCACTGGCGCACGACGGGGTCGGCCGGCGGCTCGAGGTCGCGGGGCGCGAGCAGCGCGAACGCCGCCTCGCGCGCCGCCCAGGCCTCGTCGGGGTCGATGAGCACGCGCTGCGGGGGGCGCAGGGCGGCGACGCGCGCGCGCAGCGCGCGGCCCGCGTCCTCCCACTCGGGCAGCAGGTCCACGGCGATCGAGCCGACGTCGTGCACCCGCCGGCTCGACGGCGAGTACGGCGAGCGCTCGACCGGGTGGCCGGGGGCGGCGACGTGCAGCGGGTTGACGAGGACGAGGTCGGCGCCCCGTTCCGCGGCCCACACCGCCACGTCGGCGAGGTCGCGGTAGTCACCGCGGCCCCACGACCGGGCCGAGCGCAGCGCCCACAGCTGCACCGCCCACCCCCACAGCCGCCCGTCGGGCTGCCGGAGCGCCGCCGGCGCGCTGATCAGCGTCGCCTCGCTGCCGTCCGGACGTTGCAGCCGGTGGTAGCCGACCGGGACCTCCGCCCCCGCCGGGAGCACACTGCCGTCCTCGAGCAGCACCGTCCCCTGGGGAGCGCGGCCGTCGCGGACGACGACGGTCGGCGGCGGGCCGGCGTTGACCGGTCCGAACGCGGCGAGCACCGCGTCGACGTCGTCGGGCGCCACCGGCGTCGGGTGGTGCGCCCAGTCCTCGTACTCGGTCGCGATGCCGGCGGCCGCCGCGCGCTGCTCACGGCTGCCGGCAGGCGGTGCGCTCACCAGATCGGGGGACGGCGGTCGCGCCACGGGTGGGCGGCTTCCAGCTGCGCGGCGACCGAGAGCAGCAGCGCGTCCTGCCCGGCGTGCGCGGTGAGCATCACCCCGACGGGCAGCGTCACGCCGCCGGCCTCGTGCCAGTGCAGCGGCAACGAGATCGACGGCCAGCCGGTGGTGTTGTGGATCGCGGTGTAGGGCGTGTAGCGCACCTGCGCGTCGAAGTCGGACCACGGGTCGTCGTCGTCGCGGAGCTGGCCGACAGCGGCGGGCAGCTGCGCGAGGGTGGGGCACACGATCACGTCATACCCCGCGAACCGCGCCGCAGCCGCACGCACCGCCATGCCGATCATCCCGAGCGCCGCCGCGAGCTGGGGCGCGGACAGAGACCGACCGCGCTCGCGCAGTGCGCGGGTCAGCGGGCGCAGGAGGTGCTCCTTCGCCGGATCGATCGGGATCGATGCCGCGCTGGTGGCCCACAGCACGATGAACTGGTCGTACAGCTCGCCGGGCAGGATCGGTCCGGCGACGTCCTCGACCAGGTGCCCGAGCGCGGCGAGTGCGGCGCAGGCCGCGTCCGCGGCGGCGATGCACGGCGGGTGCGGCACGACGCCCACGCTCGTGTCGAGCGAGCGCGCGACGCGAAGGCGCCGCGGGGGCCGTTCGGTCGCGGGAAGGAACGGGCCGCCCGTGCTGTCCTGCGCGAGCACGTCGAGGAACGCGGCGCTGTCGGCCACGGTGCGGGCGAGCACGAGCTGGTGCACGAGCCCGCTCCAGTCGGTGCCGAGCGGGCCGTTGCTGACCCGCCCGCGGCTCGGCTTGAACCCGACGAGCCCGGTGACCGAGGCGGGGATGCGGATGGAGCCACCGCCGTCACTCGCGGACGCGACCGGGACGATGCCGCTCGCGACGGCGGCCGCGGAACCGCCACTGGACCCGCCCGCCGAGCGCGTCAGGTCCCAGGGCGTGCGCGCCGGCGGCGCGATCGACGGGTCGGGCTCGGTGTAGCAGGGCAACCCGACCTCGGGCGCGTTCGTCTTGCCGATGCTGATCGTGCCCGCAGCGCGCATCCCGGTGACGACGTCGTCGTCGATCGGCGGGACGAAGTCGGCGAACGCGAGGCTGCCCATCTTGGTCGGCACGCCCGCGGTGAGGTTCAGGTCCTTGATCGCCGTCGGCACGCCGTGGAACGGCGGGAGCTCACCGGTGCGCGCTTCGGCGTCCTTCGCCTGCGCAAGGGCCTGGTCTGCGGTGATGGTGACGAACGCGCCGACCGTGTCCGACAGCGCCTCGGCGCGCGCGAGCGCGTGCGTCACGAGCTCGACCGGCGAGACCTCGCCACGGCGCACGGCGGCCGCCGCCTCGAGGGCGGTGAGGTCGTGCAGCTCCATCAGGTCTTCAGAGCCACTTCTTCTTCTTGAACAGCCAGTACAGGTAGCCCATCCCGCCGACGATCAGCCCGGTCGACACGTAGAAGCCGTGGTGCGCGCCGAACCCCGGGTAGGGGATGTTCTGGCCGTAGAAGCCGGTGATCGCGGTGGGCACCGCGATGATGCCGGCCCACGCGGTCATCTTGCGCATGTCGTCGTTCTGCTGCAGCGCGAGCTGTGTCAGGTTGGCGTTGAGGATGGATGACAGGAGCTCGTCGGCGCCGCCGAGCTGCTCGACCACGCGCAGCAGGTGGTCCTCGACGTCGCGCAGGTAGTCCTCGATCTGCTCGGGGATCAGCTCGAACTCACCGCTGACCATCTGGGCGATCGGACGGATCAGCGGGACGACCGCGCGCTTGAACTCGAGCAGCTCGCGCTTGAGCTGGTAGACGTTCTGCGAGTCCTCGCCGCGGCGGCTGCCGAAGACGCGTGCCTCGACCTCGTCGAGGTCGCCGTGCACCTCGTCGACGACGACCTCGTAGTCGTCGACCACGTGGTCGGCCACCGCGTACAGCACCGCGGCGGGCCCCAGCGCCAGCAGGTCGCGGTCGTGCTCGAGCCGGTTGCGCACACCGTCGAGCGGGCAGGCCGCCCCGTGGCGGACGGTCACGACGAAGTCGGCGCCGAGGAACACCTCGACCTCGCCGGTCTCGACGACCTCGGTCTTGTCGGTGATCTTGTCGTGCTCCACGTAGCGGATGCTCTTCAGCACCGCGAAGACCATGTCGTCGTACTCGTCGACCTTCGGCCGCTGGTGCGCGTTGACCGCGTCCTCGACGGCGAGCGGGTGCAGGCCGTAGATCGCGGCGATCTCGGTGAGCTCGGCGTCGGTGGGTTCGAACAGGCCGAGCCACACGAACCGGCCCGGCTTCGCCCGCGCCTGCTGCAGCGCCGCCGCCGGATCGAGGCGGCCGGCCAGCCGCCGGCCGCCTTCGTAGACGCCGCAGTCGACGACGAGCGGCGAGGTGCGCTGCGGCTCGTCGACCGCGCGGTCCCGCGTGCGGGTGCGACGGGGGCGGGTGCCCCGCCGGGCGATCCCGGTGACCCGCGTCAGCGTGCCGGCGCGGTGTCCGCTCGTCACGCCGTCGCCGCCTCGGGCATCCCCGCCGAACCGGCGCTGGAGAGGTACGGCACCCAGCACGGGTCCACGCGGCGGCTGCCGAGGATCCGCCACGCCGCGCCCGTCGGCGCCCGGGGCACGCGGCGCAGCCGCCAGCCGAGGTCGGCCACCGCACGGTCGGCCTTGACGTGGTTGCACCGGCCGCAGGCGGCGACGACGTTCTCCCAGGTGTGAGCGCCGCCCCGGCTGCGCGGGACCACGTGGTCGAGGCTGGTGGCCGGGCTGTCGCAGTAGGCGCAGCGGTGGTGATCGCGCGCGAGCACGCCCTTGCGGGTCAGCGGCACGGTCGCCCGGTAGGGCACCCGCACGTAGCGATGCAGCCGCACGACGCTGGGGACGGTGACCGACAGGCGCTCGGCGTGGAGCACGTAGTCGGTCTCCTCGACGCAGGCCGCCTTGCCGGCGAGGACGAGGATGACGGCACGGCGCTGCGACACCACGCATAGCGGCTCATACGTGGCGTTCAGCACCAGCGCGTCCGGCACGGTCGTCCTCCTGTGGTGACAGTCAACCTGACGGACGGCCGCGCGGCCAACGTCTAAGACGTTGGCGTGTCCCCTGGAGGTGCTCGGCGGTCACCCGGATGGCCCTCCCGGGTGGCTCAGTAGGGTCGGCGAGGTGCTGGCGCTGGTGTGGGCCCTCGCAGGATCCCCCGCAGCATCGGCCCCGGCGCCGGGCGGTCCGACGAAGGCGGAGACGGACGCGTGCGGCTCGTCACCGACGAGCTTCTGCCTGCACGTCCTGCACATCACGGGCTCGAAGTGGCTGGCCGGCGGCAGCGAGATCATCCTCCGGCTGTTCCACATCCTCATCGTGGTCATCGCCGCGCTCGTGCTGCGCGCGCTCGCCGGCCGGCTCATCCGCCGCACGGTTCGCTCGACCGCCGAAGGCCGGGTGAACCGGCAGATCGAGCGCATCGGTCACGTGGTGATCGACATGAGCCCGGCGGCGGTGGCGCGGCGGCGGGCCCGGGCGACGACCATCGGGTCGGTCCTGTCGAGCATCACCAACGTCGTCATCTCGACGATCGCGGCGATCATCATCGTCGGCGAGCTGGGCATCAACCTCGCGCCGATCATCGCGTCGGCGGGCATCGTCGGCGTCGCGGTCGGCTTCGGTGCGCAGAACCTCGTCAAGGACTTCCTCTCCGGCCTGTTCCTCGTGCTCGAGGACCAGTACGGGGTCGGTGATCACGTGAAGATCGGCGACGTCGAGGGGGTCGTCGAGACGGTCGGGCTGCGCTCCACGCGCATCCGTTCCGACGACGGCACCTTGTGGCACATCCGCAACGGCGAGGTCGTCACGGTCGGCAACCACACGCAGCGCACCGTCGATCCGGAAGCGGCCTGAGCCGACGCGTCACGCGGTCACAGCGGGACGGTCGAGCTCGAACCACACGGTCTTGCCGTCGGGGCGTGCGACCATGCCCCAGCGGCTGGACAGCGTCTCGAGCAGCGCGAGGCCGCGCCCGTTCTCCTGCTCGGCCGGTGGGAACAGCCGCGGCCGAAGCACCACCGCCGCTCCCCCGTCGTCGACACCGATGCGCAACCGCCGGTCGTCGGCCTCCGCGTGCAACCGCACCGGTGGCCGCGCGTGCCGCAGCGCGTTGGTCACGAGCTCGCTGACCAGCAGCACGACGTCGTCGCGCAGCGCCGCCAGGCCCCACGCGTCGATGACCGACGTGATCTCGCGCCGCGCCATGCCCGCACCGTCCGGCGTCTCCGGCAGGTCCCACGTGGCCACGAGCGCGGTCTCGCGCACGAGCACCAGCAGCGCGGTGTCGTCGCCTTCGTCGCGGTGCTCCGACAGGGTCGTGACGATGTCGTCGGCCAACGCCGTGGCCATGCCCCGGTCGTCCGGACGCGGTGTGCGGGCGACGTCGCGCAGCCGGTCCAGGCCGGGGTCGAGCCCGCCGTTGCGCGATTCGACGAGCCCGTCGGTGTAGAGCACGAGCGCGCCGCCGCGCGGCAGGGCGAGCGCCGCCTCGGGGTAGTCGCTCGTCTCGACGCCGAGCGGCAGACCGGGCTCGACGTCGACGTACTCGGCCTCCGCGGCGCCATCACCCGCGAACAGCACGCGCAGCGGCGGCGGGTGCCCGGCCAGCGCGAGGCGCAACGCGCCGGTCGCGGGATCGAACACCGCGTACGCGCAGGTCGTGAGTGACGTTCCGTGCAGCGCGGTGACCACGCGGTCGAGGCGGGCGAGCAGCTGGCTGGGCGACGAGCCTTCGAGCGCGTACGCGCGCAGGGCCGCGCTGACCTGACCCATGACGGCGGCGGCCCGCAGCCCTCGGCCCATGACGTCGCCGATCGCGAGGCCGACGCGGCCGTGGGGCAGCGGGATCACGTCGTACCAGTCACCGCCCGCCTCGGTGCCGGCGGTGCCCGGGAGGTAGCGCGCGGCGACCGAGAGACCGGGCAGGTCCGGCAGGGCCGGAGGCAGCAGCGAGCGCTGGAGCGTGACGGCCGCGTCGCGCTCACGCGCGTACAGCCGCGCGTTGTCGACGGCGAGCGCGCCCCGGCGGCCGAGCTCCTCGGCGAGCAGCAGGTCGGCGCCGGAGTACTCGGGCTCGTCCCGGGCGAGGGCCAGCACGCCGTTGACGCGGCCGCGCGCCACGAGCGGCACGAGCAAACCGGTGCGCGGCGCGACCGCACCGATCGCCGCCGCCACCGCGGGGAACCGCCGCAGCATCTCGGCGACGGCTTCCTCAGAGAGCGCGGGCAGGTGCTCCGTGCGACCGGTGCGCAGCACCGCACCCGGGCCGATGTCCTGCTCGGTCGTGATCGGCAGCGTGCGCAGCATCCGCAGCAGGTACGGCTCGCGCTCGGGCTCGGTGTGCGCCACTGCCGCGATGACGGCGCCGTCGTCGCCGGTCAGGTAGACGGCGGCCGCGCCGCCGAGGCGCGGCACCGCCAGGTGCGCCAGCACGTCGGCCACGCGATCGACCTCGAGCGATTCGGCGAGCAGCGCGCTCGCTTCGCTGGAGAAGCGCAGCTGGTCGGCCAGCACCAGGCCGGGCTCGTTGCGCGCGTCGTCGGACAGCCGGGCGCGCCGGATGGCACCCGCGCAGAGCTGCGCGAGCGTCACGCCGAAGGCGAGGTCAGCCCGCGAGGCCTCCCGGGACCCGTCGACGCTGACCGCGATGACCCCTGCGACCTCGTCGTGGCCGATCATCGGCAGCGCGATGATCCCGCGGTCGGGCGCCGCCGCCCCGACGACGTCGGCCGTGCCGGCGGGGATGAACAGCCCCTCCCCTGCCCGCGCGGCGCGGGCGACGACCGAGTCGGCGTCCAGCCCCAGCCGGGCGTTGGCCGTACGGGTGGTGTCGGTGGCCGAGAGGTTCGCGACGAGCTCGAGGGCCGCGCCGTCGTCGGACAGCAGCCAGCAGCCGCCGGACAGCGCGCCCAGCGCGCCCACCACGTGCTCGACCGCGATCCGCGCGATCGCCGGGACCGGCAGCATCGGATCGAGCGCGTCGATGGCCGAGGCCAGACGTCGGCGCCCGTCCCGCAGGTGCGGGGAGTCCCACACGGGGGCGCCGTGGGCCTCAGCCATGT
>DASZYF010000009.1:0-13021 GCA_035545535.1 Mycobacteriales bacterium | reverse complement strand
GTGGTGGTGAGCAGGCCCTTGCCGGTCACCAGGGGGAGGTCGAGCGCCGTGCGGATGCCGGGCTTCGCCTCGACCACGGCCGGGATCGCGTTGACGAGTCGCATGGCGGTCGCCTTGAGGCCGGCGGTGTTGTGGTCGCCGTCGGTGCCCATCATCTGCATGTCGAGGGTGTAGATCGGCTCACCGGTGACGACGACGCGGTAGCCGCCCTGGCCGGTGGGCTGCGGCCAGTCCGGCGCCATGTCGGGGCGCAGGCGCGTGACGTGCTCGAGCACGATGCGCGCCTTGCCGTTGACGATGCCGCGCACCTCGAAGTGCAGGCCGGCGACGGTGCCCTTCTCGACCGTGCCCGTCGGGATCTCGAACGTCTCCGGCGCCGCGTAGCGCTCGTACCACTCCTCGACGCGGTCGAGCTCGACGCCGAGACCGGCCGCGAGCTGCCGCACGACCGAGCCCCACGCCAGCGAGAGGACGCCCGGCTGCAGCAGCATCGGGACCTCGTCCATCGAGCGGCAGAAGCCCATCACGTCTTCGAGGATCATCTTCTGGTCGTACGTGGCGTAGTCGAGGATCTCCATGCACCGCAGCTCGTCGATGCGTTCGCTGACGCTGGTCAGGACCAGCGGGAGCCAGTCGTTGCCGAAGCCCGGGTCGATGCCGTTGACGAACAAGGAGGCCTGCCCGTCCTGCGCGGCCTGCTCGATCGGCGCGTGCATCTCCTCGGGCACGACGCCGTAGGGGAACTGCAGGAAGACCGGCGAGCTGGACACGACGTTGATGCCGGCGGCCAGCATCTTCTTGAGGTCCTCGATCGCCTCGAGCAGCCGGTCGTCGGCCATCGCGGTGTGCACGATGCAGTCGGGCTTCAGGGCGAGCAACGCGTCGGCGTCGTTCGTCGCTGCGACCCCGAGGGTCTTGCCGAGGCCGGCCAGCTCTCCCGCGTCCTTGCCCACCTTGTCGGGGTTGGTGACGAAGACGCCGACCAGCTCGAGGTCCGGGCGGGCGTCGATGCCCGCGATGGCGTGCTTCCCGACGTGCCCCGTGCTCCACTGCACCACGCGATGCATCAGGTTGGCCTCCGGCCGTGGTTGGAGGAGCGTCCCACGGCCTTCGGCCGTCGGACCATGCGCCTGATCCTGCCGTACTACTCTCCCCCCATCAACTTTCAGTTGGCATGAATGTATCCGTGGCGCCGGGAGCCGGCGAGCGGGCCGGATCGGGAGTGGAGGCTGTGGTGACGGCGTTCGGCGTGACCGCCTCGCCCATCGAGCTGGGCATGGCCCTGTTCACGATGGTCGAGCCGCACAAGGGCCACGAGGTCGCGTACAACCGCTGGTACGAGCGCGACCACTTCTACGCCGGCTGCCAGATCGGCACCTACAACCTCGGTGGCCGCCGCTTCGTGGCGACCCGTGACCTGAAGGCGCTGCGCTACCCCGACCCGAGCCCGATCGTGCCGGACCAGCAGACCGGCTCCTACCTCGCGCTCTACTACGTGCTCAAGGGCCACACCGACGAGTGGAACGAGTGGGCCGTCGACCAGGTCAACGTGCTGCACGCCAACGGGCGCATGTTCACCGACCGCGACCACATCCACACGCTGCTCTACGACTACGACTTCGCGGTGGCCCGCGACGCCGACGGCGTGCCGCCGGAGCTGGCGCTCGACCACCCCTACAAGGGCCTCGTCGCGGTGATCGCCGACGCGGCCGACGAGGCGGCCGTCGCCCGCGTGCGCGACGACGTGGTGCCTGCCCTCATCAAGGGGTCCGCCGCCGGCCAGGTGCTCCACTTCTCGCCGCACCCGCTGAAGGCCGACGCGCCCGCGGACGTCGTGCGCGTCGACCAGGTCAGCGGCCGCTTCCTGCACCTCTACTTCCTCGACGAGGCGCCGGACACGGTGTGGGAGCAGACGTTCGCCGGGCTCGGTGCGGCGTACGAGAAGGCCGGCGCGACCGTGGCGTTCGTGTCGCCGTTCATCCCGACCATCCCGGGCACCGACACCTACACCGACCAGCTCTGGTGAGCTAGGGGATGCCCGTCGATCTCCGGGCGCTGGTTGCGCCCGCGCAGACTGCCGTCGTGCTGCAGGAGGTGCAGCGCGGCGTCGTCGGTCCGGGCTCAGTGCTGCCGCAGCTCGCGGAGGCGGCGCAGCCCGTGCTCGCCAACCTCGCGCGGCTGCTGCCGGCGGCGCGCACCGCAGGCGCGTCGGTCGTGCACTGCATCGCGGCGTTCCGCCCCGACCGCAAGGGCGCGGGCAGCAATGCGCCGTTGTTCGTGGGCGTGAGCAAGCAAGGGGGCGATGCGCGTCTCGTCGCGGGCTCCGACGACGTGCTGCCCGCCGTCGAGCTGGGCGCGATACCCGACGGTGACCTCGTGTCGACGCGCTGGACCGGTGTGGGACCCGCGTGGGACACCGGCCTGATCGCCATGCTCACCAACCTCGGTGTGCGGACGGTCATCGCCACGGGCGTCTCGGTCAACGTGGGTGTCACCAACCTGGTGATGGACTGCGTCAACGCGGGCTTCTCCGTCGTCGTGCCACGCGACGCGGTCGCCGGCGTGCCGAACGACTACGCCGACGCCGTGATCGACAACACGCTGCGCCTGCTCGCCACCGTCACCACGACCGGGAAGATCCTCGAGGCCTGGACATGATCAAGCTCATCTCGACCTTCAGGCGCAAGGAAGGCTTGACGCCGGAGGAGTTCCACACCCATTGGCGTGAGGTGCACGCGCCGATCATCGCGCGCACCAAGAGCGGCCAGCACGCCCGCCGCTACGAGCAGAACCACCGGCCGCTGTCCAGCTACGCCACCAAGGGCCTGCAGGACTGGGACGGCGTCACCATCCAGTGGTACGACTCCCTCGAGGACTTCCAGGCCTCGGTGATGGAGCCCGACTACGCGGAGATCGCCGCCGACCTGGCGACGTTCATCGACGCCGAGTCGCTGGTGTGGATCCTCACCGACGAGGAAGAGGTCGTGAACATGGGCAGCGGAGCAGTCGAGAAGAGGGTTTCGTGACGACGACTGACTCACCCCAGACGGCGGTGAACCCGTACGCGAGCTACGCGGGGCGCAGCCTCGGCGTGCCCCACCTCGGCCCGGACCCGGTGAACGTGCCGATGGTGCGCCACTGGTGCGAGGCGATCGACGACCGCAACCCGATCTACCTCGACGAGCACGCGGCAGCGCAGTCCGTGCACGGCGGGCTCGTCGCACCGCCGACGATGCTGCAGGCCTGGATCATGTTCGGGCTGCGCCCGCCGCTGCGCGCCAGCACGCCGCAGGACGAGCTGTTCGTCGAGCTCAACCAGGCCGGCTTCACCAGCGTGGTGGCGACCAACTGCAACCAGACCTATCACCGCTACCTGCGCCCCGGCGACCACGTCTCCATCGAGTCGAAGATCTCCGAGGTCTCCGACATGAAGACGACCGGCCTCGGCGACGGCCACTTCATCAGCAGCGAGATGCTCTACCGCGTCGGCGACGAGCTGGTCGCGACCATGGTGTGGAGGCTGCTGAAGTTCCGTCCGCGGGGCGGTTCCGGGGGCGAGCCGCCGAAGCCCGGGCAGAACGTCATCCCCGACATCACCGGCATCGAGCTGCCGCCCTGGCCGGCGCCCGCGCCCGCCAAGGTGTCGCCGTTCGTCGACGACATCGCCGCCGGTGACGAGCTGCCCGAGCTGGTGCTGCCGCTCGACCGCACGATCATCATGGCCACCGCCATCGCGTCGCGCGACTACCAGGAGGTCCACCACGACCCGGGGCTCGCCGTGCTCCGCGGCTCGAAGGACATCTTCATGAACATCCTGTCCACCAACGGCTTCTGCGGGCGCTTCGTCACCGACTGGGCGGGGCCGGACGCGGTCATCAGCAACGTGTCCATCCGCCTCGGCGTGCCGAACTACGCGGGCGACGTCATGACGATGACCGGCAAGGTCACCGAGCTCGACCCCGGCACGGGAGAAGTCACCGTCGCGGTGCAGGGCGCCAACTCCCTCGGCAACCACGTCACGGGCACCGTCACGCTCACGTTGCCCCGCCGGGCCGCCGCCTGACCCTGGACGCTCCCGTGGTGACCACGCCGGGATCGCTGCTGCTGGCCCGCCGCGGTGACGCGCGGCCGGGTCTGCGCGCGGGCGACCGGACGTGGACCTGGGACGAGGTCGTGCGCGAGTCGCTGCTGCGGGGCGCGGTCCTGCGGCGGCTCGGGCTCGCCGATCCCGCGCACGTGGGGGTGCTGCTCGAGAACACGCCCGAGCACGCCTTCTGGATCGGGGGAGCAGCGCTGGCCGGAGGCACGCTCGTGGGCGGCAACCTCACGCGCCGCGGGGACGCGCTCGGCGGCGACCTGCGGCACACCGACTGCCGCGCGCTCGTCGTCGGCCCGGGACAGCGCGCGCTGCTCGACGACGTCGACACCGGGGTGCCCGCGGATCAGGTGCACATCGTCGGCAGCGATGCCTACGCCGCGCTGCTCGACGACGCCCGGGCCGACGCCGACGCCGCGTACGACGAGCCGTGGGCCGCCCCCGACCCGACCCGGCCGATGCTGCTGCTGTTCACCTCCGGCTCCACCGGAGCGCCGAAGGCGGTCGTGTGCTCGCACGGCCGCCTCGGCACCATCGCGCTGCGGTCCAACGACTCGTTCGGCCTGACCCGCGACGACGTCGCCTACATCTCGATGCCGATGTTCCACGGCAACGCGATCATGGCGTGCTGGGCGCCCGCGCTGTCCGTGGGCGCGACCGTCGCCCTGAGGGAGCGCTTCTCGGCCAGCGGCTGGATCGACGACGTGCGGCGCTACGGCGCGACGTACACCACCTACGTCGGTCGTGCGCTCGCGTACGTGCTCGCCACCCCGCCGGGCCCCGACGACCGCGACAACCCGCTGCGGCTCGCGTTCGGCACCGAAGCATCCGCGCGCGACCGGGAGGCGTTCACCGCGCGCTTCGACGTGCAGATCCTCGAGAACTACGGCTCGAGCGAAGGCGTCATCGCGATCCACCGGGTGCCTGGCACGCCGGACGGCGCGCTCGGCCTGCCGCAGCCGCGCCCGGGGGCCGACGTCGCGATCGTCGATCCCGAGACGGGCGAGGAGTGCCCGCGCGCGGTGATCGACGCGAACGGCACGCCCACCGACCCCGCGTGCATCGGCGAGCTCGTCGACCGGGGCGGCGCGCCCGGCTTCGAGGGCTACTGGCGCAACCCGGAGGCGTCGTCGGAGCGCCTGCGCGATGGCTGGTACTGGTCGGGTGACCTCGGCTACCGCGACGTGGACGGGTGGTTCTGGTTCGCCGGCCGCTCGTCGGACTGGCTGCGCGTCGACAGCGAGAACTTCGCGGCGGCACCCGTCGAGCGGATCCTGGCGCGCTCCGAGCGAGTGCTCCTCGCCGCGGTCTACGGCGTGCCCGACCCGGAGACCGGCGACCAGGTCATGGCCGCGCTCGAGCTCCTGCCGGGGGAGGCGTTCGACCCGGACGCGTTCGCGGCGTTCCTCTCCGCGCAGGCCGACCTCGGCACCAAGTGGGCGCCGCGCTTCATCCGCATCGTGGCGTCGATGCCGGTGACCGGTACCAACAAGATCGACAAGAACCCGCTGCGCCGGGCCGCGTGGGAGACCGCGGACCCGGTGTGGTGGGAGCGCGAGAAGGGCGCGGGCTACGCGCGCCTGACGCCCGAGGAGCGCACGGCGCTGCGCGACCGGTTCACGGCCGCCGGGCGCGCGGCCTTCCTCCCGCCCCCGCTAACCTGACGCCGTGTCAGATCTCGCCGACCCGCGGGCCGACGTCGAGTTCGAGAGCATCCCGCGCCTCATCTACTCGGCTGCGAAGCGCTTCGGAGCCGCGGAGGCGCTCGTCGACGGGGACGTGCGGTACTCCTTCGTGGAGCTCGCCGCTGCGGTCGAGCGCTCGGCGCGGGCGGCCATCGCCTCCGGCATCGAGCCGGGCGCGCGCGTGGCCATCTGGGCACCCAACTGCCCGGAGTGGGTCATCGCCGCACTCGGCGCCGTCAGCGTCGGTGCCGAGCTGGTGCCGCTCAACACCCGCTACCGCGGACAGGAAGCCGCAGACATCCTGCGCCGCAGCGGGTCCCAGCTGCTGTTCACCGTCCGGGGATTCCTCGACACCGACTACGTCGACCTGCTCTGGAAGGCGGGTGAGGACCTTCCGGACCTCAAGCAGATCGTCGCGATCAAGGGAGACGGCGGCACCGGCGCGCTGTCGTGGGGCGACTACCTCGACCGCGCGAACGCGGTCAGTGCCGAGACCGCGCACCAGCGCGCCGACGTCATCGGCCCGCGCGACATCAGCGACCTCATCTACACGTCGGGAACGAGCGGCCGCCCGAAGGGCGTGCTCAGCACGCACGGCCAGACGCTGCGGGTGTTCGGCGTCTGGTCCAGCGTCGTCGGCCTCGAAGCCGGCGACCGCTACCTCGTGGTCAACCCGTTCTTCCACACGTTCGGCTACAAGGCCGGCATCATCGCGTGCCTGCTCCGAGGCGCGACCATCGTTCCCGAGCCGGTCTTCGACGCGAAGGCCGTGCTCGCGCGCATCCAGCAGGAGAAGGTGACGGTCCTGCCGGGCGCGCCCGCGCTGTACACGTCGATCCTGCAGCTCCCCGACCGGTCCGGCTACGACACGTCGTCGCTCCGTCTCGCGGTGACCGGCGCCGCCGTCGTGCCGGTGGAGCTGGTGCGTCGCATGCGCTCCGAGCTCGGGTTCGGCACCGTGCTCACCGCGTACGGGCTCACCGAAGCGACCGGCACCGTGACGATGTGCCGTCGAGGTGACGACGACGAGACCATCGCGCACACCAGTGGCCGCGCCATCCCCGACACCGAGGTGCGCGCGGTCGACGAGTGCAACCAGCCGGTGCCGGTCGGCTCTCCCGGCGAGATCGTCACCCGCGGCTACCACGTGATGCGCGGGTACGTGGACGACCCCGAGGCGACCGCGCAGGCCATCGACGACGACGGCTGGCTGCACACCGGCGACGTCGGGATCCTCGACGAGCACGGCAACGTCACCATCACCGACCGCATCAAGGACATGTACGTCGTGGGCGGCTTCAACGCCTACCCCGCCGAGGTCGAGCAGGTGCTCATGACGCACCCCTCCATCGGCGAGGTCGCCGTCGTCGGCGTGCCCGACGAGCGGCTCGGTGAGGTCGGCGCCGCGTTCGTCGTCGCGCGGCCCGGCGCGACGGTCGACAAGGACGAGCTCGTCGCGTGGGCGCGCGAGAGGCTCGCGAACTTCAAGGTGCCGCGCCACGTCGTCGCCGTCGATGCGCTGCCGCGCAACCCCAGCGGCAAGGTGCTCAAGTACGAGCTCAGGGAGAGAGCCCTATGAGGATGTGGCTGTGAGCGGGATCTGTGCCGGCCGCGTCGTCATCGTCACCGGCGCCGGGCGCGGCCTCGGCCGGGCGCACGCGCTCGCGTTCGCGGCGGAAGGCGCCAAGGTCGTCGTCAACGACCTGGGGGCCGAGCTCGACGGCAGCGGCGGCTCGAGCGGCCCGGCGGGCGAGGTCGTCGACACCATCCGCGCCAACGGCGGCGAGGCGATCGCCAACGGCGACGACGTCGCCGACTGGGCACAGGCCGAGCACCTCATCACCTCCACCATCGACGCGTTCGGCTCGCTCGACACGCTCGTGCTCAACGCGGGCATCGTGCGCGACCGCATGGTCTTCGGCATCACCGAGGACGAGTGGGACGCGGTGACGCGCGTGCACCTCAAGGGCCACGCCGCACCGCTGCGGCACGCGGCCGCCCACTGGCGCGCGCAGAGCAAGGCGGGCCACCAGCCGGACGCGCGGGTCGTGATGACGAGCTCCGGCGCCGGCCTGCTCGGCAGCGTCGGCCAGGGCACCTACTCGGCCGCGAAGGCGGGCATCGTCGGCCTCGCGCTCGTCGCGTCCGCCGAGCTCAAGCGCTTCGGCGTGAGCGTCAACGCGATCGCCCCGTCGGCCCGCACCCGCATGACCGAGGGTGTCTTCGACTCGATGGCCGCGGTCGACTCCGGCTTCGACGCGATGGATCCGGCGAACGTGTCGCCGCTGGTCGTGTGGCTGGGCAGCAGCCAGTCCGGCGACGTGACCGGCCGCGTCTTCGAGACCGAGGGCGGCATCATCCGGGTCATGGACGGCTGGCAGCGCGCGGCCACCGTCGACAAGGGCGCGCGGTGGGAGCCTGCCGAGCTGGGTGCGGTCATCCCGGACCTGATCGCGCAGTCCCCGGCGCCGCTGCCCGTGTACGGCTCTTCGTGACGGAGCGCCGCAACTGCACCTGACGACCCGTCAGGTCCGGGCTACCGTGTCCGGGTGGTCGACCTCTCGGATCCGGCGCTCTACGCCGACGGTGCTCCCCACGAGCTGTTCGCCCAGCTCCGCGAGGACGAGGGGGTGCACGCCCAGCGGCTGCCCGACGGGCGCACGACCTGGTGGGTGCTGCGCCACCACGACGTGCAGGACGTCGCACGGCACCCGCTGCTCTACTCCTCCGCCAAGGGCGGCATCGTCATCGAGGACCTGTCCGAGGAGCAGCTCGCGATGCTGCGCCAGACCGTGCTCGCGATGGACCCGCCGCAGCACACGAACATGCGCAAGGTCCTCGTGCCGCACTTCCGCGCGCGCGTCATGGGCCAGCTCGAGGACCAGATCCGCGCCGTCTGCCGGCAGACCCTCGGCCGCGTCGTGGGCGCGGGGGAGTGCGACCTCATCCACGAGGTCGCGGCGCCGCTGCCCACACAGGTGCTCGGCGTGCTTGCCGGCATCCCCGACGACGAGCGCTCGATGGTGCACGAGCTCGCCGAGCAGATCACCGGCGGTGCGGGGCCCGACGGTGACGGCTACACGCCGTCGATCAAGATGGCGCTCTACGGCGCGCAGCTCGCCGCCCGACGGCGCGTCGACCCGACGCCCGACATCGTCACGGTGCTCGTCGAGACGCCGTTCGAGGGGCGCAACCTCGAGGACATCGAGATCGGCAGCCTGCTCGTGCAGCTCGTCACCGCGGGCAACGACACGTCGCGCACGCTGCTCGGGAACACCGTCGACTGCCTGCTCGACCACCCCGACCAGCTCGAGGCGATCCGCAAGGACGCCGAGCTGATCCCGGCGGCGATCGAGGAGGTGACGCGCTGGGCGAACCCGTTGCACTACTTCCGCCGCACCGCGACCGCTGATGCGCGGCTCGGCGACGCCGAGATCAAGGACGGCGACAAGGTCGTCATGGTCTACACCGCGGCCAACCGCGACCCGCGGGTGTTCACCGAGGCCGAGGACTTCGACATCCGCCGGCACCCGAACCCGCACGTGTCGTTCGGCTTCGCCGACCACTTCTGCCTCGGCGTGCACCTCGCCCGGCTGCTCGCGCGCGTGTTCCTCGACGAGCTGCTCACCGCCGCGCCGACCATCGAGCGCACCGCGCCCAAGCAGCGTCAGCCCTCGACGCTCACCAACGGACTCACCCGCCTGCCCGTCCGGCTCGCCTGAACCGCTCCGCCTCGCTGAACACAGGGAGATCGACATGACAACGCTCGCCCCCACGCCCGACGTCGTGCACATCGGCCAGGACGAGCTCCCCTGGGTCGACATCGGCATGGGCTCGCTCATGCGCGTCGCCCAGGTCATCGAGTCCGAAGGCATCTGGGTCGTGGAGAACGTCTTCCAGGCGGGCTACCCGGTGCCGCGGCACCGGCACACCGGTCAGATCTGGGCGTTCACCCAGTCCGGCGCGTGGAAGTACAAGGAGTACGACTTCGTCAACACCGCGGGCTCGTTCCTCTACGAGCCGGCGAACTCCGTGCACACGCTCGACCCGCTCGAGAACGACACCCGCGTGTGGTTCCGCATGACCGGCGCCAACCTCGACCTCGATGACGACGACAACGTCATCGGCGTCACCGACGGCCGCTCCGCGCTGACCGCCTACCTCGCGCTCGCCGAGATGCAGGGCAAGCCGACCCCCAACGTGCACATCGGCTGACGGGGAAATCAGCGCGGCTCGTGCCCGGATCGTGGTGAGGTTGGCTCGTGGCGCACGAGCTGGTCTGGCCGCGTCAGGGTGACGAACGCACCCGCGCGGCGGTGCACCGCTTGCTGCACGACGTCGTCGCGATCGGCGGCGCCGTCGGCTGGGTGGTGACGCCCGACCGGGCCGAGAGCGACCGCTGGCTCGACACGATGCTCGGGCTCGTCGAGCGCGGCGACGGCGCGCTGCTGCTGGTCGAGGTCGACGGCGTGGCGCAGGCGATGGCCCGCTGGCGGCGCGAGAGCGGTGAGGTGTTCCTGCACGACGCGTCGGTCGAGAAGGTGATGGTCCACCCCTCCGCGCGCGGCCTCGGTCTCGGGCGCGTCGTGATGGAGGCGATCGTCGAGAGCGCGCGCGCCGCCGGCCTGGAGCTGCTGATGCTCGGCGTGCGCGGCAACAACCATGGCGCCGTGGCGCTCTACGAGTCGCTCGGCTGGAGGCGCAGCGGCCTGCTGCCCAACGCCATCGCGGTCGGCGACGACCGCTGGGACCAGGTGCAGATGGTGCTCGAGCTCGACCGCCCCGCCCACGTCACGCTGCACGGCTCCGACCCGACCGGCCTCGGCTCCTCCGACCGCCGCTGACCGCAGGTGCTGTGATGAGGCGTGCCCACCGTCGCGGTTGACGTTGACTACCTCGTCGTCGGCGCGGGCGCCGCGGGCCTGGCCTTCACGGACGCGCTGATCGACCACGCCGACGTCCGGGTCGCGATCGTCGACCGCAGGCGGGCGGCCGGCGGTCACTGGCTCGACGACTACAGCTTCGTGCGGCTGCACCAGGCATCCGCGTTCTACGGAGTCGCGTCCACGCCGCTCGGTGGCGGTCGGGTCCAGACGAGCGGTCCCGAGGCCGGTCTGCACGAGCGGGCGACGGGTGCGGAGGTGTGCGACTACTTCGCCGCTGTGCTCGAGCGGCTCGTCGCTACGGGACGGGTCACGTTCCAGGGCGGCTGCGACTACGTCGGCGACCGGCGCTTCGTGGCGGACGAGTCGGGCCAGAGCTACGAGGTGCCGGAGCGCTGCCGCATCGTGGACGCGAGCTACCTGTCGCCGGCCATCCCGGCGCGCACCCCTCCGCCCTTCGTGGTGGACGCGGGTGCGCGCGTGGTCCCCGTGAACGAGCTCGTGCGGCTCGGCGACGTGCCGCGGCAGATCGTCATCGTGGGCTCCGGCAAGACCGCGACCGATGCGATCGTGTGGCTGGTGGAGCACGACGTCGATCCCGACGTGATCTGCTGGGTGCGGCCGCGGGACCCCTGGATGCTGAACCGCGCGGTCGTGCAGCCGGACCCGGCCGTGTTCGTGAACATGGCCGCCGACATCATGAGCTGCGCCGCGGCCTCCGACTCGATCGACGATCTGTTCCTCCGGCTCGAGGACGCCGGCGTGATGCTGCGCGTCGATCGGGCGGTCACGCCCACGATGGCGAAGTCGCCGACGCTCGCGCAGTGGGAGCTCGACCGCCTGCGTCGCATCGAGCGGGTCGTGCGCCACGGCCACGTCCGGGCGGTCGGGTCGAGCCGTCTGGTGCTCGACGACGGCGAGGTCGCGTTGGATCCGGCCGCGGTGGTCGTGCACTGCGCGGCCGACGGCCTGCGGCGTCCGTCGATCGTCCCGATCTGGCAGCCGGACGCGATCCGGCCCCAGCCGGTGCGCGCCGGGTTCCCGTGCCTCGCCGCCGCGCTCGCCGGCTACGTCGAGGCGACGCGCGCCGCCGACGACGACAAGAACCGCATCTGTCCGGCGAACTCGTTCTCGAACGCGCCGGCGGACTGGTGCGCCATGCAGGTCCGCGGATCGCGCGCCACCGCGGCGTTCGGCGCCGAACCGGACATCCGTGCGTGGCTCGACGGCGTCGCACTGAACCCCGTGCGCACACCGCCCGACGACGCCGGCCGGGCCGCGCTGGCCGCGGCGAGCGAGCGCCTGGCGGCCGCGGCGGGCGACGGGATCTCCCGGCTCGCCTACTTCGCGGGCAGCGAGCTGGCGTAGCCCACGATCGGTCCAGGCATCGCGTCAGGCGTCGAGGAGGGCGACGAGGCGCGCCGGGGCGACGGTGCGGTAGCCGTCCTGGAGCACCTCGGCGACCTCGTCCCACTCGACCTTGCCGTCCAGCCGCATCCCGATCCAGCCGCGGTGCCCGACGTAGGGCGGGCGGAAGAAGCGGTCCGACGACGCGATCAGCTCGGCCTGCGCGCCCGGCGGCGCCGCGCACCACAGGTGCGGGAACCGGTTGTCGTGATGGCCGTCGGCCCACACCTGCGCGAACTGCTTCTTCGCGAAGAACGCCGGCGCGCCGTGCGACACCTTCTCCTCGACCTCGGGCAGTGCTAGGCAGAGCGTGCGCACCCGGGCCGCGACGTCGGTCACGGACTCGAGGATGCCGCCTCCGCGGGGATGCTCGCGGGCAGCGGCTCGCCGTCGCCGGGCGCGCCACCGACGTTCGCCGGGACGGGCGGGACCGCCGACCCCGCCTCGGCGCTGCCGGTCACGATCGAGGGCTCGGGTGGCGTGCCGATGTACTTCGCCTCGACGGCGATCACCGGCGTCGGCTCGGTGTCGTCCTTGATCGTGAACAGCCAGGCCGGCACGAGCAGCGGACCCTTGTCGTCAGCGGCGAGGGACAAGCCGAGCTCGACCTTCGTCACCACCGGCGGCGGGAACGTCGGGCACGGGACCGGGGTGCCGGGCCTCACGGCACAGGCGATCGCCGGGACGGCGCGGGGCGGCAGCTGGTCGAACGCTTCCTTCGCCGTGATGAGCGGGTACGTCGCGCCGCGCGTGGTGGGCAGCAGGTAGCCGAAGGCGTAGCTGATGGTGCCCTCGACCGCGACGCTGATGCCGGTGGTCGCACCGGCGACGCGCAGCCCGTCGATGACCGGGTCGGCGCTCACGTAGCCGTAGGACACCGTCGTCGTGCCGCTCGGCAGGTCGAGGGCGTCGAGCACCGGGGCCGCGGCCCGGCGAGCGGTCGCGTCGTC
>DASZYF010000008.1:0-25217 GCA_035545535.1 Mycobacteriales bacterium | reverse complement strand
CTCACCCTCCCCGCGCGAGGTGAACCGGTTGAACAGCGACGCGGCGAGCACGGGGACCGGCGCCCCGACGTCGACCGCCGCGTTCAGCGTCCAGCGGCCCTCGCCGGAGTCGCTCACGCGGCCGCTGAACGACTCCAGGTGCGGGTCCTCGACGAGCGCCGCCGCGGTGAGGTCGAGCAGCCACGAGCTCACGACGCTGCCGCGCCGCCAGACCTCGGCCACCGCGGCCGTGTCGATGTCGTACTGGTAGTACTTCGGCTCCTCGAGCGGCGCCGTCTCGGCGTCGTGCTCCTGGTCGTGCTTGCCGGCGCCGGCCTTCGAGATGACGGTGAGGCCCTCGGCGTAGGCGGCCATGATGCCGTACTCGATGCCGTTGTGGACCATCTTCACGAAGTGCCCGGCCCCGACCGGCCCGCAGTGCAGCCACCCCTTCTCCGGCGGTGCGATGTCGCCCGTCCGGCCGGGCGTGCGCGGCGCGGAGTCGACGCCCGGGGCGATCGTGTCGAACAGCGGCGCGAGCCGCGCGACGACCTCGTCCTCCCCGCCGACCATCAGGCAGAACCCGCGCTCGAGGCCGAAGACGCCGCCGCTCGTGCCGACGTCGACGAAGTGCAGGTGCTTCGGCGCGAGTGCCTCGGCCCGGTCGATGTCGTTGCGGTAGTGGCTGTTGCCGCCGTCGATGAGGATGTCGCCGGGCTCCATCACCTCGGCGAGCTCGTCGAGCGTGTCCTGGACGAAGGCGGCCGGGACCATGATCCAGGCGGCCCGCGGCTTCTCCAGCTTCGCGACGAAGTCGGCGAGCGAGGTGGCGCCCGTCGCGCCCTCGGCCTCGAGCCCCTTCACCGCATCGGCGTTGACGTCGTACACGACACAGGAGTGCCCGTCGCGCATCAGCCGTCGCACGAGGTTGGCACCCATCCGGCCGAGGCCGATCATCCCGAGCTGCACGTCGCCTCCTGAGTGAGGTGGTCGGTCCCTCCCTATCCGACCATGCCCAGGTGAATGAGGGCGTACGGGTGCTCTATCGGGCCGCGCTGACCTCGGGAGCGAGGACCGCGGGCGGTTCGACGGCCGCGTCCGCGGTCACGCCGCGCGGGCGGTTCCGCCAGCCGTCGACGGTGAGGACGGCGAGCGCGACCCAGACGAGGATGAAGCCCACGAGGCGGCTGGCCGGGAGCGGCTCGTGCTGGATGAGCACACCCACGAGCAGCTGCAGGACAGGGGCGAGGTACTGCAGCAGCCCGAGCGTCACCAGGGGAAGCCGCTTCGCGGCGCCGGCGAACAGCAGCAGCGGGATGATCGTCGCGATGCCCGACGACATCATCGCGAGCGTGTGCCATGTGGTGTGGCTGGCGAACGTCTCGTTGCCCTGCGCGCCGATCACCGCGATGGTCACGGCGGCCGGCAGCGCCACGGTGGCGGTCTCGATGAACAGGCCCACGGGCGCGCTCACCGTCGCCTGCTTCTTCACGAGGCCATACGTCCCGAACGTCGCGGCCAGCGTGAGCGCGATCCACGGCGGCCGTCCGTAGGCGAACGCGATCACCGCCACGGCGACCGCGCCCAGGCCGACGGCGATCCACTGCACCCGGCGGAGCCGCTCGCGGAGCAGCACCACGCCGAGGGTGACGGTCACGAGCGGGTTGATGAAGTAGCCGAGGCTCGTCTCGAGCGTGTGGTGGTGGTTGACCGCCCAGATGTAGGTGCCCCAGTTCACCGAGACCGCGCAGCCGGCGACCATGAGCCGCAGCACCGACTGACGGCTGGGCCGCGGGCCCCGCATCGCGGGCAGTGCCAGCAGCACGATCGTCACCGCGACGAGCGACCAGACGATGCGGTGGGCGAGGATCTCGAGCGCGCTGGCCGGCTTGAGCAGCGGGAAGTAGAGCGGGAACGCTCCCCAGAGCCCGTAGGCCGCGACGCCGAAGACCATGCCGCGCCGCTGGTCTCCCACGTCCATGAAACTAATGGCCGCCGCGGCTTCACCCCAGCGGCTTTCGGACGCCGCGCCCGCGGTCAGCCCAGCAGCGTCGCGGCGAGGGTCGCGCCCAGGTTCCAGCAGGCATCGCGGGCCGCTTGGTCGGCGTCACCGATGACGGACACGTGTGCGGCGGCCGCCCTCCACTTGAGGCCGGTCGTGATGGTGTCGACGCCCCGGATCGCACCGGCCGTGTCGCTGTTGCCGTGCACCCAGAGCCCGAACGGGCGGCCCACGGTCGCGTCGAGGCACGGGTAGTAGATCTGGTCGAAGAAGTGCTTGAGCGCACCGCTCATGTAGCCGATGTTCGCGGGTGTCCCGAGCAGGTACCCGTCGGCCTCGAGCGCCTCGTGGGGTGACGCGGTCAGGGCCGGTCGCACCACGACGTCGACGCCGGCGACCTCGGCATCGGTGGCGCCCGCGCGGACGGCCTCGAGCAGCGCCTGCAGAGTCGGCGACGTCGTGTGATGGACCACGAGCAGGGTCGGCACGCCGTCAGTCTCTACGGTGCTTGGTGTGACCGAGCCCGCATCCGCTGCCGAGTTCTCCATGTTGCCCGACAACGCGTCGGAAGCCGGGCTCCCGTGGGACGGCCCGCCGGTCGTGGCTCGGGTCGACACGCCGACCGACGCCGGCACCGTCAGCGCGATCGTGTGGGGCGGCGGCGCCCCGTCGGTCGTCCTGCTGCACGGGGGCGCGCAGAACGCGCACACCTGGGACACGGTGGCGCTGGCGCTGCGCGAGCCGCTCGTCGCGATCGACCTGCCCGGGCACGGGCACTCCGCGTGGCGCGAGGACGGGAAGTACGGGCCGGAGGCCAACGCCGCGACGCTCGCTCCCGTCATCGAGCGCTTGGCGACGACGCCCGTGGTGCTGGTGGGCATGTCGCTCGGCGGCCTCACGGCGATGGCGATCGCCGGCGCGCGGCCGGACCTCGTCGGGAAGCTCGTCATCGTCGACGTGACCCCCGGGGTCGACCGACAGAAGGCCGCGCCGATCGCGGAGTTCGTGTCCGGGCCCGAGTCGTTCGCGTCGTTCGAGGAGCTGCTCGAGCGGACGATGCAGTACAACCCGACGCGCACCGAGTCCTCGCTGCGCCGCGGCTTGATCCACAACACGAAGCAGCGCGACGACGGCCACTGGGTCTGGCGCTACGACCGCTTCCGCGAGGGCGGCGGCTTCGACTTCCCGCCGCTGTGGGAGGCGGTGTCCGGCTTCGCCATGCCGGTGACGCTCGTGCGCGGGTCGCTGTCCGGGGTGGTCTCCGACGAGGACGTCGCGACGTTCCGCGAACGCGCACCCCACACCGACTACCGGCTCGTCGACGGCGCCGGGCACTCGGTGCAGGGCGACAAGCCGGTCGAGCTCGCCGCGATCCTGCGGGAGGTCATCGACGCCTGATCGGCCCGCCGGCTCGCCGACTTGCCCTCCCTCTACTCGGTATGCATACTGCGTACTGTCTACCGAGTAGGTAGGGCGAGAGGGGGACATCGATGTCGGTGCGCCACGGGCTCCTGGCCCTCCTGGCCGAGCAGCCCCGCTACGGCTACGAGCTGCGCGGGGAGTTCGAGTCCCGTACGGGGGCGACGTGGCCGCTGAACGTCGGGCAGGTGTACACGACGCTCGCGCGCCTCGAGCGGGACGGCTGCGTCACCGCGACGCCCGCCTCGGAGAGCGGCCAGCAGTACTACGAGATCACGGCCGCCGGCCGGGCCGAGGTCACCGCGTGGTTCACCACGCCGGTCCGGCGCGAGTCACGCCCGCGCGATGAGCTCGCCATCAAGCTCGCGCTCGCCGTCGGCAACGACGACATCGACATCACGGCGGTCATCCAGGCCCAGCGCACCGACAGCCTGCGCGCGCTCCAGGACTACACGCGGCTCAAGCAGCAGGCGGGTCCGCCGGACGCCACGGCCGACGTCGCCTGGCTGCTCGTGCTCGACGCCATGGTGTTCCAGACCGAGGCAGAGGTCCGGTGGCTCGACCACTGCGAGAGCCGGCTCGTGCAGGCCGCCCGGCAGCGCGCCCCCCGCGGGGCGACGACCGCGCCCACCCGCACCTCCCCGCAGGCGACCCGATGAGCACGGTCGATGCGGCCCGGGCCCAGGCTGCCGGTGCCGTCCTCGCGATCGAGGAGGTCGTGCGCACGCACGGCGACGGGGAGAACGCGGTCCACGCGCTCCGCGGCATCACGATGACGGTCGCGCCGGGCGAGCTGGTCGCGGTCATGGGCCCGAGCGGCTCCGGCAAGTCGACGCTCCTGCACCTCGCCGGCGGGCTGGACCAGCCGACCTCCGGCCGCATCCTCGTCGAGGGCACCGAGCTCGGTCGCCTCAACCGCAAGCAGCTCGCGCAGCTGCGCCGCCGGTCGGTCGGCTACGTGTTCCAGGACTTCAACCTGGTGCCCGCGCTGACCGCTGCGGAGAACGTGGCGCTGCCGCGCGAGCTCGACGGCGTCTCCTCGCGCAAGGCGCGCCGCGAGGCGGTCGCCGCGCTGGCCGAGGTCGGCATCGACGACCTGGCCGACCGCTTCCCCGACGACATGTCCGGCGGTCAGCAGCAGCGGGTCGCGATCGCCCGGGCGCTCGTGGGGGAGCGGCGCCTCGTCCTCGCTGACGAGCCGACCGGCGCGCTCGACTCCGTGACGGGCGAGTCGGTGATGGTGCTGCTGCGCAACCGCTGCGATGCCGGCGCGGCCGGTGTGCTCGTCACGCACGACGCGCGGCTCGCGGCGTACGCGGACCGGGTCGTGTTCCTGCGCGACGGCCTGATGGTCGACGAGTCCGTGTACCGGGCGCCGACGGAGGCGCTCACCCGATGAGCCGCGTGGCCCTGACCTTGCGCATCGCCCGCCGCGATGCGCTCCGCGCGAGGGGCCGCAGCGCGCTCGTCGTCGCGATGATCGGCCTGCCCGTGCTCGGCGTCGGTGCGGCCGACGTCCTCTACCGCACCTACCAGCTCTCGCCGGACCAGAAGGCCAGCCGAGAGATGGGCGCGGCCGACGCGATGCTGTCCGACACCGGCGCGAGCTCGATCGAGCAGCTCGGCGGCCCGTACGGCGGGTGGAACGGCGGGGACCAGCCGCGCCCGGGCCCGGCCCCGGCGATCACCAGCGTGCTGCCGGCGGGCAGCCGCACCCTGGCCTGGGTGCAGGGCGGGCAGGTCACGCTGACCGCAGGTGATCGCACCGTCTCGAGCCAGGTCGCGTCCGTGGACTACACCGACCCGCTCGCGCGCGGCATCTTCATCCGCGCGCAGGGCCGGCCGCCCGCGAACGCGGGCGAGATCACCGTCGACACCGCGGCCGCCGATCACCTGCACGTGCACATCGGCGACGTGGTCGCGCTGCGCCCCACCGTCGCGCAGGGCCCGGCCGCGACGACCCGCGACGTCACCATCACCGGCATCGTCACCTACGCGGAGCAGGTGGGCGAGGTGCTGAGCATCCTGCCGCCGGACGCGGCCCCGCCGGGCTCCACCGCGACCTACCTCGTGCAGGCACCGCGACCGCTCACCTGGGCCGACGTGCAGAAGGCGAACGCCTCCGGCTTCACCCTCTCGCCCCGCACGACGTTCCCCGGCGAGCCGCCCGCACCGGTGGACGAGGGGCCCCACGTCAGCACCAGCACGCTGACCGCGGTCTCGCTGATCGTCGGCATGACGCTGCTCGAGATCGTGCTGCTCGCCGGCCCCGCGTTCGCCGTCGGCGCCAAGCGGCAGAGCCGTGACCTCGCGCTCCTCTCCGCGACCGGAGCCGAGCGCGGCAACGTCCGCGCGGTCGTGCTCGCCAGCGGCGTGGTGCTCGGCGGTGTCGGGGGAGTGCTCGGCGCCGTCCTCGGCATCGTGCTCGCGCGCATCGCGACGCCCCGGCTGGAGTCCTACCGCGGCGTCGTGCCGGGGCCGTTCGAGGTCCGTCCGCTCGAGATGATCGGCGTCGCCCTCGTCGGCCTGGTGACCGCGGTGCTCGCGGCGCTCCTCCCGGCCCGCAACGCGGCCCGGCAGGACGTGGTCGCCGCCCTCACCGGCCGGCGCGGCCAGCTGCGCAGCCTCAAGCGCGTCCCGATCCTCGGCGTCGTCACGGCGGTCGCCGGCACGTTCATCGCGCTGCAGGGCGCGCGGGAGCGCAGCACCGACATCATCCTGGCCGGCTCCGCGCTCGCCGAGCTCGGGATCGTCGCCACCACTCCGTTCCTGATCGGCCTCATCGGTCGGATCGGTCCGCTGCTGCCGGTCGGGCCGCGGCTCGCGCTGCGCGACGCCACGCGCAACCGCGGCCGCACGGCGCCCGCGGTCTCCGCCGTGCTCGCGGCGGTGGCCGGCTCGGTCGCTGTCAGCTGCTACCTGGTGAGCCTCGACCACTACGACCGCAGCCGGTACACGCCGTCGGCGCCCTACGGCTCGACGAACGTCAGCCTGTCCGGCTCGACCGACGCGGAAGCCGCCCGGGTCGCAGATGCCCTGCGCGCGACGCTGCCCGCCGGCACGGCGGTGCGCGTCGTCCGCGGCATCGCGCTGCAGGGCGGCGCGGACGGGACCGACCCCTACCCGCAGATCCAGTACTGCCAGGTCGACTGCGCCCGCCCTGCGGCGTCGCCCCGGCTCCTCGCGAACGCGTCGACGATCGCGGGCCAGCTCCTCGTCGGTGACGTCGCGACCCTCAGCGCCGTCCTCGGACGGGACGCGCACGCCTACGCCGGCGTGCTCGCCGCAGGAGGCGTCGTCGCCCCGTTCGGCGGCGTGCGCGCCGACGGCACGATGCAGATCACCGGAGCTCCGGCCGCCGGCCGTCACACACCGCGCGTCGTCACGCTCCCGGCCGCGCTGCTCCCGGCGGACGACCTCCAGCTCACGTTCCTCTCGCCCCGGGCCGCGGCCGAGCTCGGCGTCCCCGTCACTCCCGCCGCCGTCATCGGCACTGCGACGACCCCACCGAGCACTGACGCCGAGGACCGCGCGCGCAACGCGCTCGACCGCACCTCGCCCGACCTGGGCGGGTCGCTCTACATCGAGCGGGGCTACCACAGCAAGTACGCGCTCGGTCTCCTCGCGCTCGTCGTCGGCAGCGCGGTCATCGTGCTCGGTGCCTCCGGCATCGCCACCGGTCTTGCGGCGGCCGACGGCCGGGCCGACCTGGCCACGCTCGCCGCGGTCGGCGCCAGCCCCGGACGGCGCCGCAGCCTGGCGGCTTTCCAGTCGGCGGTCACCGCCGGCATCGGCACGGTGCTCGGCACGATCGCGGGCCTCGTCCCCGCCGCTGCGATGGTGCGGGCCCTGAACCAGCAGCTGCACCACGACGGGTCCCCGTCGTGGGTGTCCTACCCGTTCGTCATGCCGTGGCACAGCTTGCTGATCACCGTGATCGCGGTGCCGCTGCTCGCCGCCGGCGCGGCCGCCCTGCTCACGCGCTCCCGGCTCCCGATGGTGCGACGGGTGGCGTGAAGCCCTACGCCGGCGGCTAGCGCCCGCCCCCGTAGGTCCGGTCCGCGTTCGAGCGCCCGCCGGTCACCGGGCGGCCCGTCCTCGACGTCCACCGCCACTGCAGGCTCATGCGGCCGTCGCGCAGGCCGGGCACGCGGGGAACGCCGTGGATCCAGCTCATCTGCGTCGCCCCGCCCATCACGAGCAGGTCACCCGACGCGGGCGCGATGTCGTGGGTCACGGTCCGCTGCGCGCGCGGTCCGAGCGTCCACGGCCGCTGCGCGCCGAGCGTGAGGATCGCGATGACCGTGTTCTCGCAGTAGCGCAGGTCGTCGTCGCGGTGCGGGGCCATCGCGTCCTTGCCGTCGCGGTACCAGTTGAGCGAGACACCGTCGAGCGCCACCCCGTACTGCCGCCGCAGCTCCTTGTGCACCTGCGTGACCAGGGGGTGCGGGGCCGACGGGCCCGGCTTGATCCAGGCGGTCAGCCGGGGCTCGTCCCAGCTGTGGTCGTAGCGCCAGACCGTCCCCTGCCGCCACGGGGCCGTGTCCGCGAGCGCGGCGTAGAGCTCGTCGGCCTTGGGCAGCCAGCCGCGCGCGACGTCCACCCACGACCGCTCGTCGAGCCACGTCCGCTCCGGCGCGGGGCGGGCCGGAGCCGGGCTGGCTTCCGTAGGCTCGGGCGCCGTGCTCACCCGCCCACGGTAGGTCGGGGGGCCGACACGTGGCGACGGGGGAGCGGATGCGCAGGCGCGGACCGGTCGCCCTCGTGAGCGCGCTCGTCGCCGGCGCCCTGCCGCTCGCCGCCAGCCCGCCCAGCGCCGCGGCCACCCCGTGCACCGCGTGGACCCGCACCACCGTGGCCACTGGCCTCGGTGTGCTCGAGAACCTGCTGCCCGACGGCACCGGCGGGATGCTCGTGAGCGCGGGCAGCGAGATCGACCGCGTCACGCCGGACGGCACGGCGACGAAGGTCGCCGACCTGGCGTCGCCCGGTCAGCTCCTGCCGTTCCACGGCAAGGTGCTCGCGGTCTACGGCGACGACCTGCAGTCCGGCGCTCTCGACAAGGCCGACGGCGGCCTCGCCATCGTCGACCCCGTCACGGGGCGCGTGACCCCGTACGCCGCCGGACTGACGATGCCCAACGGCATGGCGCTGGGACCCGACGACGACGCGTACGTCACGCGCGACCTCGGCTCGGGCACCGGCATCACCCGCATCTCCGCGCGGGCGCCGCACACGCCGCAGCTCCGGTGGGCCGACCTCGACGACACCAACGGCGCCGTCGTCGACCCGACGGGGAGCTACCTCTACGTCGACCAGACGTTCACCGCCGACTCGGCGGTCTACCGCATCCCGCTCGCCGATCCGTCCCACCTCACCGCGATCGCCCACCTCGCCGGCACCGGCACAGCGGTGCCGCTCGGACTCGACGCGATGACGCGTGACGCCGCCGGGACGCTGTACCTCGCGGCGAACTCCGGTGGGGAGGTGATCCGCCTCGACCCGAGCACGGGCGCCACGTGCGTGCTGACCACCGGGCTGATCACACCGTCGTCCGTGCGCTTCGGCGGCGGACCGGGCTGGCCGGCCACGACGCTCTACGTCGTCGGCTTCGACGGGACGCTCTCGGCGCTCACACCGCCGCCCGGGCAGATACCGCCCGTCGACCAACCGGCCCCTGCATCGCTCACGCTGCACGCAGCGATCCGCGCGTCGCTCTCCGACACGGGGAACGGGCCGCATCCCGGTGCGGTTCTCCCTGTCCCGCAGTGCTTCCGTGCACATCACCCTGTACGCCGGGGGACACGTGGTCGGTGGGGCGACCGTGCGTGCGGCGGCCGGAACGCGCACGGTGCGCATCGCGCTCACCGCGAAGGGGCGACGCAGCATCCGCGATCGCGCCCGCGTCCGCTTCACGGCGATCCTCACCGCGCGTGCCCGCGGTGGCGAGCGGGCGCGTGCGACCGCGAACGAGACGGTGGGCCGCCCCGTCCGTTGACGGCCGGCTAGATGCCGAGCGCGTCCCGCGTGCGGTCGAGCTCGGTCACGTCGGCGGTCGTCGGCACGAGGAACAGCTCGTCGCAGCCGGCGGCCTCCGCCAGTGCGACCGACTCGCGCAGCACGGACGGGCTGTCGCAGCGGACCATCGCGGCCGACTGCTCCGCGACCCCGTCGCCGAAGATGCGCATGTAGTCGGCGGCGTAGGTCCGCAGCCGCTCGGTCGCGCCGTCACCGAGGGCGTACCAGAGGCTCGCCGAGATGTGCGGGGCGTCGGTGCGGCCGGCGGCCTTCCACGCATCGCGGATGCGGCCGACCGCGCCGGCGAGGATCGTCTCGTCGACCGCGAAGATCGTCGACGCGTCGTCCACGCCGATCGCCCACTGCGCGGCGCGCGCCAGCGCCTTCGGCCCGAGCACGCCCGCGACGAGCGGTGGCCCCCCGGGCTGCACGGGCGGCGGGCCCACCGGGTCGGCGCCGTCGAACGGCGGCTCTCCTGCCCACACGCGGCGCATCTGCGCGACCTGGTCGTCCATGTGCTGCCAGCGGTTGGTGAACGGAGCGCCGACCGCCCGGTAGTCGTGCTCGCGGCCGCCCACCCCGATGCCGACGGTGAGCCGGCCGTCGGACAGCACATCGATGGTCGCCATGTCCTTCGCGACCTGCGTCGCCGGGTGCGCGGGCAGCACGATGATCGTGGTCCACAGCCGCACCCGCTCGGTCAGCGCCGCCGCGGCCGCGAGCTGCGGCACGAGGGCGTGGTTGCGGAACGTGATGCGCTCGGGCACGGCGAGGCTCGACCACGGGCCGTCGTCCACGGCCCGGCACCAGGCCAGCACCTCGTCGCGTCCGTGCGGCACCATCGTCGGCAGCGTCATCGCGAGCTCCACGGCCGACAGTCTTCCGGGCGCGTCGGCTCCTAACCTGGGCGGACGCCCCCTGCCCTCGGAGGAGCCCCCGTGCGCCGCACCCGCAGCACCGTCCCCGTCGCCCTGCTCGCCGTCGGGCTGGCCGGCGCCGGCGTCGCGGCCGCCGCGCCCGCGAAGGTGCTGCCGCAGACCGGCGCCCCGAAGGTTCCGCGCGGCCTGCACGTGCTCGCGCGCAGCCTCGACAACCCGCGCTCGGTGGCGGTCGGACCGAACGGCGCGGTCTTCGTCGCGGAGGCCGGGCACGGGCAGGCCGACGCGAACGCTTGCCAGCCGGACCCCGACTACGCGACGTCCTGCCTCGGCCTCACCGGTGCCGTCACCCGCATCACGCGTGCGGGACGGCAACGCGTGCTGACGGGCCTGCCCTCGCTCGCCGACCACGGCGGCGCCGGCGCCAGCGGCCCCGCCGGCATCGCGCTCGACCCGAAGCACCAGCGCATGACCGTGGTCATCCAGTGGGGCTCTACCCGGCCGGACGAGGTCGCCGCGGTCGGCCCGAAGGCGGACCTGCTCGGCCACCCGCTCACCGTCTCGATGCCGGGCAAGGGCTCCTTCCGGCTCAAGGGTCCGAACATCCGCGGCTACGAGTACGACCACAACCCCGACCACGGAGCGGGCTCCGAACCCGGACCGGCCGCCGAGGACAGCGACCCGTACGCGGTTGCGACGTACGGCACCGGCTTCGTGGTCGCCGACGCGGGCGCGAACGACCTGTTCTACGTCGACCAGGACAGCCGCCTGCACCTGCTCGCGGTGTTCCCGACGATCGCCGAGCACTACGCCGACGGGTCCGCCGCCGTCGCGCAGTCCGTGCCCGACGCGGTGACCGTCGGCCCCGACGGGGCGATCTACGTCGGCGAGCTCACGGGGTTCCCGTTCAACACCGGCAAGTCCCGCATCTGGCGCGTGGTTCCCGGCCACCGCCCGACGGTCTACGCGTCAGGCTTCACCGCGATCTCGTCGCTCGCCTTCGACCCGCAGGGCCGCCTGCTCGTGCTCGAGATCGACACGAAGCACATCAGCGATCCGTCCGCGCCCGGTGCCCTCATCCGGCTCGACAAGGAGCACAGGACGCGCACGGTCCTTGCCCAGCGCGGGCTGTCGTTCCCCACCGGCGTCGCGGTCGCACCCGACGGGACGATCTACATCGCCAACCACGGCTCGTCACCGGCGAGCGGCGACGGGCCGCACGGCGAGCTGCTGAGCCTGCGCCTCTGACGGCGGGGAGGGGTCAGGTGGTCGCGGCGGAGCGGTGCCGGCTCCACCAGTGGCGGCGCTCCGCCGTCGCCTCCGCGTGCCGTCCGGCGGTCGCCGGCATGGCGGTGGTCGCCGGGTCGGCCGGCGCGTAGTAGCCGCTCGCCGCGGGAGCGGCGTCGGCCGCCGCCCGCAGCTCGCGTCGCTCGGCGCGCAGCGCCCGGGCCCGGCTGCGATGCCGCGCCGCGCCGCCGACCATCATCGACAGACCGAGCATGCCGACCGCGCCGACGACGACGCCCGCGAGCAGGAGCTTCCCGGTCGAGCCATCGAGGTGGTAGCCGAGCACCTCGACCCGGCTGCCCAGAGCGTGCCCACTCCCGTGGTTGTGCAGGACGCCCACGACGGTGACGACGGCGGCAGCAGCGAGCAGCAGGACACCGATGACGATCATGCCGCCAGGAGTACCCCGCGGTCTGCGCTCCTACGCGTGCGACCTAGTCGTTGCGGGCGTCGTCGGCGGCCCGCGCGACGGTCGCGATCTCGTCGGCGAGCTGCGGCCACACCTCCCGCGGCAGGTCGTGGCCCATGCCGGGCACGCCGACGAACCGGGCCCCCGGGATCGCCTTCGCGATCGCCTTGCCGCCGCTGACGTGCACGAGCGGGTCGGCGAGGCCGTGCACCACGACGGTGGGGATGCGCAGCGCCCGCAACCGGGCGGTGCGGTTCGACTGCGCCATGCTCGCCGCGAGGTGGCGGCGGTAGCCGCGCGGGTTGTAGCCGCGGTCGTAGCTGCGCCCGGCCAGGTCCCGGCGGTACTCGAGGTCCGGGTCGAACCCGGGGGAGCCGATCGCGGCGAACGTCTCGAGCGCGGCGCTGATCGCCTCGTCGCGGTTGGTCGCGCGCCGGCCGCGGATCAGCCGCCGCACCAGGTCGGGTCGCGGATATCCGACGAGACGGGAGCCGGTCGAGGTCATGACGAGCGTGAGGCTGCGCACACGGTCGGGGTGGTGCAGGGCGAGCGTCTGGGCGATGAACCCGCCCATCGACGCCCCGGCGACGTGCGCGGACGCGAGCCCGAGGGCGTCCATGAGACGTCGCGCGTCCTCGGCGAGGTCGCGGATCGAGTACGGCGGCCGGCGACGGAGCGCGAGGTCGCGCAGCCCCGGCACGGGGAGGTCGTGCAGGTGCGTGGACAGCCCGACGTCGCGGTTGTCGAAGCGCACGACGTAGAAGCCGCGCACCGCCAGGTCCTCGCAGAGCGCGTCGGGCCAGGCGAGCATCTGGGTCCCGAGGCCCATGATGAGCAGCACGGGCGGCGCCTGCGGGTCGCCGAACGTCTCGTAGGCGAGCTCGACCACGGGGCTGCCGGGACTGCTGACGGTCACGTGCCGGACCGGTGAAGCGGTGCTCACACCTCAGTCTCGCGCAGCGGTGTCGTCGCCGAGGAGGTCCCGGTACTCGGGGTTGGCCTGGATGAAGTCGCGCACGAACCAGCAGGCGGGCACGAGCCGCTTGTTCTGCGCGCGCAGGTCCTCGAGGGCGTACCGGACGATGGCCGCGGCGACGCCCCGCCCTCGGTACGCCGGCTCGGTCACGGTGTGGTCCATGACGACCCGTTCGCCGTCGGTCACGTACTCGGCGCGGCCGATCTCGGTGCCGTCGAGCAGGCCCACGTACGCGCGTCGCTCGCGATCGTGGCCGACGACGACTCCGGGGACGGTCAGGTGCATGCGGGCGTCGTACCCGCCGACGCGGCGGGCCAGCCCCGCATCAGCTCACTTGCCGCGGTGGCGGACCTTGCGGAGGACGACGAGCGCGCCCGTGCCGGCGAGCACCTTCTTCATGTGCGGCGCGGCCTTCGCGATGACCGGGCCGACCGTCATGGCTCCCTTCATCACGCCCTGCTGCGCGGGCGGCGGGAGCTTCATGAAGCCCTTGAGCGCGACCTGCATGGCCTGCGCCTTGATGCCGGTGGGCGCCGGCGGGGGAGTGGCGGCGTCGTGGGCGACGTCCGCGGCCGTCTTCTCGGCGACCTCTTCGATCGCCTCTTCGGAAAGCAGGTCCGCGGGCGCGGACTCCTCGGGCGCGGAGTCCTCGATCGCACTGTCCTTCGGTGCCGTGGCCTCGGTCATTCGCCTGTACCCCTTCGTGACGTCGTCGTCCTGGCCGACCCTAGGGCAGCCCGGTGGTTCAGCGCGCGACAAGTGCCTCGGTCAGCAGCGAGATGAGGGCGTCGAGCTGGACGTCGGCGGACGAGGTGACCTCTTCGTCCGATCCGTCCAGGGCGCGCGCGGCGAGACCCGCCTTGCTGTCGATGAGCTCGGCCACGCGCGACTCGATCGTCTGCGCGGCGATGATGCGCCAGGCGGTGACCGGCTGGTCCTGGCCGATGCGGTGCACGCGGTCGATCGCTTGCGTCTGCTCGGCGTCGGTCCAGGACAGCTCGGCCAGCACGACGTTGGACGAGACCTGGAGGTTGATGCCGACGCCCGCCGCCATGAGCGAGCAGACGACGATCGCGACGTCCGGGTCCTTCACGAAGTCGTCGACGTTCTTCTGGCGGGCCTTGGCGGTCTGGTCACCCCGGATGGAGGAGTAGCGCAGGCCCTGCGCGGCGAACGCCTCTTCGGCCGCGTCCATCACGTCGATGTGGCGGGCGAAGAACACGACCTTGCCGGCGCTGCGCGCGAGCTGCACCGCGTAGTCGGCCGCGAGCCCGGCCTTCGCCTGGCCGATGCGGCGCATGAGCGCGAACACGTTGTCGTCGCTCTTGCTCTCGGCGGCCTCCTGCCGCTCCCAGCCGGCGACGCGGCGCACGAGGTCGTGGTCGATGCCGACGATCTCCTCGTTCGACGCGCGCGCGGCGATGGCGCTGTCGTACCGCTTGACGAGCCGCTGCACGAGCTTCTTCTCGGCCTCGCGGATGGAGCGGCCCATCGCGCCGTCGAGCTCGACCGGCAGGTCGGCGATGCGGCGCGCGGGGATGTCGGCGGCCACGTCGATCTTGCGGCGCCGCACGATGCCCATGTCGACGACGGCCTGCCGCGCAGCGGGCAGGAACCCGCGGTCGGCCGGCGTGAGGCCGATCTCCTCGAGCTTCTGCATGAGCTCGCCGCGGGGCTCCTTGTCGTCGATCCAGCCGAGCATGTGCCAGATCGCGAGGAAGTCCTCGATGTCGTTGATGAGCGGCGTGCCGGTGAGCGCCATCATCAGCGGCCGCGGCGTGCGCAGCCGGATGCTGTCCGCGAGCTCGAGCACGTGCTGTGAGCGCTGCGACTGCTTGTTCTTGATGAAGTGCGCCTCGTCGACGACCATGCCGCGAAAGCCGTGCGTGGTGAGCCAGCCGATGTGCCGGTCGAGCAGCTCGTAGTTGAGGATGACGACGTCGGAGTAGGCGTCGACGTTCTCCCCGTCGCCGTGCACGACGGTCGAGTTGCGCAGCGGCGTCCAGAGGTTCACCTCGCGCGCCCAGTTCGCCTTGACGACGTTGGGGACCACGGCGAGCAGCGGGAACGCGTCGGCGGCCTGGGCGGCGAGCAACGCTTGCGCGGTCTTGCCGAGGCCGGGCTCGTCGGCGAGCAGGAACGTGCGGTGGCCCTGCGCGGCGGCGGCGACGACCTGCGCCTGGTGCGGCATGAGCAGGCGGCCGCCGGGAGCCACGAGCGAGCCGGGCGCGGGGAGCGCCATGCACGACGGCGCGCCGGCGGTGGTCTCCTCGAACGCGCGCAGCAGCGGTGCGAGCAGCTCCCAGCCGGCGAGCAGCCGGGCCTTGGGGCGGGCGCCGAGCTGCGAGAAGTCCGGCTCCAGGAACGGGTTGGCCAGCTGGCGCGAGATCGCCGAGCGCGGCACGACCTGCCGCTCGGCGCGGGCGGTGACGGCACTCGCCACGGGCGCCGGCTCGGCGATCTCCGGACCGTCGACGCCGGCGGCGGCCGACATCTCCTTGACCAGGCGCCGGGCGCCGTCGGACACCGGGGCGTCGTCGGCGAGCAGGCTGAACAGCGACGAGCCCTGCGCCGCGGTGCGGGCGAGGATCGCCGCGATGCCGTCGACGCGCTTCAGCTCGGCGGCCTTCTTCGTGGCGCCGAGCGTCGTGTCGGCCCGGAGCCGCTCGCGCTCGGCCCGGGCCAGGAGGGCGACGGCCTGGAAGCGGTCGCGCACCGGCGGGCCGCCCTGGCCCCGCTCGACGCGCTGCTCGACGTCGCGAGCCGCCATGGCAAGCACGGGGATGATCCCCTGCTCGTCGCGGTGACCCGGACGGCGTTGCGGACGTGCGGGAGCCCCGCCGCGACTCCGGCCGTCTGTGGCCAAGGACCAGCCCTTCGATCGGTCCCCGCGGCATGCGGGGACACGCATCCCCGCGGCCGCCGAAGCGACCGACGAACGGGACCGAGCCGGTGGCCGGCCCCGCGGAGAGGAGTGGCGTGCTCGCCGGCGATCGCCAGATCGCCGCCGTGCGCAGCTCCGAATCTACCGGAGCGCGTCCAGCGGGGGCACCGCCGGCGGTGGCGGTGCCCCCACTGGGTGACGCGGCTCACGCCGACGACCGTCGTCAGGCCTCGACGAGACCGTCGATGCGCCGCGCGACGACGTCGAGATCCTCGGGGCTGAGGACTTCGGCCGCGGTCGCCCAGAACAGGGCGAAGGCCTCGGCCGGGGCGCCGGCCTTCATGGCGCCGAGCATCGCCGTCCGCTCGTCGCTGTTCATCGCGGGGAGCATCGCCCGCATGAACAGCACCATCGTCTCGGGGAGCATCGACGTGCGGATGCTCATCTCGACGGCGAACAGCTCCTCGATCGTCGCCGCCGCGCGCAGGGCCGGCATGACCTCGTGCTCCTCGAAGCGCATGTGCCCCAGGTAGGACACGACGAAGGCGATCGCGCGGTCGTAGAGCTCGGCAGCGTCGGCCGCGGTCTGCAGGCCGATGACGATCTCCCGCAGGATCGCGATCTCGCCGACGAAGCGCCGGTGCGCCTCGTGCAGTGGCGCGAGGAGGTGCGGCGCGTGCTTCGCGATGCACTCGTCGAGGGCACCGCCGTCCTCGTGGCCGTGGTGCAGCCCGAGCATGTCGTCGACCCGGGCGAACCGGGTGACGAACCGGGCCCGAGCGGCCGCGTCGTCCACGTCGAGCGCCCCGGCGGCGGTGACGAGCCCGAAGAGCTCGGCTCGCAGGCCCTTGTGCACCTCCCGGTAGATGTCGAACGTCGCGAGGTCGGGCAGCGGGGGCAGGGTCGTTGGGGCCGAGTGGGTCATCGCGTCCTCCTGGTGTGGGTGGTGGGTCGCGACGACGCTACGAACGGACGACCTTCCGAATCTCTTGGTCAGACCTCCTTTGTTCCTTCTCCGTCCCTACTCCTTCACGACTGGGCCAGCAGCTCCACCGGACCGCCGAGGACGAGCTCGATCCGCCCGCGGCCGACCCGTTCGACGGCGATGCCGCAGGCCTTCTCCTCGAGCCGCCGGCGGAGGACGAGCAGCCGCGCTTCGAGGTTGTCGTTGCCGATCGGCAGCCCGATGCTGCGATCGAGGCGCAGCTCCTTGTTCGTGAAGGTCGTGCGGCCGCTCGCGATGTGCTCAGTGAGCATCCGGCCGAGGATGCGGCCAGGGATGCCGCGGATGATGTAGTCGCCGTCGACGAAGAGGCTGCCGTCCTCGTCGTGCAGCACGGCCTTCAGCGTCGTGGCCTTCGAGGGACGGGGGGCGGGTTCCCTCCGGGCCGGGTCGGAGCCGCCGGCCTCGAGCAGCGCGATCGTGACGGCGAGGTGGCCGGCCACGACCTCGACGACCTCCGCGGCGCGCGCGTCGAACGCACCGACCTCCGCCGCGTCGAGGTAGAGCACGCCGACGAGACGGCCCTGCAGGAGCATCGGCGCCGCGATCAGGCTCTGCGCGTCGGGCAGGCCGCGCAGGGGCAGCTCCTGCAGGTCGGCGCCCTCGACCGCCGACGCCATGCGTCGGCTGCGGGCGAGTGCGGTGACGCGGACCATCTGGCGGCGCTGCGCGGCGATGCCGATGAGGCCTTCGCCGAAGGCGATCTCCGCGCCGACGTGTCCCTCGGCGTAGCCGTGCGCGGCGACGGCGAAGAGCCGCTCGGTCGTCTCGTCGGCGAGCAGCACCATCGAGTGGCCGAAGCCGAACAGGTCCTCGAGCGACTCGCACACGACCCGCGTCGCCTCGGCGAGGTCACCGCTGCCCGCCAAGCGCCGCACGAGGATCCCGAGCGCCGCGAGCGGTTGCTCGTTGCTCGCGGCGGGCGCGGTCGCCGGCGGTGCGTCACCGACTCGGGTGCACCGGTCGACCCGCAGCACGTCGATGCCTCTCAGCCGGAACGTCCCCGTCATGCCGGTCTGCGCGGCCACGGCGTCCAGCTGCACCCGCATGCTGTCGAACATCGGCCCGCTGGCCTCGGTGTGCAGGTACTTCCCCCGCAGGTCGTACTGCTCCATCGTCACCGGGTCGACGACGCGCAGCAGGAACCGGGGGTCGTTGCGCAGGTTGCGGGTCGTCTTGCTGAAGAACTGGTTGGTGATCGCCACGCGCTCGTCATCGACCCGCCGCACGACCGACAGGTAGCTGACGTTCGGCGTGCCGTCGGGGGCGCACGTGGAGATCGACGCCGGGATGACGCCCTCGAAGGCGCGCTCGATGGACGCGAGCGGGATGGACGGCTCCGTCACAGCGCCGACCCGGCCTTGGGTCCGGGCGTCTGCTCGAAGCATTGCTGCACGGCGATGCGCACGGCGACGAAGCGCTCGCCCGCGATGCGGGCGATCGTCGGGGGAAGCCCCGCTCGCACCACCTGCGCGGTGAACTGCTCGACGTGCCGAGCGATCCGTGCCCGATCGTCCTCGGTGATCTCACCGATCCACTCGACGGTTCCGGTCACCTGCATGGCGCGGTAGGTCGCGGTGTGAGCCACCGTGACGGCGATCGCCCCGTTCGCCTCGAGGTCGGGCACGACCATCAGGTCGTCGGACGTGGTGAGGCAGAGGTCGAGCCGGCCGTTCTCCGCGTCGACGACGCCGCCCCAGCCGCGGGTGACGTGCGGGTTGTGGTCGTCATCTCGTGTCACGACCATCACCGCCGATCCATCCGCGAACAGCTCCTCGAGCCGCGCCGCGGTCGCACCCTCCACCTCCGCGACGGTAGACGGGGCGATCGGACCCGCGCCCGTGCACGCCGTTCCGTCACCACCCCTGACCTCGGCGCTCACCCGGGTCGCGCTCGCGCGCATGGGCGGGCCCGCCGTGGATCACAGTGAAGAGGTCATGTCCCGCACATCCCGCCTCGTGGCCGGCTTCTGGGTGGTGGCGGTCGCGTTCGCCACGATGATGGCGTTCACCACCGTCCCCACGCCGCTGTACGGGCTCTACGAGGAGCGCGACGGGTTCGCCACGTGGATGGTCACGGTCATCTTCTCGATCTACGCCGTGGGCGTGATGCTGTCGCTCTACCTCGCCGGGCACGTGAGCGACTGGCTCGGGCGGCGGCGCCTGGTCGTCGTGTCGGCCGGTCTGCTCGCCGCCGCCGCGGTCCTGTTCCTGCTGCTCCCGCAGACCGGCGGCCTGCTCGCGGCGCGCTTCGTCTCCGGCCTCGGCATCGGGACGCTGACGGCGACGGCGACCGCGTTCCTCGCCGACCTCCGCCAGGCCGCCGACCGGTCCGCTGGGCTCGCGACGACGATCGCGGGCGTCGCCAACCTCGGGGGCCTGTCGCTCGGTCCGCTCGTCGGCGGCGTGCTCGCCGAGTGGGCGCCGCGTCCCCTCGTCCTGCCGTTCGCGGTCTTCCTGGGTGTCATCGTCGCCGGCGGCGCGGCTGTGCTGCTCGTCCCGGAGACGGTCACGCCACCGCGCCACAAGGTCGCATGGCACCCCCAGCGGATCACCGTGCCCGCTTCCGAACGCTCGGCGTACTGGGCTGCGGGGATCGCGGCGTTCGCCTCCTTCGCGATCACCGGGTTCTTCGGATCGGTGGCGCCGACCTTCCTGCGCACGTCGGTCGGCACCGCCGACGTCCTGGTGGCGGGGGTGACCTCGTTCTCCGTCTTCGCCGCAGCGGCGGTCGCCCAGGTCCTGTTCGCGGGGTGGCCGATGCGCCGCCAGCTCCTCGTGGGCGTCGGCGCGGTCGTCGTCGGCATGGCGGTCTTCGCGGTGGGCGACCTGCTGCCGCAGCTGGCCCTGTTCCTCGTCGGCGGGATCGTCTCGGGGGCGGGTGTGGGGCTGGTGTTCCGCGGATCGCTCGCGACCGCCGGCGGCCTGGCTGACGAGCCGAGCCAGCGTGGGCAGGTCCTCGCCGGCATCTTCGTCATCGCCTATGCCGGCCTGACGATCCCCGTCGTGATCGTCGGCGTCGTGAGCACCTGGGTGTCGCTGACCGCCGTCTCCGTCACCTTCGCCGCACTGATCGCCGTGCTGGTCGCCGCCGCGGCGCCGGTCATGCTGCGCAACATCGCCGACGGGCGTGCGGCGGAGGCGTCCTGAGGTCGCCGACCGACCCTTCGTGGCGCGAGCGGTGCTGCGTCAGCTGTCGCCGAGGGCGCGGCCCAGCAGGCGGGCGAGCTCACGTCGCTCGGCGGCCGACAGCCGCGCGAACACGATCGCTTCCGACTGCGCGCTGAGGTCCGCCAGGTGGTCCGCGAGCGGACGTCCCTTGTCGGTGATCACGACGACGTTGCGCCGGCGGTCGGTCGGGTCGCGACGACGCTCGACGAGCCCGAGCTCCTCCAGCTGGTCGAGGATCGAGACGAGGTCGCTCGGGTCGAGCCCCAGCAGGTCGCTGATCTCACGCTGGGAGATCTCGCCCCGCCCGTCCACGATGCGGACCACACCCGTCGCGATCGGTCGGAGGTTGCTCGATGCGAGCCAGTCCTCGCCGGCGAGCGCGAGCTGCCCCTGCCGGCGGAGCTCACCCGCGAGGCGCCAGATCTGAGGGGCCACGGCGAGGCCGTCACGCGTGCGGGCGGTCGCGGCCACAGCTCCAGGGTAGCAGTCCGTGGAGATCTCCCGCTATGGGAGAAACCCATGGTTGAGGGCGTACAGTGGCGGCGTGCTGGTGCGCCTGATCCGCGAGTTCCTGCGGCCCCACCGCAGGCAGCTGGGGATCCTCGTGGTGCTCCAGGCCGTCCAGGCGCTCGCGAACCTCTACCTGCCGACGCTGAACGCCGACCTGATCAACCACGGCGTGCTGGTCCACGACCTGCCGCACATCTGGCACGTCGGCGGGTTGATGCTCGCGGTCAGCGTCGTGCAGCTCGGGTTCACGCTCGCCGCGGTGCTCACCGCCAGCCGGCTCGCGATGTCCTTCGGCCGCGACGTGCGGAGCGCGCTGTTCCACCGCGTCACCGGCTACTCGGCACGCGAGCTGAACGGCTTCGGTGCGCCGTCGCTCATCAACCGCATCACGAACGACGTGCAACAGGTGCAGATGCTCGTCGTCTTCCTCTGCACGCTCGTGCTGTCCGCCCCGGTCACTGCCGTCGGCGGGATCGTGCTCGCGATGCGCGAGGACCGCGGGCTCTCGGCGTTGCTCGCGCTCAGCATCCCGGTGCTCGGCCTCGCGATGACCGTCGTGATCCGCCGGCTCGTCCCGCAGTTCCGCCGGCTCCAGACCGAGATCGACGCCATCAACCGCGTGCTGCGCGAGCAGCTCACCGGCATCCGTGTCGTCCGCGCGTTCGTGCGCGAGCCCGAGGAGCGCGCCCGGTTCGACGACGCCAACCGCGACCTCACCCGCACCGCGATGGCCGCCGGCCGCCTGATGTCGCTGATGTTCCCGCTGCTGATGCTCGTCATCAACGGCTCGAGCGTCGTGCTCATCTGGTGGGGCGGCAGCCGCGTCGCGCACGGGCAGACGAGCGTCGGATCGCTCATCGCGTTCATCAGCTACTTCACGCTGATCCTGATGTCGGTGCTCATGGCGAGCTTCGCTGCCGTCATGGCGCCGCGCGCGTCGGTGAGCGCCGAGCGCATCCTCGAGGTCCTCGACACCGCGACGTCCGTGGTGCCGCCCGCCCATCCGGTGTCCGCGATGACGGAGCCGGGGACCGTCGAGCTGCGCGACGTCACGTTCGGCTACCCCGGCGCGGACGTGCCCGTCCTCGCGCACCTCGACGCGCGGGTGGGGCCCGGCACCGTGCTCGCGGTCGTGGGCAGCACCGGGTCCGGCAAGACCAGCCTCGTCAACCTCGTGGCGCGCCTGTTCGACGTCACCGGGGGAGCGGTGCTGGTCGGCGGTGTCGACGTGCGTGAGCTCGACCCCGACGTCCTCTGGAACCGCGTCGGCATGGTGCCGCAGAAGCCGTTCCTGTTCTCCGGGACCATCCGCAGCAACCTGCAGCACGGCAAGGCCGACGCGACCGACGACGAGTGCTGGGAGGCGCTCGACGTCGCCCAGGCCGGCGACTTCGTGCGGCAGATGCCCGGCGGGCTGGATGCGCGCGTCGAGCAGGGGGGCACCAACCTCTCGGGCGGCCAGCGCCAGCGCATGGCGATCGCCCGTGCGGTCGTCCGCCGCCCTGACGTGTACCTGTTCGACGACTGCTTCTCCGCGCTCGACGCATCGACCGACGCCCGTCTGCGCGCCGCGCTCACGCCGTGGACGCGCGACGCAGCGGTCATCGTCGTCGCGCAGCGGGTCGCGACCATCCGCGGGGCCGACCAGATCCTCGTGCTCCAGGACGGCGGCATCGTCGGGCTCGGTCCGCACGAGGAGCTGCTGAAGACCTGCGCGACCTACCGCGAGATCGTCGACTCGCAGGAGCTCACCCGGAGCGGCGCGTGAGCGCGCCGACGAAAGACCGGGCCGGCGTCGCCACCGAAGACGACGGCCCGAAGGCAACGCTCCAGCCGGGGCAGCGGCAGATGCCGCACTTCGGCATGCCGCTGGAGAAGTCGCAGAACTTCAAGGGCTCGTCGTTGCGCCTGCTTGCGGTCGTGCGGCGGGACGGCTCGGTCTACGCCGGTGTGGTGCTGCTCGCGGTGGTCAGCGTCGGTCTCGGCGTGCTCGGCCCGAAGGCGCTCGGCAACGCAACCGATGTCATCTTCCGCGGCCTGCAGCGCGGTGGACCTTCGCACATCGACTTCCATCAGCTCCACACCAAGCTGGAGGTGGTCCTCGGCCTCTACCTCGCGTCGAGCGCGTTGCAGTACCTCAACGCCTACCTGCTCACCGGCGTGGTGCAACGCACCATGCGCCGGCTGCGCAGCGACATCGAGGAGAAGCTGCACCGGCTCCCGCTGGGCTACGTCGACGGGCAGCGCCGCGGCGACCTGCTGAGCCGCGTCACCAACGACACCGACAACCTGCAGATGAGCCTGCAGCAGACGCTCAGCCAGATGCTGACGTCCACGCTCATGGTCGTCGGGACCGTCGTCATGATGTTCGTGATCTGCGGCCCCCTGGCGCTCATCACCATCGCGCTGCTCCCCGCGACCGGTCTCATCCTCCGCGCGATCACCAAGCGATCGCGCCCGCGCTTCATCGCGCAGTGGCGCTACACCGGCGAGCTCAACGGCCTGGTCGAGGAGACGTTCACCGGCCACGCGATCGTCAAGGCCTTCGGCCGTCAGGACGAGGTCGAAGGCCGCTTCCGCACGCTCAACGACGAGCTGTGCAACGCGAGCTTCGGCGCGCAGTCGGTGTCGGGCGCGACGAACCCGCTGATGATGTTCATCGGCAACCTCACCTTCATCGTCGTCTGCGTCGTCGGTGGTCTGCGCGTGGCGTCGGGCAAGCTCTCGCTCGGCGGCGTGCAGGCATTCATCCAGTACTCGCGGCAGCTCGCCCAGCCGATCACGCAGATCGCCGCGATGGTCAACCTGTTCCAGTCCGGCATCGCCTCTGCCGAGCGCATCTTCGCGTTCCTCGACGCACCCGAGGAGATCCCCGACCCGGTGGACGCCGCCGTCGCTCCCGACGTTCAGGGCCGCATCACGTTCGAGGACGTGGCGTTCTCCTACGACGCGAAGCGTCCGCTCATCACCGATCTGTCGCTCGTCGTCGAGCCCGGGCAGACCGTGGCGATCGTCGGCCCCACGGGCGCCGGCAAGACCACGTTGGTCAACCTGATCATGCGGTTCTACGAGATCGACGGCGGCCGCATCACGCTCGACGGGATCGACACCCGCACGATGACGCGGGCCGAGCTGCGGTCCAAGGTCGGCATGGTGCTGCAGGACACGTGGGTGTTCCACGGCACCATCCGCGAGAACATCGCCTACGGCCGTCCCGGTGCCACCGACGAGGAGGTGCGCGCCGCCGCCAAGACCGTGCACTTCGACCACTTCGTGCAGGCCCTGTCGGCCGGCTACGACACCGTCATCGACGACGACGAGAACGTGCTGTCGGCAGGTGAGAAGCAGCTCCTGACGATCGCGCGCGCGTTCCTCGCCGACCCTTCGATCCTGATCCTCGACGAGGCCACCAGCTCGGTCGACACCCGCACCGAGGTCCTCATCCAGAAGGCGATGGCCGTCCTGCGGGCCAACCGCACCAGCTTCGTCATCGCCCACCGGCTGTCGACCATCCGCGACGCGGACACGATCCTCGTCATGGACGAGGGCGCGATCGTGGAGCAGGGCAGCCACGAGGACCTGCTCGCGCGCGACGGCCGCTACGCGCGCCTCTACTGGGACCAGGCCGAAGCCGCGTCGTCGGCCTGAGGCCTCGCCCCGGCCTGCGTGAGCCGGCGTGGGCCCGGGTACTCCCTGCTCGTGGTGACCAGCACCGCACGCACCGCGCGGGCTGACCGGGCCGGGCGCGCCGGGCGCCGTCCGAGCGCGGGCGCCGTCACCGCCCTGGGCGTCGACGGCATGGTGAGCGTGCGCGGGGCGAGCGAGAACAACCTCAAGCACGTCGACGTCGACATCCCCCGCGACGCGCTGGTCGTCTTCACCGGGGTGTCCGGGTCGGGGAAGTCCTCGCTCGCCTTCGGAACCGTGTACGCCGAGGCGCAGCGCCGGTACTTCGAGTCGGTCGCGCCGTACGCGCGCCGCCTGCTGCAACAGGTGGGTGCGCCCCACGTCCAGTCGATCAGCGGCCTGCCGCCGGCCGTGGCGCTGCAGCAGCGTCGCGGCGTGCCCAGCGAGCGCTCGACCGTCGGCACGATCACCACGCTGCCGAACCTGCTCCGGATGCTCTACTCCCGCGCGGGCACCTACCCGGAGGGGGCCGCACGCCTCGAGGCCGAGTCGTTCTCCCCGAACACCGCCGCCGGCGCCTGCCCGGTGTGCCACGGCCTCGGCGTCGTGCACGACGTCGTCGAGGAGCTCCTCGTGCCCGACCCCTCCCTGAGCATCCGCGACGGCGCGATCGCCGCCTGGCCGGGCGCCTGGCAGGGGGCCAACCTGCGCAGCATCGTGAGCGGGCTCGGCATCGACATCGACAAGCCGTGGCGCTCGCTGCGGAAGCGGGACCGTGACTGGCTGCTGTTCACCGACGAGCAGCCCTCCGTCCTCGTCGAGCCCGAGCCCGGCCGGGTGGACCACGGCTACTACGGGAAGTTCTGGAGCGCCCGCAAGCACGTGATGCACGTCCTCGCGGACTCGACCAGCCAGCCGATGCGCGAACGGGCTCTCCGCTTCGTCCGCAGCGTCACCTGCGCGGCGTGCGGCGGGAGCGGCCTGCGGCCCGAGGCGCTCGCCGTCACCGTCGCCGGGCGCTCCATCGCGGAGATGAACAACCTCCCGCTCACCGA
>DASZYF010000007.1:0-16966 GCA_035545535.1 Mycobacteriales bacterium | reverse complement strand
GAAGGCGCCGGCGAAGAAGCCGGCCGCACGCCGTGCGCCGGCGAAGAAGCCGGCCCGCAAGGGCCCCGGTCTCACCGTCCGGCTGGCCCGGGCGGTCCTGCGCCTGCTCGCCGGCCTCTGGAACCTGCTCGCCTCCGGGCTCGGCACGAGCGTCCGGGCCGCGGGCCACGTCCACCTCGAGGCGCAGCAGCGCCGCGACGGCCTCGGCCTCGCCGCGGTGGGCTTCGCCGTCCTCGAGGCGGTCGGCGTCTGGTGGCACGGCGGGGGACCGGTCGGCAGCGCCGTCGCCGCCGTCACCCGCGGCGGCATCGGCACCCTGGCCGCGCTCGCCCCGCTCCTGCTCTGCTCCGCGGCGTTCGTCCTGCTGCGCCGCCCGTCGGACGTGGCTGCCCGCGGCCGCCTGACCGTCGGCTGGGTCCTGCTCGCCGGTGGCGTGCTCGGCGTCATCCACATCGCGCACGGCACGCCCGCGCCGCCCGCCGGGGCGCACAAGATGCGCGGCGCCGGCGGCCTGGTCGGCTACCTGTTCTCCTCGCCGCTCGTCTCGGCGGTGTCGGTCTACGTCGCCGCGCCGCTGCTCGTGCTGCTCGCCGTGTTCGGCGTCCTGGTCGTCACCGGCACGCCGGTGCACGAGGTGCCCGAGAAGCTCGGCGCGCTCTGGGCCCGCCTGCCGCACAGCACGTACGAGGACGACGAGCTCGAGGACGGGACCGACGACGAGTCGACTCCTCGCGCCCGCAGGCGCTCGTTGCTCGAGGCCGCGTTCGGCCTGGGGGACGACGGCGAACCCGAGGACGTCTACGAGGTCGCCGAGCCCGAGTCGGTCGTCGTGGAGCCCGAGATCCCGGCGCAGCCCGCGCCGGAAGCGGCCCCGGTCGTCGCCGTCGCCGTCCCCGCGGCCGACGACGCCCCGACCGTCGAGACCCGCATCGCGCCGGTCCCCAAGGGCGAGCAGCTCGCGCTGCCCGGCCAGACCTACCGGCTGCCACCGGCGAACGCGCTCGGCAAGGGCACCGCGCACCGCGCCCGCACCGCCGCCAACGACGCGGTCATCGCCGCGCTCAAGGGCGTGTTCGAGGAGTTCAACGTCGACGCCCGGGTCATCGGCTTCACCCGCGGCCCGACGGTCACGCGCTACGAGGTCGAGCTCGGCCCCGGGGTGAAGGTCGAACGGATCACCCAGCTCGCCCGCAACATCGCCTACGCGGTGAAGAGCCCCGACATCCGCGTCATCGACGTCATCCCCGGCAAGAGCGCCGTCGGCGTCGAGATCCCCAACACCGACCGTGAGATCGTCGCGCTCGGCGATGTGCTCCGGTCGTCGGTCGCGGGCGTCGACCACCACCCGATGCTCGTCGGCCTCGGCAAGGACATCGAAGGCGGCTTCGTCGTCGCGAACCTCGCGAAGATGCCGCACGTCCTTGTCGCCGGCGCCACCGGCGCGGGCAAGAGCACGTGCATCAACACGCTGATCACGAGCATCCTCGCGCGGGCCACGCCCGACGACGTGCGGATGATCCTCATCGACCCGAAGCGCGTGGAGCTGTCGGCCTACGAGGGCATCCCGCACCTCATCACGCCGATCATCACGAACCCGAAGAAGGCGGCCGACGCGCTGCAATGGGTCGTGCGCGAGATGGACATGCGCTACGACGACCTCGCGGCGAGCGGCTTCCGGCACGTCGACGACTTCAACGCCGCGGTGCGCGACGGCAAGCTCGTGGCCCCCCCGGGCAGCGAGCGCGTCTACACGCCGTACCCGTACCTGCTCGTCATCGTCGACGAGCTCGCGGACCTCATGATGGTCGCCCCGCGCGACGTCGAGGACGCGGTCGTGCGCATCACCCAGCTCGCCCGCGCGGCCGGCATCCACCTCGTGCTCGCGACCCAGCGGCCGAGCGTCGACGTCGTCACCGGCCTCATCAAGGCCAACGTGCCGAGCCGCCTGGCGTTCGCCACCGCGAGCCTCGCCGACAGCCGGGTCATCCTCGACCAGGTCGGCGCGGAGAAGCTCGTCGGCAAGGGCGACTCGCTGTTCCTGCCCATGGGCGCGAGCAAGCCCCTGCGCGTCCAGGGCGCGTACGTGTCCGACGCCGAGATCAACGCCGTCGTCGAGCACTGCAAGAAGCAGCAGACCCCGGACTTCCGTCCGGACGTCACCGCCCCCGCGGCCGCCGAGCGCAAGGAGATCGACGAGGACATCGGCGACGATCTCGACCTGCTGCTGCAGGCCACCGAGCTGGTGGTCAGCACGCAGTTCGGATCGACGTCGATGCTGCAGCGCAAGCTGCGGGTCGGCTTCGCCAAGGCGGGCCGCCTCATGGACCTCATGGAGAGCCGGGGCGTGGTCGGTCCGAGCGAGGGCAGCAAGGCCCGCGACGTCCTCGTGAAGCCCGACGAGCTGCCCGCGATCCTCATGACGATCAAGGGCGGCTGACCCGCCCAACGGTCCCATCAAGATCGTTGTTCACACGCCCGTCACGCGGGCGTCGCAACGCCCGCCGGGCGGGCGCGTCTTGCCCTTGAGAAGGCGCGCCCCGCCGACGTAGGCTCCGCTCGCCGGATCCACTGGTGCGGGCACGTGGCGCGCACTTCCCCCGTGGAGAGGAGGCTGCGGTGACGGTTGGCGAAGAGCTTCGGGCTGCTCGCAAGCACGCGCGCGTGTCCATCGCGCAGCTGTCCGAGCGCACCTGCATCCGCACCTCCGTCCTGGAACGGATGGAGGCGGACGACTTCACGCCCTGCGGCGGTCACGCCTACGCGCGGGGGCAGGTCAGATCCATCGCCACCGCCCTCAAGGTCGACCCGGAGCCGCTGCTCGCCGCGCTGGACCGCGAGCAGGGCGCGCCCGCGCTGGGCATCACCGCCGGGCTCGAGGCCGACCACGCGATGGGCGCGGTCGACATCCGCGAGCCGAAGAAGATCTCGTGGTCCGGGGCCGGGGTCGTCGGCGCCGGCATCCTGACCGCCATCGCCGTGGCGGCCTACGCCGTCGGTGGCAACGGCGCGGGGACCCACAGCCCGGGCCTCGCGCAGTCGACCCAGCCGATCACGCCGCCCCCCAGCACCGCCGCGGCTGTCGCGCCGGCGCCGGTCGCGCCGCCTGCGGCCGCCGCCCACGGCGTCGACGTCGTGATCAAGGCGGTCAACGGCTCCAGCTGGGTCGGGGTGCTGCCCGGCTACAAGGTGCAGTTCACGCTCGAACCGGGGCAGAGCCGGACCTTCCACGACGCCTCGGCGGTCAGCCTGCGCATCGGCAACCCCACCGCGGTCCAGGTCTACGTCAACGGCCACCTCGTGCAGACGGTCGGCTCGCAGGCCGTGAGCAAGACGTTCTCCACCCACGGCGTCGCCGAGGCCCAGAGCTGACGATCCCACCGAGGGAACCCTGACGCGGGCGTCACTACGCTCGACGGGTGACCAACAGCGTCGGATCGGGCCCGCTCGCAGGCTCCCGGCGCGAAGACCCGACCGGCCCGCTCGCAGGCTCCCGGCGCGAAGACCCGACCGGCCCGCTCGCAGGCTCCCGGCGCCGGGCGCAGGTGGTGACCCTCGGCTGCGCCCGCAACGAGGTCGACAGCGAGGAGATCGCCGCCCGGCTGGCCGGTGCGGGCTGGGAGGTCACGGGCGACCAGGACGGCCTGGTCGACGGTGCGGTCGACAGCACGGTCGACGTCGTGCTGGTCAACACCTGCGGCTTCGTCGCGGCGGCGAAGAAGGACAGCGTCGACACGCTGCTCGCCGCGACTGACGCCGGGGTGCCGGTCGTCGCGGTCGGCTGCCTCGCCGAGCGCTACGGCGAGCAGCTCGCGGCCGAGCTCCCCGAGGCGGCCGCCGTCCTCGGCTTCGATGCCTACGCGGAGCTGCCGTCGCTGCTCGACCGCATCGCCGCGGGCGAACGCGTCGCATCGCACACGCCGAGCGACCGGCGGCGCCTGCTGCCCGTCGTGCCCACCGAGCGACCGGCCGCCGTCGCCGAGGGGAGCGTCCCCGTCCCCGGCGGGTCGCGGCTGCTGCGCCGCCGCCTCGAGACGTCCGTGGTCGCGCCGCTGAAGATCGCCAGCGGCTGCGACCGGCGCTGCGCGTTCTGCGCGATCCCGTCGTTCCGCGGTGCGTTCGTGTCGCGCCACCCGGACGAGCTCGTCGACGAGGCAGCGTGGTTGGCCGCGCAAGGCGTGCGCGAGCTCGTGCTCGTCAGCGAGAACTCCACCTCGTACGGCAAGGACCTCGGTGACGTGCGCGCCCTCGAGGGGGTGCTGCCGCGGCTCGCGGCGGTGGACGGCATCGTGCGCGTGCGGGTCGCGTACCTGCAGCCCGCCGAGATGCGGCCGTCGCTCGTCGAGGTCATCACCGGCACGCCCGGCGTCGCCGCCTACGCGGACCTGTCGTTCCAGCACGCCAGCCCGACGCTGCTGCGCCGCATGCGCCGCTTCGGTGGCACCGACGCGTTCCTCGGCCTGCTCGACGACCTGCGGCGCCGCGCGCCGCGGCTCGGTGCGCGCAGCAACGTCATCGTCGGCTTCCCCGGGGAGACCGACGATGACGTCGCCGAGCTCGAGCGGTTCCTCACGGCGGCGCGGCTCGACGCGGTCGGGGTGTTCGGCTACTCCGACGAGGACGGCACCGAAGGCGCGACGCTCGACGGCCACGTCGACGAGGACGAGATCGCGGCCCGCGTCGAGCAGGTCACGGCACTGGCGGACGAGCTGTGCGCGCAACGTGCGGAGGAGCGCATCGGCGAGGTCGTCGAGGTGCTCGTGGAGTCGGTCGAGGGTGGGCTGGCCGAAGGGCGCGCCGAGCACCAGCAGCCCGACGTCGACGGTGGCTGCGTCGTGCGGCTCGGCGGCGCGACCGTGGCGGTCGGTGACCTGGTCAGGGCGACCGTCGTCGCCTCCGAAGGCGTCGACCTCGTGTGCGACCTCGCGGGTGATCTCGCGCATGACCTCGCGCGTGACCTCGCGCGTGACACCGTGGTCGGAGCGCCCGCGTCGTGACCACGCCGCAGTCGTCGGCCGCGCCCGCGGTCGGGGTGGTCAACCTCGCCAACGCGCTGACGGTGCTGCGGCTGTTCCTGGTGCCGGTGTTCGTCGTGCTGCTCGTCTCGCACGGCGGGCACGACACGGGTTGGCGCGTCGGGGCGTGGGCTGCGTTCGCCGTCGCCGCGTTCACCGACCGCTTCGACGGCCAGATCGCGCGCGCTCGGGGCACCATCACGAGCTTCGGCAAGATGGCCGACCCCATCGCTGACAAGGCCCTCACCGGTGCTGCGCTGTGCGGGCTCTCCTCGCTCGGCGACCTGCCGTGGTGGGTGACGATCGTCATCGGCGTGCGCGAGATCGGCATCACAGTCCTGCGCTTCATCGTGATCCGGCACGGCGTCATCCCGGCCAGCCGCGGCGGCAAGGTGAAGACGTTCCTGCAGGGCGTCGCGATCGGCCTGTACGTGCTGCCGTGGAGCGGGTGGCTCGGCACCACGCGCTTCTGGATCCTCGCCGTCGCCGTCGCCGTCACGCTCATCACCGGCGTCGACTACATCTTCCGCGCGATCGCCCTGCGGCGGGCGGGGAACGCGGCACGTCAGGAGGCGTCGGCATGACCGGTCCGACGGCCGTCGTCGTCGCCGTCGGCGACGAGCTGCTGGCCGGCGACATCGCGAACGGCAACGCGCAGTGGCTCTCCGCACGGCTCGCCGCCGCCGGGGTGCCGGTGACGCGGCACGTCGTCGTCGGCGACGACGAGCAGCGGATCGCTGACGCGGTGCTCGCCGGTCTTGACGAAGGGCCGGTCGTCGTCGTCACCGGCGGGCTCGGACCGACGCAGGACGACCTCACGCGTGAAGCGCTCGCGCGCGCGGCCGGTGTGCCGCTGGTGCGTGACGAGGCCGCCGCGGCACCGCTCGTCGAGCGCTTCGCGGCGATGGGCGCCGACGTCGCGCAGCTGAACCTGCGGCAGGCCGACCTGCCCGCAGGCGCCGCGCCCATCGCCAACCCGCTCGGCACCGCCCCGGGCATCGACCTCGAGCTGCGCGGCGGCGTCGTGTTCGCGCTGCCGGGCGTGCCGCACGAGATGCGCGGCATGGTCGAGAGCACGGTCGTGCCGCGGCTCGCGACGCTGTCGCCGCCGCCCGCCACGGTCGCGGTACGCATCCTGCACACGGCCGGCGTGGGGGAGTCCTCGATCGCCGCGCGGCTCGCGGACGTCGTCACGCGCACGCAGCGCGACGGTGGTCCGACCATCGCGTTCCTCGCGAGCGGTGGTCAGACCCGCGTGAAGGTCACCGCCGTCGCCGACACGGCCGCCCGGGCGGACGCCGCGGCCGACGCGGTCGCCGGCGAGATCCGCGCGCTGCTCGGCGTCGACTGCTACGGCGAGGGCGACACGACCATCGCCGCCGCGGTCGTCGCGGCCCTCACGGAGCGCGGCGAGACGTTGGCCGTCGCCGAATCGCTGACCGCCGGTCTCGTCAGCGCGGCCATCGCATCGGTCCCCGGCGCGAGTGCGGTCCTGCTCGGCGGCATCACGGCCTACGCGACCGACGCGAAGCAGGCGTTGCTCGACGTTCCCGCGGACGTGCTCCGCGAGCACGGCGCCGTCAGCGGCGCCACCGCGCAGGCGATGGCCGAGGGCGTGCGCGCCCGGTTCGGCGCGACGTGGGGCATCGCCACCTCCGGGGTCGCGGGGCCGGACCCGCAGGAGGGCAAGCCGCCCGGCACGGTGTGCTTCGGGCTCGCCCCCGCGGGAGCGGCCGCCGGGCGGCAGCTGGCCCTGCCCGACGGCGGCCGGCAGTGGATCCGCGACCTGTCCACCAACCTGGTCCTGGACATGCTGCGCCGGGCGATCCTGTCCGGTCGCTGAGCCGGTGGGTCCGGTGGCCGGCGGCCGTCCGGTGGCCGCCGGTCGGGCATGCGACCCGCCCACCGGGCGTTCCCCCTCCCGTCCGCACCCGCGGACGGGTAGCGTTGTGATCTCGGATCGCTCGACCCGGGCTCCGCGGACCGATCAGGAGGGCGTGGTGACGACGCTGCGGACGCAGCCCCTGCTGCGCAGCCTGCTCGGAGCCCGCCTGCGCCGCGAGCGCCAGGCCCAGCAGCGCACGCTGCGGGACGTGTCGAAGGCGGCCCGCGTCTCGCTGGGCTACCTCTCCGAGGTCGAGCGCGGTCAGAAGGAGGCGAGCAGCGAGCTGCTCTCCTCGATCTGCGCCGCACTGACCCTGCGCCTGTCCGACGTCTTGCGCGGTGTCGGGGACGACCTCGACCGCCTGGCCGTCGTCGAGCAGCTGCCGCGGCGCGACGCGACGGCGAGCCCCGTCAACCGCGCCGCCTGATCGCATGACTGCCCCCGGCACGGGGCCCGCACCCGGTGGTCGCAGCCGCGCGGGCAACACGATGGCCCGCACGCGCGCATCGGTGCTGTCCGGTGCGCGCCAGTGCGTGCTGCGCTACGGCAGTCGCAAGACGACCATGGTCGACATCGCGGCGACCGCCGGCGTCGCGAAGGCCACGCTCTACAACCACTTCCGCGCGAAGTCCGAGGTCTACGCCGCGCTCGTCGACGCCGAGGTGGCCCGGGCCGTCACCGAGACGCTCGACCTCGGTGCGCAGCAGGGCCCGGCCGCCGCGCTGACGCGCCTGGCCGACGAGCTCGCGGGTCACGCGGTCGTGCGCCACCTCGCCACCAACGAGCCCGGGGTGCTCGCGCAGCTCGTCGTGCCGAGCGACCCGCCCGCGGCGCCGTGGGGTGCGGCCCGCCAGGCCATCGCCTCGCTGCTCGCGCCCCAGGGCGGTGCGCCCGAGCCGGCGGTCGAGCTCGTCCTGCGCTGGCTCGTGAGCCAGCTGCTGTGGTCCGGATCGCGCGCCGAGAACGCGTGGACCGCACCGGCACTCGTCGCGGCCGCCGGCGGGCCGCGGGACACGGTCGACGTGCGCACGCCGGCCGGCACCGCGGCCGACACGGCGAGCGCCGCACCGCCCGGCAACGGGCACGACCCGGCGCACGCCACCGTGCCGGGGCTGGGCTTCCCGGGCGACCCCGTGCGGGTCAGCGACGACCTCGCCACGGTCGACTGACGGGCCACCCCGGCATCCGTGACCGCACCGTTCCCGCAGAGCAGCGGCAGCTCCGCGCGGCGCCCTGTCGTGCCGATCATCGCCGCGGTCGTCGTCGGCATCATCCTCATCGTCGCCATCAGGTCGCTCTCGGGCGGCGGCCACAAGGACAACGGCGCCACGGGGTCGAGCACGGGGTCCAGCCCCGCCGGCGACAAGGGCTGCACGACGATCAACCTCGTCGCCTCGAGCGAGAAGGCCGCGCTGCTGCAGCAGGTCGCCGCGGGCTATGCGAAGGCGAACCACACGGTCGACGGCCACTGCGCGCGGGTGTCCGTGACGACGAAGGCCAGCGGCGGCGCCGAGCAGGCGCTCGCCCGCGGCTGGACCGACGACGACGGGGCGCGTCCCGACGTGTGGAGCCCGGCGGCGAAGGCCTGGGTCGTGCTCCTCAAGGGCGATCTCGGCAAGAAGGACCAGGCCGACCTGTCACCCGACGTGACGTCGATGCCGAGCGTCGCCACCACGCCGCTGACGCTCGCGATGCCGAAGCCGATGGCGACCGCGCTCGGCTGGCCGGACAAGCAGCCCGGGTGGAAGGACATCCTCGACCTCGCGCAGAACCCGAAGGGCTGGGGCGCGTACGGGCACCCCGAGTGGGGCGCGTTCCGCCTCGGCAAGACCGACCCCGAGCTCTCGACCTCCGGTCTGCATGCCACGATCGGCGCGTACGTCGCGGCCACCGGGACGTCGAGCGACCTCACCGCGGCCGCGCTCGCGGACCCGAAGGTCGTCGCGTTCGCGAAGGGCGTGGAGAACTCGGTCGTGCACTACGGCGACACCACGCTCACGTTCCTCTCCAACCTGCAGCGCGCCGACGACGCCGGGAAGGGCCTCACCTACGTGAGCGCCGTCGCCGTCGAGGAGAAGTCGGTCTGGGACTACAACCAGGGCAACCCCACCGGTGACCCGAAGACGCTCGGCCAGCACGCGCCGCCCAAGGTGCCGCTCGTCGCGGTCTACCCGAAGGAAGGCACGCTCGTCTCGGACAGCCCGTACGACGTGCTGACCGCGCCGTGGGTCGACGGCACGAAGAAGGCGGTCGCCGCCGACTTCCTCACCTACCTGCAGGCGCCCGAGCAGCAGAAGGCGTTCCTGCAGGCGGGCTTCCGGGACGCGCACGGCGGCACGGCCGGCGGTCGCATCGATCCCGCGAACGGCACGCTGCCGGACCAGCCGAAGGTCACGCTGCAGCCGCCGTCGCCGACCGTGCTCTCGCTCGTCGAGGACTCGTGGCGCAAGGAGCGCAAGCGCGCCCGCGTCCTCGTGGTGCTCGACGTCTCCGGCTCGATGGGCGACCCCGTCGAGGCGGCCGGGGGTCAGAGCAAGCTCGACCTCGCCAAGGCCGCAGCGGTGCGCGCGCTCGGCCAGCTGCAGGACGACGACGAGGTCGGTCTGTGGGCGTTCACCACCGGTCTCGGTGACGGGTCCGCCACGCACCTGCAGCTCGCACCGATCGCGGCGCTGGGGCCGCAGCGCAACGCGATCACCCAAGCCATCCAGGGCCTGCAGCCGCTGAACGGCACGCCGCTGTACCGCGTCACCGAGGACGCCGAGCGCGCCGTGACCACCGGGTTCGACCCCAACCGCATCAACGCTGTCGTGGTGCTCACGGACGGACGCAACGAGGATCCCAACGGCGTCACCGACGTGAACGTGCTGCTGCGCCAGCTCGGCCAGCGCACGGAGACCGACACGGTGCGTGTGTTCACCGTCGGCTACGGCGCCGACGCCGACCAGGGCGTGCTCAAGCAGATCGCGCAGGCCAGCCAGGGCGCGGCCTACGACGCCAGCAACCCGACGTCGATCGATGCCGTGCTGACGAACGTGCTCAGCAACTTCTGAGACGGTCGCCCGTGTCCCTGAAGCGGGAGCTCACCGATCCCTGGACGCCTGTCGTCGGGGGCCTCGCGGGCGGCCTGGCGTGGGCGGTCGGCATCGCCTTCCCGCCGGCGATCGCGATCGGCGCCGCCGTCGCGGGGGTGAAGATCGCCGCCGGAGCGCTGACGCGGGACAAGAAGCCCAAGGACGACGACGCCGACCCGGTGCTGCCGATCGTGCCGGGCAGCGCCGCCGCCGACCTGTTCGCGCGGTGCCAGCGCGCGGCGTCCAGCTACGCGTCGCTCGTGCGCTCGCTGCCGCCGACCGTCGCGTCGAGCGCCGACGGTGTCGCCGGCGGCATCGACGACACGATCGCGCAGCTCCGCGTGCTGGCCGGGCGGGCGTGCGCGGTCGACGGCGTCCTCGTGCAGCTCGGCGGTCCGGGTGCGGCGAGCGAGCCGCAGAGCGCGCGCGAGCGGGAGGCCGTCGAGGAGCGCACCGCCGCGATCACGCGCGTGCGCGCCGTGCGCGACCAGCTGCTCGCGCAGATGCGCAGCGCCGCCACCGACCTCGAGGAGCTCGTCGCGCGGGTGGGCGAGGTGCTCGCCGAGGTCACCGCCGGCGGGGTGGGTGCGCGGGCGGGCATCGACGACCGGCTCGACGACCTCGCGGGCCGTCTCGAAGGGCTGCGGCAGGGCCTGGCGACGACCGAGCAGCTGACGCGGCAGAACCTGGGCGCCGCGGGCACCACTGGCAGGATGATGGGCTGAGCCGGTGCTCGTGCCGGCCTTGCTGGAAGGCGTGTGACATGGGGCGGTTCTTCCGTCGGCTGTGGAAGTACCTCGGGGCGTCGGCGAACAAGAAGCTCGATGACAAGGCCGATCCGCGCGTGCAGATCGAGCAGGCCGTCGAGGACGCGCAGAAGCGCCACCAGTCGCTCACGCAGCAGGCGGCGGCGGTCATCGGCAACCAGCGCCAGATCGAGATGAAGATGGCGCGCGCCGCCGACGAGGTGGCGCGGCTGCAGGGCTCGGCCCGCCAGGCGCTCGTGCTCGCCGACCAGGCCACGAAGGCCGGCGACACCGCCAAGGCGGCCGACTACAACAGCACCGCGCAGACCTTCGCGTCGCAGCTCATCTCCGCCGAGGCGTCCCTGGAGGACCTCAAGACCCTGCACACGCAGGCGGCCCAGGCGAGCGAGTCCGCGAAGGCGGCCGTCGAGCAGAACGCCCGCCAGCTGCAGAAGTTCCTCAGCGAGCGCTCGAAGCTGCTCACCCAGCTCGAGGCCGCGAAGATGCAGGAGCAGGTGGCGAAGCAGCTGCAGGCCGTCAGCGAGCTCTCGGCGCCGGGTGACGTGCCGACGCTCGACCAGGTGCGCGACAAGATCGAGCAGCGCTACGCGACCGCGATGGGTCAGTCCGAGCTCGCGCAGAACAGCGTCGAGGGCCGGATGCTCGAGGTCGAGAAGGCCTCCATCGACACCGCCGCGTCCGCGCGCCTCGACCAGATCCGGGCGTCGCTCGGTCAGGCGCCGGTCACGCCGCAGGTCGACGCAGCTCCCGCCGCCGAGGCCGCTGCTCCCGAAGCCGCCCCACCCGCATCGAGCTGACGACGCGGCCAAGAGGCTCGGACCGCTCGCATCACCGGACCTTGCGCGGGCCTTTGCGGAGCTTGTCCGGGGGCGGGAGCATCGCGGCGCGCCGGGCCCGGTAGGTCGCGTCGTCGGGCTGCGGCCCCCGCTGGCAGTGCGGGCACCACGCCGTGACGCGTTCGGTGCCCGGGTCGCCGAACATCACCTCGCGCACGCGCGTTCCGCAGCGCCGGCAGGGGCGACCTTCGCGGCGGAAGACGTAGTGCTGCTCCCCGGGTCGTGAGTCACCGGTGGTCTGCTGCACGGGGTTCTCGAGGTTCGCGAGCATCAGCGCGCGGGTGCGCTCGACGAGGCGCTCCGGTTCGGGCACGTCGCGCACCGGCGTGAACGGAGACGTCCCGTGCAGGAACAGCGCCTCGGTCCGGTAGATGTTGCCGGGGCCGGCCAGGTTGCGCTGGTCGAGCAGCGCGACACCGATCGGGCGGTCGGGCTGCGCCAGCAGGTTGGCGACCGCACGGGCGGCATCCCAGTCGGGTCCGAGCACGTCGGGACCGAGGTGGCCGACCCACTGCCCTTCGCGCGACGTCGGCGCGAGCGCGACGTCGTGCACGCGGTAGCCGAGTGCCTGCTTGCGCGCGTTGGCGAGCACGATGCGCACCTGGTGCCGCGGGCCGTCGCCGCGGGGCCACGCCCGACCGGCGTCGAGGACGCGCCAGCCGCCGTCCATGCGCAGGTGCGTGTGCAGCGTGCGGTGGTCGTCGAAGCGCATCAGCAGGTGCTTGCCGCGTGGCACGACGTCGAGCACCGTGCGGCCGGCGAGGTCGTAGCCGCCGAGCTGCGGCACGCGCAGCTCACCGACGAGCAGCACCTCGTCCTGCAGAGCCGCACGCAACGTGCGCGCCGCCCGCCAGACCGTGTCGCCCTCAGGCACCGCACCGCCCGACGTCGGCTTTGTGGCAGTCCGCCGGCCCCCGGAGCTGCCACAAACCCGATGTCGGCCGCCGGGTCGGGGGCTGGGTCGGGGGCGGGGCCGGGCGGAGGGCCGGGGGCTGGGTCGGGGGCATGGTCAGGCGCGCAGGCGGAGGCCACGGGGCGTCGGGCGGAAGCCCGCGGCCTCCAGGGCATCGGCGAGCGGGCTGGCGAGCACCGACGTGCCGTCGGCCTTCTCCACCGCGAGCTTGCCGAGCAGACCTTCGCGCACCGCGAGCGCCAGCGCGTCGACCGCCGGCTGCAGCCGCGTGGGGTCGTCCTCGAACGACAGCAGCGTCTTGCCGCCCTTCTCGACGTAGAGCACGAGGTGGCCGTCGACGAGCGCGACCAGCGCGCCGGCCTTGCGGGCGGGGCGGTGCTTGCCCTCTCCCTCGCGGGCCGGCCAGGGGAGCGCGGCACCGAACGGGTTCGCGGGGTCGGTGGCGGCGAGCACGACGGCGCGCGCATCGTCGCGGCGTGAGCGGAGCTGCTCGGGCGACGGCCTCCAACCTCCGGGCACTGGCGAGGTGAACGCCGGCTCCGGATCGGGTTCGCGCGCCAGCGCGCGCAACCGGTCGACCGCGCCCGGTGTCGCGAACTGCGCCGCGCCGAGACCCTCTACGAAGTAGCCGCGGCGGCAGCGCCCGCTCTCCTCGAACGCCGAGAGGACGCGGTAGATCGCGGCGAACCCGCCGGGCACGCCCTCGGCCTGCACCGCCCCGCGCGTCAGCACGCCGTGCCGGTCGAGCAGCTGCTCGGCAAGTGCGGTCGCGGTGCGCGTCGGATCGGACAGGCGGGACGGTACGCGCGACCAGCGCCCGGCCATCGTCGGTGGTCCCGAACGGACCGGCATCCCCGGACGGGGCGCGCGACCGAAGCGGGCGCGCGGCGATGCCGCCCGCCGCGGACCGACCCGGCCGCCGAGCCGCGTGCGCAGCGGCGCGAGCGTGTCGTTGGTGAGCAGACCGGACCACACGAGGTCCCACACCGTGCGCGCCATCTCGTCGTCGTCGACGGTCGACACGGCTTCGGTCCCCGCGCCGGACGCCCGGTCGGAGAGCGCCCGGAAGAACAGCGCCGCGTCACCGTCGAGCGCCGCCAGCACGCGGTCGCCGAGCGAGCCGGGCGGCGCGATGTCGAGCGACGGCGCCGGGAGCAGCAGGTCGGCGTGCTCGGCGAGTGCGAGCACGATCCACCCGTCCGCTCCGGGCAGCGCGCCGTTGCCGGTCCAGATGACCTCACCGCTCGACGTCAGCTCGTCGAGCATCGCCGGGGAGTAGTTGCTGACGCGGGCCGGCAGCACCACGCCTTCGAGCGAGCTCGCGGGGATGGGCGAGCCCTGCAGCTGCTCGATCGCGCGCAGCAGCGCGACCTCACCACGACCGCTCGCGGCGCCGACGCACTGCCAGGTCGGCAGGAAGCGGCCGAGCGCGGCCGCGGGGACGGGCTCGACCTCCTGCCGCAGCGCGGCGAGCGAGCGTCGTCGCAGCAGGCGCAGCACGCCGGTGTCGCACCACTCGAGGTCCACGCCGTCGGGGCGGAACTCGCCCTGCACCACCCGTCCGGCGGCCGCGAGCCGGGCCAGCACACCGTCGACGACCGCGACGCCGAGGCCGTAGCGGGCGGCGACGTCGCGCGGCAGGAACGGGCCGTGGGTGCGCGCGTAGCGGGCGACGACGTCGCCGAGCGGGTCGCGCACCGGCTCGAGGAACGCGTCGGCCAGGCCGACGGGCAGCGGGACGCCGAGCGCGTCGCGCACGCGGGCGGCGTCCTCCACCGCGATCCAGCGCTCCTCGCCGGTGATGCGGACGCGCACCGCCCGCCGGGCGTCCTCCAGCTCGTGCAGCCACTGCGGTGTCGCGCCGCGCGCGATCGCTTCCTCGGTGGTGAGGTCACCCACGGTGCGCAGCAGGTCGGCGACGCCTTCGAGGTCCTTCGCCCGCCGGTCCTCGGCGAGCCGGCCGACCTCCGCCTCGACCTGTGCGAGCGCCTCGGGGTCGAGCAGCTCGCGCAGCTCGGCCTGCCCGAGCAGCTCGGCGAGCAGGGTGCTGTCGAGCGACAGGGCGGCAGCGCGCCGCTCGGCGAGCGGCGCGTCGCCTTCGTAGAGGAACTGCTGCACGTAGCCGAACAGCAGTCCGCGCGCGAACGGGGACGGCTGCTCGGTCTCCACCTCGACGACGCGCACGGCGCGGGACGCGATGTCGCGCATGAGCGAGGTCAGCGCGGGGACGTCGAACACGTCCTGCAGGCACTCGCGCATCGTCTCGAGCACGATCGGGAACGAGCCGAACTGGCTGGCGACGCCGAGCAGCTGCGCGGAGCGCTGCCGCTGCTGCCACAGCGGCGTGCGCTTGCCCGGGTTGCGACGGGGCAGCAGCAGCGCGCGGGCGGCGCACTCGCGGAACCGTGACGCGAACAGGGCCGATCCACCGACCTCGGCCTGCACGACCTGCTCGACGTCCTCGGGGTCGAGCAGCGCGAGGTCCGATCGCGGTGCGGAGTCGTCACCGGTGATGTCGGGCAGTCGCAGCACGATGCCGTCGTCGCTGTGCATCGCCTGCGCGTCGAGGCCGTGCGTCTCGCGCAGCCGGGCGCCGATGGCCAGCGCCCACGGTGCGTTCACCTGCGCACCGAACGGCGAGTGCACCGCGAGCCGCCAGTCACCGAGCTCGTCGCGGAACCGCTCGACGACGATCGTGCGGTCGTCGGGCAGGTGACCGGTGGCCTCACGCTGCTCGCGCAGGTAGCTCGCGAGGTTCGCCGCCGCCCACTCGTCGAGGCCGCGTGAGCGCAGGTCGTCCAGCACCGCGGCGTCGTCCAGGCGGCCGGTCTCGCGCAGGAAAGCGCCGACGGCCTGGCCGAGCTCGTACGGCCGGCCGGGTGCGTCGCCCTTCCAGAACGGCATGCGCCCGGGAACGCCGGGCGCCGGTGTGACCAGCACGCGGTCCTGCGTGATGTCCTCGATGCGCCAGCTGGTGGTGCCGAGCAGGAACGTGTCGCCGACCCGCGACTCGTACACCATCTCCTCGTCGAGCTCGCCGACGCGCCGCCCCGGCCCCTCGCCGGTCGCGAGGAAGACCCCGAACATGCCGCGGTCAGGGATGGTGCCGCCGCTGGTGACCGCGAGGCGCTGCGCACCGGGACGTGCGGTGAGCGTGCCCTCGACGCGGTCCCAGACGACGCGCGGCTTCAGCTCGGCGAAGTCGTCGCTCGGGTAGCGGCCCGACAGCATGTCGAGCACCGCTTCGAACGCGCTCTGCGGCAAGCCGGCGAACGGGGCGGCGCGGCGCACGACCGCGCCGAGCTCGTCGACGCTCCACGTGTCCATCGACGTCATCGCGACGACCTGCTGCGCGAGCACGTCGAGCGGGTTGCGCGGGTAGGCCATCGACTCGATCTGACCGTCGCGCATGCGCTGCGCGACCACCGCGCACGGCACCAGCTCGCCGCGGTACTTCGGGAAGATGACGCCCTTGCTGACCGCGCCGACCTGGTGGCCGGCGCGCCCCACGCGTTGGAGCCCGCTCGCGACCGACGGCGGCGACGCGACCTGCACGACGAGGTCGACCGCACCCATGTCGATGCCGAGCTCGAGGCTGCTGGTGGCGACGACCGCGGGAAGCCTCCCGGTCTTCAGCAGCTCTTCGGTCTCCGAGCGCTGCTCGCGGCTGATGCTGCCGTGGTGGGCCCGCGCGACCTCGATGGCGTGCGCGTCGGCGGGCTTGCCCTGCCCGCTCTGGCCCATGACCTCGGCCGGGACCTTCTCGAACGGGTTGGTGAAGAAGTCCGCGCCCGCGCGCTCGTTGGCGATCTCGTTGAGCCGCGCCGTGAGCCGCTCGGAGGTTCGGCGGGCGTTGGCGAACACGATCGTGGAGCGATGGGTCTCGATGAGGTCGAGGACGCGGGCCTCGAGCGCGGGCCAGATGCTGGCGCGCTGCTCGCTGTCGTCGCCACCGGCCGCGAGGCTGACGTTGTCTCCGAGCGCCGTCATGTCCTCGACCGGGACGACGACCTCGAGCTCGACGGTCTTGTTCGCGGGCGGCTGCACGACGGTGACGTCGTGGCTGCCGCCGAGGAAGCGGGCGACCTCCTCGATCGGCCGCACGGTCGCCGACAGGCCGATGCGCCGCGCGTGCCGGCCGAGCAGGTGGTCGAGCCGCTCGAGGGTGAGCGCGAGGTGCGCGCCGCGCTTGGTGGACGCGACCGCGTGGACCTCGTCGACGATCACGGTCTCGATGCCCTTGAGGGCTTCGCGCGCCTGGCTGGTGAGGAGGAGGAACAGCGACTCGGGCGTCGTGATGAGGATGTCCGGCGGGCGCTTGGCGAACGACCGGCGCTCGTCGGCGGGGGTGTCGCCGGACCGGAGGCCGACGCGCACGTCGGGGGCGGGCAGCTGCAGCCGCTCGCAGGCCGCAGTGATGCCGGCCAGCGGAGCCCGCAGGTTGCGCTCGACGTCGACGGCCAGCGCCTTCAGCGGGCT
>DASZYF010000006.1:0-31326 GCA_035545535.1 Mycobacteriales bacterium | reverse complement strand
GATGTACTACGGCAACGGCCTCATGGTCTCGACGAACCACACGGGCGACGTCGCCCGGGTGCAGCCCATCTGGGGCGACGGCTTCTACGGCGTGACCCGTCCGACCCCCGACCTGGTGGGCACCGTCGCCGGTCCGCAGTGGTCACCCGGCGACGACTGATCGCACATCCGAGTGGCAGCCATCGGCCGCCGGATGGGGCCGAAGAGCATGCCCCATCCTTTGGCCCTTAGGGTTGCGGAGTGGTCGAGGCCGACCCGGGGACGGCGACGGGACGTAGCGCTCCGACCGTGCTCGGCGGGCGCTACCGACTCGTCCGGCGCGTAGCGACCGACCGGACCGGCGCCACCACGCTGTGGGAGGCGGCCGACGAGGTTCTCGCGCGCCGGGTCGCCGTGCGCGTGCTCGCCGGCGGCACGAGCGCCGCGGCGAACGAGCTCCGTGAGGCGTTCCTCGCCGCCGCGGCCGACGCCGGCCGCGTCGCCGACCCGCGCGTCGCCGCGGTCTACGACGCCGCCACCGCGCAGGGACCGAAGGGCCGCACCATCGCCTACGTCGTCTCGGAGTGGGCGGAGGGCCGGCCGCTGTCGCGGATGCTCGAGGAGGGGCCGCTCGCGCCGCCCATCGCCGCGCGCGTGCTCGAGAGCGTGTGCGCGGCGGTGCAGGCGCTGCACAGCGCCGGCACGTTCCACGGCGCGCTGCACCCCGGGCAGGTCGTGCTGCCCGTGCTCGAGGGCAGCTCGCAGCCGCTGGTGAAGGTGACCGATGCGGTCATCGCCGCGACCGTCGCGGGCGGCGTCGCCGGCGTGCCGCCGTGCGCCACGAACCCGATCGGGCGCGACACGGCGGCGCTCGGCCGGATCCTCTACGCGACGCTCACCGGGCGCTGGCCCGTCGGCTTCGACCCGCCCGGCACCGCCGTCCCCGGCGTGCCGGACTGGGAGGGCCTGCCGATCGAGGCCCCCACCGGAGATCGGCTCCGCCTCCCCAGGCGGGTGCGGGCCGGTCTGCCTCGCGAGGCGGACAGCGTGGTCGCCCGCGTGCTCGACCCCGTGCAGCGACCGGGCCAGGACCCGATCCGCACCCCGAGCGCGCTCGCCGCCGCGCTGGCACCGCTGCGCGTCCTGCCCCCCGAGGAAGAGGAGACCGAGAGCCGGATGGCCCGACTGCGACGGGGACCCGCCCGGTTCGTCGTCCCCATCGGCCTGCTCGTCGGGATCGCCGCGCTGGGCTGGGTGCTCGGGCTCGTCGTGGGCCGGGTGCCCGGCACGTCGTCGGGCAGCAAGACGCCCGCCCCGAGCGCCGGCGCGTCCGCGCCGGCGAGCGCCAGCGCGTCGGCCGGCGCCTCCATCGACCTCTCGTCGGCCACCATCACGGCCTTCGACCCGCCGCCCGGCGACGGCGCCGAGGACAACGTCGGTGTCCCCCTGGCCACCGACGGCGACCCGACGACCGGCTGGTCCACCGAGCAGTACACGGGCGGGCCGACGTTCGGCGGGCTGAAGAAGGGCGTCGGCCTGCTCGTCGACCTCGGCACGCCGACGTCGGTGCGCGAGGTCGACCTCACGCTGTCGGGCAACGGTGACACGACGGCGCAGCTGCTCGCCGCCCCGGACGCGACGACCACGCCCACCACCCTCGACGGGTTCACGAAGCTGGTCGAGCAGAGCGGCCCTACCGGCGTCACCCTCACCGCGACAGCACCGGTGACTTCGCGCTACTTCCTGGTGTGGCTCACGTCGATCCCCCAGTCGACCGAGGACCCTTCGAAGTGGCAGGGCACGATCGATGAGATGACGTTCCTGTCATGACCGCCACGAGAGAGACGGCTGCATGAAGGGGACGAGTCGCGCGAGCGACATCGATCTGCTGCGACGCCACGTCGCGGGCGACAGCGACGCGTTCGGTGAGCTCGTCGCGCGGCACCGCGACCGCGTGTGGGCCGTGGCGATGCGCGTGCTCGGCGATCGGCAGGAGGCCGAGGACGCCGTGCAGGACGCGTTCCTCTCCGCCCTGCGCGGCGCGGCGAGCTTCCGCGGCGAGGCCGCAGTCACCACGTGGCTGCACCGCATCACACTCAACGCCTGCCTCGACCGCGTGCGCAAGCGCAAGCCCACGCTGCCGCTCGACCCGACCGACGCCGGGCTGCCCGCCCACGTCATCGCGGTGCCGGCCGACAGCGACCGCGTGCCCGACGTCCTCGACGTGACCCGTGCGCTCGCGCAGCTGTCACCGGACGCGCGCGAGGTGCTGCTGCTCGTCGACGTCGAGGACCGGCCGGTCGCGGAGGTCGCCGAGCGGCTGGGTGTCGCGATCGGCACCGTGAAGAGCCGCTGCTGGCGCGCGCGCGCCAGGCTCGCCGTCCTGCTCGGCGTCGTCACCGACGTCAACACCGAGGTCAACACCGAGGTCAACGCCACGGTGGACGCCACGGTGGACGCTGCCGCGCCCGGGAACCGGGCCGGGGCCGCCGACGTCGGATCGACGGGTGCGCCCGACGAACCCCAGGACGAGACCGCGAGCGAAGGAGGTGCGCAGTGACCGACGACCAGCCGATCAGTGCAGCCGACCTCGAACGGCTCGCCGGCCTCGACCAGGCCGACGGCTCCCCGGTCGGCGAGGCGCTCGCGCGCAGCCGGGCCGCGCTGCGGGCGTGGGGCGCCGAAGGATCGCCCGCGGAGCCGATGCCCGCCGACGTCGCGGGCCGGCTCGACGACGTGCTGGCCGCCGCGGCGGCGGAACCGGGGAACGGGGCCGACGTCGGCACCGTAACGACGCTGCCTTCGCTGCACAGCCCGGCCCGGCCGAACCGCAACCGGTGGCTCGCCGCCGCCGCGGCCGTCGTCGTGATCGCCGGCGCCGGCACCGCGATCGGCCTCGCGTCCGGCAGCCCGTCGAAGAAGAAGCACCCGACGATCGCGAGCGCCGGACCGAACGCGGCTCCCATCACGCTGCCCACGGCGGTGCCGGTCGCGGTGAGCGACGTCAACTACCTCACCGACGCCTCGGTCGAGGCCGACATGAAGAACCTCATCACCGGCAAGCTCCCGCCCGCGCCGGACGATGTCGCCGGGTCGGTGCGCGCCGCCGCGTCGCAGGCCGCGGCCGGCCAGGCCGTCGCCGAGGACTCCGGAGGCGCCGCGGCGCAGCCGCCCGGCGCGGTCCAGGTGCCCGCACCCAACGGGAACGCCGGTCTCAACCCGTCCGCCTCTTCGGCGGCGACGGGCTCGGCGAAGTCGAGCACCACGACGCCGCTGTCGGCCGACCTGTTCGGAGGAGCGATCGCGCTCTGCATCCAGCAGCTCGGGCAGAGCGACTCCGGGCCGGCCGAGGAGCTCATCGGCGTCGAACGCGCCGACTACCAGGGCAAGCGGTCGCTGTTCCTCGTCTACCGCGACCCGACGCAGCTCGACACCGTCGACGTGTTCATCGTCGGCCCGGACTGTGCAGCGGCGGGCGGCGACGGGATCCGCAAGATCCTGGTCGTCACGCTCAAGTAGTGCGGGCGGGCTTCCGCTTCGACGGCTCGTCGCGCGGCCGCGGATCGATGTAGGTGCCGAGCACCGCACCGACGACGGCGGCGACGATCGGCGGCAGCCAACGCCCGGCACCGCCGAAGTCCTCGCCGTTCACGCGGAAGCCGAGCGGCGAGCTGATCGCCGCGTACAGGGCCGCCACGAGCCGCACCGACCACGCGCGGGTCACGCCCACCGCGCGGGAGGCCGCCCAACCGCAGACGACGCCGATGATGACCGGCACGACGAGGCTGAAGCCGTGGTCGGCGCCCACGTAGTCGGCCCCGACGTGGCCACCGACGATCGCGACCGCGTACGCCCCGAGCGCGGCCCGCACGTACTTCTCGACGCCCACCGGGCGGCGGCGGCGCTTGCGTCCTGCGCTCACCGCCGTCTTCGTCGTCGCCGTGTAGGCGCACGTCGCGGACGCGTCGCCGCCGATGCAGCGCGCACACCCCTCCCGCGACGGCCGGCTCGGGAAGAGCTCGCAGGCGCTCACGGACGCCACCCTGGCACAGGCCCCGAACCGTCCCGCGGCGGGGAACAGCGCGACCTCTGGCATCGTTGACGCGGCGGCACGTCAACCAGGCCGGATGAGCCGGCCACCGGGGACGCGCAGATCGCACAGCAGGAGGCGAGCAGCAGTGGTGGACACCGCCGTCGGCGAGGACGTCCGTGAGGTCGTCCGCGACGTGATCGTGGTCGGGTCCGGCCCGGCCGGGTACACGGCCGCGATCTACCTGGCGCGCGCCCAGCTCGCACCCCTCGTCATCGAAGGCGTCCGCTCGGGCGGCGCGCTGATGACGACGACCGAGGTCGAGAACTTCCCCGGCTTCGTCGACGGCATCCAGGGCCCCGACCTCATGGAGCAGATGCGCGGGCAGGCCGAGCGGTTCGGCGCCGAGTTCGTCACCGACGACGCGAGCGAGCTCGACCTCACCTCATCGCCGAAGACCGTCACGGTCGGCGCCGGATCCCACGCGAAGGTCTATAAGGCCCACGCGATCGTGCTCGCCACCGGTTCCGCGTACCGGATGCTCGGCGTGCCGGGCGAGGACAAGCTGCTCGGGCACGGCGTCTCGGCCTGTGCGACGTGCGACGGCTTCTTCTTCCGCGACCACGACATCGCCGTGGTGGGCGGTGGTGACTCCGCGCTCGAGGAGGCCACGTTCCTCACCCGCTTCGCGAAGACGGTGACGCTGGTGCACCGTCGGGACTCGCTGCGCGCCAGCAAGATCATGCAGGAGCGCGCGTACGCCAACGACAAGATCAGCTTCATCTGGGACACCGTGGTCGACGAGGTGCTCGGCGACACCAACGTCACCGGGCTCGCGGTGCACAACCTCAAGACGGGCGAGCGTTCGACGCTGCCGGTCACCGGGCTGTTCGTCGCCATCGGCCACGAGCCCCGCTCGGAGCTGGTGAAGGGCCAGGTCGAGCTCGACGACGGTGGCTACGTGATCACCGGCCACGGCTCGACCGCGACCAACCTCGACGGCGTCTTCGCCTGCGGCGACCTGGTCGACCACACCTACCGGCAGGCGATCACGGCGGCCGGCAGCGGCTGCGCGGCCGCACTCGACGCCGAGCGCTGGCTGGCGGCCCGCGAGTCCGCGAAGGTCGAGACCGCCGCCTGACCGGCGCGGGCGACGGCGCCCGGAATGCGACTGCGCGATCATCTGTTGGACAGACCGCACCACCCAACGACTTGCGAGAGGAACCCCGATGGGTGCAACGACAGCCACGACCGACGCCACCTTCAGCTCGGACGTGCTGACCAGTGAGGTGCCCGTCCTCGTGGACTTCTGGGCCGAGTGGTGCGGGCCGTGCAAGATGGTCGGCCCGGTGCTCGAGGAGATCGCCAGGGAGCACGACGGCAAGATCAAGATCGTCAAGCTCAACATCGACGAGAACCCCGAGGTCACCCGGCAGTACCAGATCATGTCGATCCCGACGATGAGCGTGTTCGTCGGCGGCGAGGTCGCGAAGTCGATCGTTGGCGCCAAGCCGAAGGCGGCTCTGCTGAAGGACCTCGAGGCCTACCTCTAGTCACGCGCATCACCGGGGAACCACCCGGACTCACCAGCCGAGGCCGCGCCACAAGGCGCGGCCTTCGCCGTTCGCGCGTGGCAGGCTTGTCGGGTTCCCCACCTGTCGTGGCACCGGCCACCACCGCTTCCCGAGGACCCGCCCTGAGCTCGCCTGCACCCCAGATCTACCGCCTCGGCGACCGGGGTCCGGCCGTGTCCGACATCCGGGAATCGCTCGCGCGGATCGGCGTGCTCACCGCGGACGCCCTCACGGACGGGACGGCCGACGTCTTCGACGACCAGGTCGACGCCGCGGTGCGCGCGTTCCAGCAGCAGCGCGGGCTCACGGTCGACGGCAAGGTCGGGCCGGACACGTACGGCGCGCTGCAGGCCGCCCGCCGCAAGCTCGGCGACCGGACCCTGCGCGACAGCCCCGGCCACCCGTACACGGGCGACGACGTCGCCGACCTGCAGCGCCAGCTGCTCGACATGGGCTTCGACCTCGGACGCGTCGACGGCATCTACGGGCCCCGCACCGCCGCGGCGGTCACCGCGTTCCAGCGCGAGAGCGGGCTCAAGCCCGACGGCCAGTGCGGCTACGGGACGCTGACCGCGCTGCGCAACGCCCGGCCGCGCAGCACCGCCGGCAACGCCCACGAGCTGCGCGAGGACCTCGCGCTCCGTCGCCGCGGCGCCGGCCTCGCGGGCAAGGCGATCGTCATCGACGCGGGCCACGGCGGCGACGACACCGGTTGGCTCGTCGGCGACGTCTGCGAACGCGACATCGTGCTCGACGTCGCGACCCGCTTGCAGGGCCGGTTGCAGGCCGCGGGCGCCTTCGCCGAGCTGACCCGTGGGGCCGACACCGCGCCCGACGACGCCGCGCGCGCCGAGTTCGCGAACGCGACCGACGCGGACCTGCTCATCTCGCTGCACTGCGACGGCGCGCAGAGCCCGCGCTGCCAGGGCGTCGCCACCTACTACTTCGGCACCGGGCCCGAGCGCGACTCCCGCGTCGGGGCGCGCTTCGCCGGGCTGGTCCAGCGCGAGATCGTCGCGCGTGTGCCGGGCCTGCTCGATGCGCGCACGCACGCGAAGACCTGGAGCCTGCTGCGACTGACGCGCATGCCGGCGGTGCGGGTGGAGCTCGGCTACCTCACGCACCCCACCGATGCGGCGCTGCTCTCCGAGCCCGATGTCCGCGACGCCATCGCCGAGGCGCTGCTCGCCGCCGTGCAACGGGTGTTCCTGCCCATCGACGTCGACCACCCCACCGGCACCTTCAAGCTCGCCGACCTCGTGTCCTGAATGCCTGCTGCGCAGGCAAAGACGAAAGACGGCTGGCCGGGTGTGCAGCCGGCTCATGTCGGCGGTCCTCTGCGGGTTCGCCGCCGGCCGCGACCTGAGGGTCCGAGGTCGCCGTCAGCGGCGATCTACCTCCGCCGGACGCGACCTGAGGGTCCGAGGTCGCCGTCAGCGGCGATCTACCTCCGCCGGCCGCGACCTGAGGATCCGAGGTCGCCGTCAGCGGCGATCTACCTCCGCTGCACGCGACCTGAGGGTCCGAGGTCGCCGTCAGCGGCGATCTACCTCCGCCGGCCGCGACCTGAGGGTCCGAGGTCGCCGTCAGCGGCGATCTACCTCCGCCACCGACGAGGCTCACCGAACCGGCGGCCTGAGCCAGCGGCCCTCTCGTCAGCCGCCTTTGTCTTTGCCCTTCAGCGGCCGGCGCCGACGGGGCGCAGGGCGCCTTCCTGGGTGAGGGATCCGAGCAGCCGGTCGATCGCGACCTCGACGTCCTCGCGCCAGCTCGCCACGGTCTTCAGCTCCATGCGCAGCCGCGGCCAGCGCGGGTGCGGGCGCACGGTCTTGAACCCGACCGCGAGCAGGTGCGCGGCCGGCAGCACGCAGTGGCCGGTCTGCCCCTCGGCGTCGCCGTAGGCCTCGATCGCCCGCACCCCGCGACGCACCAGGTCCTTCGCCACGCTCTGCACGAGCACGCGGCCGATGCCCTGGTCGCGGAACTCCTCGGCGACGTGCGCCGTCATGAGCAGCACCGCGTCGGCGCTCACCGGACTGGTCGGGAACGCGACCGACCGCGGCACGAGCGAGGGTGGCGCGAACATCACCCAGCCCGCCGGCACGCCGTCGACGTAGACGACCTTCCCGCAGCTGCCCCAGTCGAGCAGCGTCGCCGAGGTCCAGGCCTCCTTCTCGAAGGCGGTGTCGCCGGCCTCCTCCGCCCGCGACCGGGCGACCGGGTCGAGCTCCCAGAACACGCACGTGCGGCACTGCGGCGTGATGTCCTCGAGGTTGTCGAGCGTGAGGGAGACGACCCGTCGCGTCACGATGCCGCCCCGGCCGCCCCGGCCGCCCCCTCCCGGTCAGGCTGTGCCGCAGGCACTCTCGACCCGACCGGCGTCGCGGGCTTCGGCTTCGAGAGCAGCCCGGCGAACCAGCCTCCGGCGATCCCGGCTCCGAAGCCGAGCGCCAGGCGGCGGATGATCCGCAACCGGGGGCGGTGAGCCATCGGTCCTCCTCGCCGGACCGGTGCGGGTGGGAAGGAGCCGGCGGCGCGCCCAGGGTAGCGGCGCGCACCCCCCGCAGAACAGGGTCGATGCGGGCCGGCGGCACCGCAAACCTCGTGGGACGGAGCCGGTCGCCTGCGTACGCTTGGCGGATGAACACGGGCGAGGTCATGTGGTCGAAGGCGGTGGGACGCTCTTGCCCCATCGCCGGAGACCCCGATGTGCACAGGAGCCGGCGGCTCACGCCGCGCTCTGCCGGGTGAGGCCGCGATGAGCAGCCACCCGAGCGCCCCCGGCCCGCACCCCGAGAGCCACGGCACCAGCCTCGACCCCTACCTCGACCGCTACGCCGCGCGCGTGCGCGGCATGACGGCGAGCGAGATCCGCGCCCTGTTCGCCGTCGCCAGCAGGCCCGAGGTCGTGAGCCTCGCCGGCGGCAGCCCGTACACCGCCGCGCTTCCGCTCGACGCCGTCGGCGAGATGCTCGGCCACCTGGTGCACGACCGCGGGGCGACAGCGCTGCAGTACGGCATCGGCCAGGGCGACCCGGTGCTGCGCGAGCAGATCTGCGAGGTCATGGCGCTCGAGGGCATCTCCGCCAGCCCGGACGACGTGGTCGTCACCGTCGGCAGCCAGCAGGCGCTCGACCTGGTGTCGCGCACGTTCCTCGACCCTGGCGACGTCGTCATCGCGGAGGCGCCGTCCTACGTCGGCGCGCTCGGCACCTTCCAGAGCGCACAGGCCGAGGTCATCCACGTGCAGATGGACGACGACGGCCTGGTCCCTGCGGCGCTGCAGCAGGCGATCGATGACCTCACGCGGGCGGGCAAGCGCGCCAAGCTCATCTACACGATCCCGAACTTCCACAACCCGGCCGGCGTCACGCTCTCCGAGGAGCGCCGCGACGTCATCCTCGAGATCGCCTCTGCCGCAGGCATCTGCGTGCTCGAGGACAACCCGTACGGCCTGCTCGGCTTCGACACCGAACCCACGCGCGCGCTGCGGGCCCGCACCGCCGAGAACGTGCTCTACCTCGGCTCGTTCTCGAAGACGTTCGCGCCCGGGCTGCGCGTCGGCTGGGTCCTCGCGCCGCACGGCGTGCGCGAGAAGCTCGTGCTCGCGAGCGAGGCGCAGATCCTGTGCCCGCCGACGTTCAGCCAGTACGCGGTGTCGACCTACCTCGAGACCATGCCGTGGCAGCAGCAGATCAAGGTGTTCCGCGAGCTCTACCGCGAGCGCCGCGACGCGACGCTCGACGCGCTCACCCAGCTGATGCCCGAGGGCACGACGTGGACGCACCCGAAGGGGGGCTTCTACGTCTGGGTGACGTTGCCCCCGGGCCTGGACAGCAAGGCGATGCAGCCCCGCGCCGTGCATGCCCGCGTGGCCTACGTGCCGGGCACCGGCTTCTACGGCGACGGCCAGGGCCGCTCGCACCTGCGCCTGTCGTACTGCTTCCCGCCGCCCGAGCGGATCCGGGAGGGCGTGCGCCGCCTGGCCGGCGTCATCGAGGAGGAGCTGGAGCTGCGCTCCGTCTTCGGGACGTCGGTGCCCGACCGGCCCGAGCCGGGCGACCACACGGTGGCCCGCACGATGCCGCCCCCCGACCTCGCCTGATCTGATCGTCCGAGAGGCAGACCGTGACCGACCTCGCCCGCGTGCTCGTCCTCGCCGGTGGCCTAACCCACGAGCGCGACGTGTCGCTGCGCTCGGGCCGCCGGGTGACCGACGCGCTGCGCAACGTCGGCATCGACGCCGTGCTGCACGACACCGACCTCACGCTGCTGCCGACGCTCGCGCAGGAGAAGCCGGACGCGGTGTGGATCGCGCTGCACGGCGGCGCGGGGGAGGACGGCGCGGTGCGCGCCGTGCTCGACCTGGCCGGTGTGCCGTACGCGGGTGCGGGACCGTCGGCCTGCCGGCTCGCCTTCGACAAGCCCACGGCGAAGGAGCTCGTGCTGCGCGCGGGCGTACCCACCCCTCCGTGGCTTGCCCTGGCGCACAACACCTTTCGTGAGCTGGGCGCCGCGACCGTGATGGACGTCGTCGTGGCCGGGCTGGGCCTGCCGCTCATGGTGAAGCCCGCCCAGGGCGGCTCGGCGCTCGGGGCGACCGTCGTCCGCCGGGCCGAGGACCTGCCGGCCGCGATGGTCGCCTGCTTCTCCTACGACGACACCGCGCTGCTCGAGCACTACATCGACGGGACCGAGCTGGCCATCACCGTCGTCGACACCGGCGACGGCCCGCGCGCGCTGCCGCCGGTGGAGATCTCGGTGGTCAGCGGCGGGCCGTACGACTACGAGGCCCGCTACACCGCCGGCGAGACCGAGTTCTTCACGCCCGCCCGGCTCGACGAAGCCGTCGCGGCCAAGGCGGCCGCGTCCGCGGTGACCGCCCACCGGACGCTCGGCCTCTCCGACGTCTCCCGCAGCGACCTGATCGTCGACGCGCAGGGCGTGCCGTGGTTCCTCGAGGTCAACGTGTCCCCGGGCATGACCGAGACCTCGCTGCTGCCGCTGGCCTGCGCCGCCGCCGGGGTGGACGTCGGCGTGCTCTGCCGCGACCTGCTCGCCGCCGCGGCCGCCCGCAAGGCCTGACCCGGTCCCCACCAGGTACCGCGCAGGTACCGGACGTCCGCGGCAAGCGCCGCATGCGACGCGGTTCGCTCGGGCCGGTTCGTCGGTGGCGGCGGTCTATCGCCACCGGCGGCGAGCCCGGGCCGACAGCTCGTCACCAGCGGTGGTAGATCGCCGCTGGGAACGAATGCCGGACGTGCTCCGGCGCGCGTTGGCGAGTCGACCCGAAAAGCACTGTGGCACAGGCACTTTGGTCAGCCGGCCTTGATGTTGCGGCAGCCGGTTCCGCCGTTCGGGCGGGTCCGGCTAAGTGCCTGCCGCCGGCCGTCACGTCGTCCGCTACATAACTTCGGGCTCAGAGCGGTTCGGACGTCCCGTTGATGATCGCGGTGATGCGGACCAGGTCGTCGACATCGCCGAAGCCGATCGTGATGGTGCCCTTGCCCTTGCCGATCTCGACCTTGACCCGGGTGTCGAGGCGGTCGGTGAGCGACAGCTCGGCGTTGATCGCCTCGGCAGGCTTGTCACCACGCGGCCGGCTGGCCCGCTGCGGTCGTCTGGCATCGCCCTCGCCGACCTTGACGATCTCCTCGACCGCGCGGACCGAGAGCCCTTCCGCCACGACCCGGGCGGCCAGCTCCTCCTGGGCCAGCGCGTCGTCGAGCGCGAGCAGGGCCCGCGCGTGCCCGGCCGAGAGGACGCCGGCGGCGACCCGGCGCTGCACGGGGGCGGGCAGCTGGAGCAGCCGGATGGTGTTGCTGACGTGCGGCCGCGAGCGGCCGATCCGGGTGGCCAGCTCGTCGTGGGTCACACCGAACTCGTCGAGCAGCTGGGCGTAGGCAGCGGCCTCCTCGAGGGCGTTGAGGTCGTGCCGGTGCAGGTTCTCGAGCAGCGCGTCGCGCAGCAGGTCCTCGTCGGCCGTCTCGCGCACGATGGCCGGGATGACGGCCAGGCCGGCCTCCTGGGCAGCCCGCCAGCGACGCTCGCCCATGATGAGCTCGAAGGCCTCGGAGCCGTCCTCAGCCCGCCCGGCGGGGCGGACAACCACCGGCTGGAGGACGCCGACCTCCCGCAGGCTGACCACCAGCTCGGCCAGGGCACCCTCGTCGAAGTAGGTGCGCGGCTGCTTGGGGTTGGGCCGGATCGCCGACGGCGGCAGCTCGCGCAGGCGCGCGCCGCCGACGACCTCGCTGACCACCGGCGGCGCGGTGGTGGTGGGTGTGGCGGTCGAGGCGGCCCCCGGGTCGCCCGCCAGCGAAGCGCCTTCCGCCTGGGCGAACAGTGCTCCAAGACCGCGGCCGAGGCCGCCCTTCTTCTCTGCCATGCCCGTCCTTCGTCGCTGCCCGCGGCCCGATCAGGGCGCGTGCGCGAGGCTAGGCCATGCCGGGTGGTGCTCTTCCGGATCCGGCGGGGGTGCCGTTTCACGGGAAACACCCACGCCGGGCTCGGCTAGATGTCGACGGACCCGCTGAACGTGGGGCCGGGCCGGCCGGCGGGCGACGCGTCGTCGGTGCCGTCGGCCGCACCGTCCGCGTGCCCGGCGGGGACCGGCATGTCGGCACCCCGGAAGGCGAGCTCGCGCGCGGCGTCGCGGTAGGCCACGGCCCCCCGGGAGGCCGGGTCGTACTGGAGCACGGATTGGCCGTAGCCGGGCGCCTCGCTGACCCGCACGGAGCGGGGGACCACCGCGGTGAGGACGCGCTCGGCGAAGTGCGAGCGGGCCTCGGCGACCACCTGGTCGGCCAGCCGGGTGCGCCCGTCGTACATGGTCAGCAGCACGGTGGTGACCTGCAGGTCCGGGTTGAAGTGGGCCTGCATGAGCTCGATGCTGCCGAGCAGCTGGGTGACCCCTTCCAGCGCGTAGTACTCGCACTGCAGGGGGAGGAGCACCTCACGGGCGGCGACGAGCCCGTTCATCGTGAGCAGCCCGAGCGACGGCGGGCAATCGATGAGCACGTAGTCGACGGCCCCGGGGTAGGCGGCCAGCGCCCGTCGCAGCCGGGTCTCCCGGGCGACGAACGAGACCAGCTCGATCTCGGCGCCGGCCAGGTCGATCGTCGCCGGCACCACGGTCAGGCCGGGGATGTCGGTGACCGTCGTGGCGACGTCGGCGATCGGCCGGCCGCTGACGAGCACGTCGTAGGAGGACGGGACGCCCCGGTGGTGGTCGATCCCGAAGGCCGTGGACGCGTTGCCCTGAGGGTCGAGGTCGACCACCAGCACCTCGAGCCCGTGCTGGGCGAGGGCGACGGCGACGTTGACCGTCGTGGTCGTCTTGCCCACGCCGCCCTTCTGGTTGGCGACGGCGAGCACGCGGGGCATCGGCGGTGCGGGCCAGGTTTCCCGTGAAACCGCCCGGGAGGCCGCGCTCACGTCGACCTCCGCAGTCGGACCACGGTCGTCGGCACGTCGAGCAGCGTCCCACCGCAGACCTGGACGTCGGCAACCAGCTTCGCCCGCGCCAGCTCGGTCGCCGCCTCTCTCAGCTCCTCGGCGGCCCGCGCCCCACGCAGCGCCAGCACCGCACCACCCGTCGCCACGAGCGGCGCGGTCCAGCCGGCCAGCCGGGGGAGCGGGGCGACCGCCCGGGCGGTGACGACGTCGGCCGGCGGCACGGGGCGCTCCTCGGCCCGGCCGCGCGCCACCGTCACCTGGTCGGACAGCGCGAGGGCGTCGACGACCTCGCCGAGGAAGCGGACCCGGCGCTCGAGCGGCTCGAGCAGCGTGACCCGCAAGTCCGGCCGGGCGAGGGCGAGCGGCAGGCCGGGCAGGCCCGCCCCGGAGCCGACGTCGAGCACGGACGCCCCGACCGGGATCAGCTCGCCGACCACCGCGCAGTTCAGGAGGTGCCGCTCCCAGACGACATCGGCCTCCCGCGGTCCGAGCAGACCGCGCGCGATGCCGTCGGTGGACAGCAGGTCGGCGTAGCGCCCGGCCAGGTCCAGCCGGGCGCCGAAGACCTGCGCCGCCACCAGCGGCGCCCGTGCGGTCACGGGCTGGGACACCGGTGCGAGATCAGCCGGGCAGGACGACGACGCGGCGCTGCGGCTCCTCGCCCTCGCTCTCGCTGTGGACGCCCTCGACCGCCGCCACGGCGTCGTGCACGACCTTGCGCTCGAACGGGGTCATGGGGGCCAGCTTCTCGGCCTCGCCGGACGACGAAACCCGCTGTGCCGCAGCGGTTCCCAGGTCCGTGAGCTCCTGACGGCGCCGGGCCCGGAAGCCGCCGACGTCGAGCATCAGGCGGCTGCGGTTGCCGGTCTTGGTGAGGACGGCGAGGCGGGTCAGCTCCTGCAGCGCCTCGAGCGTCGCGCCCTGCGGGCCGACGAGCCGGTCCAGGCCCTTGCCGACGACGGCGACGACCGCGCGGTCGCCCTCGACGTCGAGGTCGAGGTCACCGTCGAGGTCGACGATGTCGAGCAGCGCCTCGAGGTAGTCGGCCGCGACCTCACCCTCCTGCTCGAGCGCTCTGGTGCGGGCGCCCGCGTCCGCCGGCGCCGGGCTGTCGTCCTCGACGACGGGGGTCTCGTCGGTCTCGCTCATCCACGTCTCCTCGGTGTCGGTACCGGTCGGGTACCAGGTCAGGTCCAGGCACGTGCCCGGGGGTCTGGTGGAGCCGGCCTAGCGCCGGCCGCCCTTGCGCTTCTTGCCGCGGCGCTGGTTGTGCTGCCGGTTCGGCGGGCGGTTCTGGGCAGGCTTCGGCGGCGTCGAGCCGCCGGTGGTGCCCGCGCCGTTCGGTGAGCTCGCGGCCGGACCGGGCCGGTCGGTCGTCTCGGACTCCGCGCCGGCGTCGGAGCCGGTCGGGCCGGCCTGGTCGCGGCGGACCTGGCGGTAGCGCTCGGGCGGCGGGGCGGGCGCCTCGGGACCGGCCTTGCCCTTCTTGCGCTCCCGCTCCTCCTTGTGCTTGGCCGCATCGGTGCCGGGCGCCGGCATGGTGCGGAGCACGAAGAACTGCTGCCCCATCGACCAGAGGTTCGTGGTGAGCCAGTAGGTGAGGACACCGATCGGGAACAGCGTGCCGGAGATGAGCAGCGAGCCCGGCGCGAGGTAGAGGAAGATGCGCTGCTGCATGCGCTGGTTCGGGTCGGTCGCCGGTGTGCGGCCGATGATCTGGCGCTGCGTGATGTAGGTGGTCGCCGCCATCGTGATCATCATCACGAGCGCGACCGCGACGACCAGACCGTGCGACACCGTCGGCGCCGGGAAGGACTTGAGCTCGCTGACGGGAGCCTTGAGCGCCGCGGACAGCGGCACCCCGAACACGCGCGCGTTGCCGATCACCGTCGCCTGGTGCGCGGACAGCCCGTGCCCGGCGACGAACTGGTAGCACTGCGTCAGGTGCGCGTTCAGCTGCGCGGCGTCGTGGCAGTTGATCGCGGTGTCGGTGGTGTTGTAGAGCGAGTGCGGTGCGAGCGTGCCCTGCAGCCGCGGACGGAACGCCGAGAGCGTCCTGAACAGGGCGAGGAACAGCGGGATCTGGGCGAAGATCGGCAGGCAGCCGAGGAGCGGGTTGCCGTGCTCCCGCTGGAGCTTCAGCATCTCCTCGTTCATCCGCTGACGGTCGTGCTTGTACTTGTCGCGGATCTCCTTGATCTTCGGCTGCATGATCTGCATCTGCCGCTGGCTCTTGATCTGCTTGACGAACAGCGGGAACAAGAGGGCGCGCACGATGATCGTGAGCAGCACGATCGACAGCGCCCACCCGTAGCCGTTGGTCTTGCCGAAGATCGGCTGCAGCGCAGCGTGGATGCCCACGATGGAGTGGGCGACCGCCTGGTAGACGGGGTCGAGGATCGAGCCGGACACCGGCTACTCCTGTCCGGCCGCGACCGCGGCGTGGGAGTGCGCGTGGCGCGCACGACGGGCGGGGACGGGGTCGTCGCCGACCGGTCCCCAGGGGTGGCACTTGGCGATGCGGCGCGCGGCGAGCCACAGCCCGCGCAGGGCGCCGTGGGTGGCGAGCGCTTCCTCGGCGTACGCCGAGCAGCTCGGCTCGAACCGGCAGGCGTTCCCGTTGCGCGCCACCAACGCGGGGGAGATGAAGCGGCGGTACGCCCGGATCGGCAGGAGCAGCAGCAGGGCCAGGGGTGAGCGGGTCACCGGCCGGCCGCCGCAGGGCGCGGACGGCTCACCGCCGCCAGCGCGGTGTCGAGGTGCTCGCCGAGAGCGGCGCTCGAGAGCGCGGCCGCGCCGGCGTCGGCCCGCACGACCAGCGACGCTCCCCACGGGAGGTCGACGATCCGCGCGGCGAGAAGGTGCCGGAGCCGGCGCTTCACCCGGTTGCGGGCCACGGCGTTGCCCACGGTCTTGGGGACCACGACGCCGGCGCGGGCCGGGCCGGTGGGCTCAGCGGTCAGCAGCCGGACCGAGAGCGGGCCGGCGGCGCCACGGCGGCCTCGCCGCGCGACGAGCCGGTGCTCGGCGGGCGTGCGGACGCGGGCAGCCGCGGGCAGCACGGAGGCGGCCAACTGGTGGCGCAGCGAGTGGAACGGTCAGGCCGAGAGCCGGGCGCGGCCCTTGTTGCGGCGCGCGGCGAGCACGGCGCGGCCGGCGCGGGTGCGCATGCGCACGCGGAAGCCGTGCGTCTTGGCGCGGCGACGGTTGTTGGGCTGGAACGTGCGCTTGCTCATGGGAGGGCTCCACTGGTGTCGGTCATCAGGGCAAGTCGGGGGCCGGGCGCATGCCGAAGCACGCGCCGCACGGCGCGTGACAAAGGTACACGGCAGGTCCCGCGCCGTCCCCGTCGACCCCGATCGAGGGCGACCCTCCTTCCTAACCGGTCCTTGCGGGCCGTCCCGTACGACACACCGGGAACAGGCGTGACCAATCTGTGGACAACCTCGACCTGCTCCCCTGGAGTGAGGTACGTTCGGCCCCCGCCGCAGGTGCTCCCCACCCGGTACGCCGGTGTGCCCGACGGGACGACTTCCTTCCCCACCCTTCCCTGGGTTCGCCGCTGCATGCCCGCCCTCCGGGGCGCCATGCACAGGGTGTGGACAGTCGTGTGGATGCCGACCATCTGGAACGACCGCAGGAGGCCGAACACCCGTGAGCCAGCAGCTCGACGAGACGACCACCATCGATCTTGCCGGAGCGTGGGAACGGGCGCTGGCGACGCTGACCGAAGAGGAGGTCGGCGCACCCGACCGGGCGCTGCTGAAGCTCACCCATCCGGTGGGCATCGTCGACGACACGGCCCTGTTCGCCGCCCCGAACGACTGGACCAAGGAGCTGCTCGAGGTCCGGCTGCGCGACACGGTCCGGGAGGCGCTCTCCCGCTCGGCCGGCCGGGAGCTCCGCTTCGCGGTCACCGTGGAGACCCGCCCCGAGCAGCGGCCTGAGCCGTTCGACTACGAGTCGCACGCCGCCCCGCCCGGACGCGAGCAGCCCGAGCCCGCCCGGACCACCCTGACGACCCGGCCGCCGGCCGAGGCGCCGCGGCTGAACCCCCGCTACACCTTCGAGTCCTTCGTCATCGGCGCCAACAACCGCTTCGCCCACGCCGCCGCGGTCGCGGTGGCCGAGGCGCCGGCCAAGGCCTACAACCCGCTGTTCGTCTACGGCGACTCCGGGCTGGGCAAGACGCACCTGCTGCACGCGATCGGCCACTACGCCGCGTCGCTCTACCCCGGCGTGCGGGTGCGGTACGTGAGCTCGGAGGAGTTCACCAACGACTTCATCAACAGCATCCGCGACGGCAAGGGCGAGGGCTTCCGCCGGCGCTACCGCGACGTCGACGTGCTGCTCGTCGACGACATCCAGTTCTTGGAGAACAAGGAAGGGACTCAGGAGGAGTTCTTCCACACCTTCAACACGCTGCACAACGCCAACAAGCAGATCGTGCTCTCGAGCGACCGGCCGCCGAAGCAGCTGTCGACCCTGGAGGACCGGCTCCGCAACCGGTTCGAGTGGGGCCTGCAGACCGACGTCACCCCGCCCGACATCGAGACCCGCATCGCGATCCTGTCCAAGAAGGCCGCCCAGGACCGCATCGAGGCGCCGCCGGACGTCCTCGAGTTCATCGCGAGCAAGGTCGAGCGCAACATCCGCGAGCTCGAGGGCGCGCTCATCCGGGTCACCGCGTTCGCCAACCTGAACCGGCAGCCCATCGACCTGCGCACGGCCGAGGTGGTCCTGCGCGACCTCATCCCGGCCGACGGCGGCCCGGAGATCAGCGCGGCCACGATCATGGCCGTCACCGCCCAGTACTTCTCGGTCAGCCTCGACGACCTCTGCGGCACCTCCCGCAGCCGGGTCCTCGTCACGGCCCGCCAGATCGCCATGTACCTGTGCCGTGAGCTGACCGACCTGTCCCTGCCCCAGATCGGCAAGACCTTCGGCGGCAAGGACCACACCACCGTCATGCACGCCTGCCGCAAGGTCGCCGGCCAGATGGCTGAGCGGCGGGCGCTGTACAACCAGGTCGCCGAGCTCACCAACCGCATCAAGACCCGCGCGCGCACGTGACCGGCCCGCTCCGACCCGACCGGGTGAGTGATCATCCCCAGCCTGTGCACGCCCCTGTGGACGAGTCGGGGACGAACGTGGACGGGATGTGGCGCATCGGCGACGAGACGGTGACGTCGGGATCGCCGGTGGATGCGTCGGACCCGTCTTCCACACTGTGTCCACCGTCTGGAGCCGGCGCTGACCTGCAGGAACAGGCGTCGTCCACAGAGCTCACCGCCCCTGTACCTACGACCAAGATGTCTTTCTCACAAGGACTCACACGTGCACAGAGGCCTGGTGGACGACGAGCCGCCAATCGGCCCGGAGGCTCTCGTCCGTCAGGGCCGAGCCGTCGGGTCCGGCCCTGAAGCAGACTGAACCGCAGCCACCGCACCGACCACCCCACCGACCACCCCACCGACTGATCTGATCTCCCGAGGGTCTTGGCCTTCCTGAAGACGAGGAGCAACACGTGAGACTGCGCGTCGAGCGGCAGGACCTCATGGACGCGGTCGCGTGGACGGCCCGCACCCTGCCCACCCGGAGCACCGTCCCGGTGCTGTCCGGACTGCTGCTCGAGTCGGGTACGGGCGAGGACACCGACGGCCTGCGCCTGTCCGGCTTCGACTTCGAGGTCGCGGCGGAGGCCCGCGTCGGCGTGACCGTCGCCGAGGGCGGCCGGGTGCTCGTGTCCGGCAAGCTCCTCGCCGAGATCTGCCGCAGCCTGCCCGCCGCCCCGGTCGACCTCGCCACCGAGGGCAACCGGCTCGTGCTCGTGTGCGGCAGCGCCCGGTTCCAGCTGCCCACCATGCCGGTCGAGGACTACCCGTCCCTGCCCGCGATGCCGCCGGTCACCGGCCGCATCGCCAGCGCGGCGTTCGCCACCGCGGTGCAGCAGGTCGCCGTCGCGGCCGGTCGCGACGACACGCTCCCGGTGCTCACCGGTGTGCGGGTCGAGATCGACGGCGACACGCTCACGCTCGCCGCCACCGACCGCTACCGCCTCGCGGTGCGCGAGCTCCCGTGGCGTCCGGAGACCCCGGCGGGCAGCTCGGTCGCGCTCGTGCCCGCCCGCACCCTGGCCGACACCGCGAAGGCGCTGGCCGGCTCGTCGGCCGAGGTCGAGATCGCGCTCGGCACCGGCGCGCAGGGCGAAGGCATGGCGGGCTTCGCCAACGGCGACCTGCGCACCACCACGCGACTGCTCGAGGGCGAGTTCCCGAAGTACCGCGCGCTGCTGCCCGACTCGAGCGACGCGTTCGCCGAGCTCGACACCCAGACGCTCACCGATGCCGTGAAGCGCGTCGCGCTCGTCACCGCCGGTCGCACCACACCGGTCCGGCTGACGTTCGACGACTCGGGTGAGGCACTGCTCGAGGCCGGCAGCGGTGAGGACGCGCAGGCGAGTGAGCGGCTGCCCGCGACGTTCGAGGGTGAGCCGCTCACCATCGCGTTCAACCCGGCGTTCCTGCTCGACGGGCTCGGCCAGCTCGACGGTGACACCGCGCGCCTGTCGTTCACCGCGCCGACCAAGCCCGCCGTCCTCACCGGCAAGGTCACCGACCAGCCGGCGGAGTACCGCTACCTGCTCATGCCCGTCCGCCTGCCCAGCTAGCGGGACCGGACCGAGAGCAGCGCATGTACGCGAGCCGGCTCGCGGTCACCGACTTCCGTTCCTACGACGAGGTCGACCTGACCTTCGACCGTGGCATCAGCCTGCTCGTCGGGCCGAACGGTCAGGGCAAGACCAACATCGCCGAGGCGCTCGGCTACGTGGCCACGCTCGGCAGCCACCGGGTGGCGACCGACGCTCCGCTGGTGCGCGCTGGCGCGGCCCGTGCCGTCGTGCGCGCGCAGGTCGAGCGCGCCGGCCGCACGCTGCTCGTCGAGCTCGAGATCACCCCGGGCAAGGCCAACCGCGCGCGCATCAACGGCGCCAACGTGCGGCCGCGCGACGTGCTCGGGGCGTTGAAGACCGTGCTGTTCGCGCCCGAGGACCTCGCGCTGGTGAAGGGTGATCCGTCCGAGCGTCGGCGCTTCCTGGATGACCTGCTGGTCGCGCGGGCCCCGCGGTTCGCGGCGGTGCGCGCGGACTACGAGCGGGTGACCAAGCAGCGGTCGGCGCTCCTCAAGACCGCGAGCCTCGCGCGCCGGGCCGGGCCGTCCGGTGACATGAGCACGCTCGACGTGTGGGACGCGCACCTCGCGACGGCGGGCGCGGAGCTGCTCGCCGCCCGGCTCGAGCTGGTGCAGGCGCTCAGCCCGCTGGTCGACAAGGCCTACACCGCGGTGAGCAACGGCAGCGGCCCCGCGACGCTCACGTACAAGGCGTCGCTCGAGGAGCAGCCGACGCCGGCGCTCGGCGGCACGGACCGCTCCGTCCTCGAAGCCGCGCTGCTGGCCGAGATCGCCCGGCGCCGCACCGAGGAGATCGACCGCGGTGTGTGCCTCGTCGGTCCGCACCGCGACGACCTGCTGCTCTCGCTCGGCGCGCTGCCGGCGAAGGGCTACGCGAGCCACGGCGAGAGCTGGTCGTTCGCGCTCGCGCTGCGGCTCGCGTCCTACGACCTGTTGCGCAACGAGTCCACCGGTGACCTCTCCCCCGACGACGCGTCGCCCGTGCTCGTGCTCGACGACGTGTTCGCCGAGCTCGACAGCGGCCGGCGCGAGCGGCTGGCCGCGGTGGTGGCCGACGCCCCGCAGGTGCTCATCACCGCCGCGGTCGTCGAGGACGTGCCCGAGGTGCTGTCCGGCGCGCGCTACGACGTCATGGCCGGCCGGGTGACCCGCGTTGTCTGAGCACACCCCGTCGGGGCCCGTGAGCCTCCCCGGCGTGGCGGCTTCGCCCCGCTGCGGCGCGGCGGCCGCGAGTGGGGCCGGTCGGCCTCGTCCGCGTGGCTCGCTCGACCCGGTGCAGGGGTGCGCATGAGCGAGGACGCGCAGCCCTCGGGCGCGGACCTGGTGCGTGCGGCGCTCGAGCGGGCGCAGGCCGATGCGCGGGACCGGCAGGCCGCAGATGCGGTGCGGGCCCGCGCCGGTGCCTCCGCCGACGCGCGCGCGGTGCGGACCGCGCGGCGCAAGGAGGCCCGGGCGAGCGCCGAGCGGGGAGAGCCCACCGCGCTCGGCGAGCTGGTCGCGGGCCTCGTCGGCGACCGCGGGTGGGACCGCGACGTCTCCGTCGCCCGGGTCACCGCGTGCTGGGAGACGGTCGCCGGCGCCGACGTCGCCGCCCACAGCCGGCCGGTGTCGCTGCGCGACGGGACCCTGACCCTCGAGGCCAGCTCCACCGCCTGGGCCACGCAGCTCCGGCTGCTCGCCCCGACCCTGCTCGCCCGCATCGCCGACGAGGTCGGGTCCGGCCTGGTGACCCAGCTGCGGATCCACGGTCCGGCCGCGCCGAGCTGGCGCCGCGGGCCCCTCTCGGTGCGCGGCCAGGGCCCCCGCGACACCTACGGCTGATCCTCCCGGGGCTGATGCGCTCAGCGCGCCGAGCGCCGTCGGCACTATCAGCCCACGTGGGGGGAGTCAAGACCGCCCTTGTGGACAAGGCAGCGGCCCTTTCAGGGCGTGTGGACGGGCTTCTGGGTCGGTCCTGGCAGGTAGACTGAAAAGCCTTCCCACGATGGTCCTCCTCGGTCCGTCGTGCCCAGAGTTCGGAGGCTTCGTGGCAACGCCTACCAAGGCATCCAGCAAGTCCGGCAGTGGCTACAGCGCCAGCTCGATCACGGTCCTCGAAGGCCTCGAAGCGGTCCGCAAGCGCCCCGGCATGTACATCGGCTCCACCGGCGAGCGCGGCCTGCACCACCTCGTCTACGAGGTGGTCGACAACGCGGTCGACGAGGCGCTGGCCGGGCACGCCACCCACATCGAGATCACCCTGCTCGCCGACGGTGGCGTCCGCGTCGCCGACAACGGCCGGGGCATCCCGGTCGGCATGCACCCGGTCGAGAAGAAGCCGGCCGTCGAGGTCGTGCTGACGGTGCTGCACGCCGGCGGCAAGTTCGACAGCGAGAGCTACGCGGTCTCCGGTGGTCTGCACGGCGTCGGCGTCTCGGTGGTCAACGCGCTGTCGAAGCGCACCGACGTCGAGGTCCGCACCGACGGCTTCGTGTGGACCCAGTCCTACGAAGGCGGCGCCAAGCCGGCCGGTCGGGCGACCGCCCCCCTCGCCAAGGGCGCGCCCACCAAGGAGACCGGCACCACGGTCACGTTCTGGGCCGACGACACCATCTTCGAGACCACGCACTACTCCTTCGAGACGCTGTCGCGGCGCTTCCAGGAGACGGCCTTCTTGAACGCCGGCCTGGCCATCACGTTGCGCGACGAGCGGCCGGTCGCCAACGGCGAGCCTCCGGTCGAGGTCGTCTACTGCTACGCCGGCGGTCTGTCGGACTTCGTGAAGCACCTCAACGCGACCAAGTCAGCGATCCACCCGTCGATCATCGCGTTCAGCCGCGAGGAGCCGGGCATGAGCGTCGACATCGCGATGCAGTGGAACGAGGGCTACTCCGAGTCGGTCTACACCTTCGCCAACACCATCAACACCCACGAGGGCGGCACCCACGAAGAGGGCTTCCGCACCGCGCTCACCAACGTCGTGAAGTCGGTGGGCAAGGAGAAGGGCTGGATCAAGCAGGAGAAGGGCGCGACCGCCAAGGACGAGCTCACGGGTGAGGACATCCGCGAGGGTCTGACCGCGATCGTGTCCATCAAGCTGTCCGAGCCGCAGTTCGAAGGTCAGACGAAGACGAAGCTCGGCAACACCGCGGCGAAGACCTTCGTGCAGAAGGTCGCCACCGACGCGCTCACCGAGTGGCTCATCCGCAACGCGGGTGAAGGCAAGACCATCGTCACGAAGGCGCAGCAGGCGTCACGCGCACGTATCGCGGCACGACAGGCCCGCGAGCTCACGCGGCGCAAGGGCCTCATGGCCGGCAGTGGCCTGCCGGGCAAGCTCGCCGACTGCCAGTCGCGCGACCCCTTCGAGTGCGAGCTGTTCATCGTCGAAGGCGACAGCGCAGGGGGTTGCTTTGCTCCCGAGACGCTCGTGGCGACCGTGGAGGGGCGAGCGATCCGGTTCGACGATCTCGCATCGGACTGGGAGCGAGGCATCACGCACTTCGGGTACGCGACAGACGCGAACGGCGACGTCGTCGTAGCGCCACTGGTGCATCCCCGACGCACCAAGCGGAACACCATCGTCGTTGAGGTCGTGCTCGATGACGGCGGCGTCATCACGTGCACGCCCGACCACTTGTTCCGCCTCCGCGACGGCTCGTACTGTCGCGCCGACGAGCTGCGCGCGAACGACTCGCTGATGCCGCTGAACCGTCGTCTCACCCGTCGAGGAGAGGCACCAGGTGTCGGGTACGAGATGGTGTGGGCCAACGGCCGCGACCGTTGGGAGCACGCGCACCACCTCGCGGACGCCTTCAACCTCTCGGCTGGGCTCGCGCACTGGAGCCAAGGTCCAGTACGGCACCACGTGGACTTCAACAAGCGGAACAACGACCCCCGCAACGTGGTGCGCATGCATAGCGCTGACCACATCGCGTTGCACGCCGCGCAGGCAGCGCGCACCCTCGCTCCACTGTGGGATGACCCTGAGTTTCGAGCCCGGAAGCTCGAGTCCCTCTCCGAGAACGCCAAGCGTCAGTGGCAGGACCCCGTGTTCCGGGGTGTCAAGTCCGAGCAGGTTCGCGCTCAGCGTCGCGATGAGGAGCGGAACGCTCGACTTCTCGACGGGTTCCAGCGTTGGTACTCCAACCTCGACGAAGGAACGCGCGCGGAGCTGCTCGAGCGTCTAGATGCAGCGCAGCAGCTGCATTGGTCCGATCCGGAGAACCGGGCGGAGCAGTCGGCGGCGACCACGCAGTGGTTCGTGGACCACCCCGAGGCTCGCGACCAGCTGCGCGCACTCGCGGCCGTTCAGTGGGATGACGAGGCGCTGCGCGCGTGGCGCTCGGAGCTGACACGCCAGTGGTGGGCGGACAACCCCGAGATGCGCGCAAAGCACTCGGAGGCCGTACGCGCGTGGGCTCAGCTGAACCCGCAGAGCGGTCTTGAGCAGAGTGCTCGCATGAGAGCTCGCTGGAGCGAAGACGAGAGCTTCCGCGAAAACGTCAGTGCCGGTCTGGCGTCGTGGCGCGCATCGACGCCCGCGTCGGCAAAGGCCCAGCTGATCCGGCAGGGCCACCAGAACAAGGCGATGCGTCTGCTGGCCGACCTCCTCCCAACAGCCGGTGACTCGCTTCGCGACGAGTACGAGTCGCGGCGGGGCCGTACCGCCCCCAGCTTCGACACGCTCGTCGCTCGCTTCGGTGGTGATGAGTCAAGGCTCCGAGAAGCGGCTGAACTTCACAACCACCGCGTGGCCGAGGTGCGTGTCGTGTCGCGGACGTGCGATGTGTACGACCTCACGGTCGATGAGCACCACAACTTCGCGCTCGAGGCGGGCGTGTTCGTCCACAACAGCGCGAAGCAGGGGCGGGACTCGCGGGTGCAGGCGATCCTGCCGATCCGCGGGAAGATCATCAACGTCGAGAAGGCGCGCCTGGACAAGGTCCTCAAGAACACCGAGGTCCAGTCGCTCATCACCGCGCTCGGTACCGGCATCTCCGAGGACTTCGACCTCGAGAAGCTGCGCTACCACAAGCTCGTGCTGATGGCCGACGCCGACGTCGACGGCCAGCACATCCGCACGCTGCTGCTGACGCTGCTGTTCCGCTTCATGCGTCCGCTCATCGAGGCCGGTCACGTCTACCTCGCCTGCCCGCCGCTGTACAAGCTCAAGTGGAGCGGCCGCGACGTGCCGGCGGAGTACGCCTACTCCGACCGCGAACGCGACGCGATGATCGAGGCCGGCATCGCCGCGGGCAAGAAGCTGCCCAAGGAGGACGGCGTCCAGCGCTTCAAGGGCCTCGGCGAGATGAACTTCACCGAGCTCAAGGACACCACGATGGACCCGGCCAAGCGACTGCTGCTGCAGGTCACGCTCGACGACGCCGCGACGGCCGACGAGCTGTTCTCGGTGCTCATGGGTGAGGACGTCGAGGCCCGGCGCTCGTTCATCCAGCGCAACGCGAAGGACGTCCGCTTCCTCGACATCTGACGGGCCGGGACATCTGATCGCGCCCACCGACTTCCACGCACTGACTGAGAGAGGGCCTTCGTGGTCGACGTAACACCCCCCGACGCGCCGGACGCGGGCGACCGGATCGAACCGGTCGGCATCGAAGTCGAGATGCAGCGCAGCTACCTCGACTACGCGATGAGCGTCATCGTGGGCCGCGCACTGCCCGACGTGCGCGACGGGCTCAAGCCGGTGCACCGCCGGATCTTGTACTCGATGTTCGACAACGGCTACCGGCCGGACCGCGGTTACAACAAGTGCGCGCGCGTCACCGGCGCCGTCATGGGTTCGTTCCACCCGCACGGCAACTCCGCCATCTACGACGCGCTGGTCCGCCTCGCGCAGGACTGGTCGCTGCGCTACCCGCTCGTCGACGGCAACGGCAACTTCGGCTCGCCGGGCAACGACCCGCCGGCCGCCGAGCGGTACACGGAGTGCCGGCTCGCGCCGCTCGCGATGGAGATGCTGCGCGACATCGACGAGGAGACCGTCGACCTCCAGGCCAACTACGACGGCCGGGAGATGGAGCCGACCGTCCTGCCCAGCCGCTTCCCCAACCTGCTGGTGAACGGCTCCGGCGGCATCGCCGTCGGCATGGCGACGAACATGGCGCCGCACAACCTGCGCGAGGTCGGCGCGGCGGTGCAGTGGTGCCTCGCGCACCCCGACGCCACCGAGGAGCAGCTCCTCGCCGCGTGCATGGAGCGGGTCACCGGCCCGGACTTCCCGACCGGCGCGCTCATCGTCGGCCGCGACGGCATCGAGGACGCCTACCGCACCGGCCGCGGCTCCGTGCGCATGCGCGCGGTCAGCGAGATCGAAGAGGGCAAGCGCGGTCAGCAGCAGATCGTCGTCACCGAGCTGCCGTACCAGGTGAACCCCGACTCGCTCGCGGAGAAGATCGCCGAGCTCGCGAGCGGCGGCAACGACGCGCGCATCAAGGGCATCGCCGACGTCCGCGACGAGTCGAGCGGCCGCACGCTGCGCCTCGTCGTCGAGCTGAAGCGCGACGCCGTCGCGAAGGTCGTGCTGAACAACCTGTACAAGCACACGCAGCTGCAGGACACGTTCGGCGTCAACAACCTCGCCATCGTCGACGGCGTCCCGCGCACGCTGCGCCTCGACCAGCTGGTCAAGCTCTACGTCGACCACCAGCTCGACGTCATCGTCCGGCGCACGCGCTACCGCCTGCGCAAGGCCGAGGAGCGCGCCCACATCCTGCGTGGCTACGCCAAGGCGCTCGACCGGCTCGACGAGGTCATCGCGCTCATCCGCGCCGCCGAGTCCGCCGACGCCGCGCGCGAAGGCCTCATGCAGCTGCTCGACATCGACGACGTGCAGGCCCGCGCGATCCTCGACCTGCAGCTGCGCCGGCTCGCCGCCCTGGAGCGTCAGTCGATCCGCGACGAGCTCGCCGAGCGTGAGGCCGAGATCGCCGACTACCAGGACATCCTGGCCAAGCCCGACCGGCAGCGGCTCATCGTCAGCGAGGAGCTGGCCGAGCTCGTCGAACGCTTCGGTGACGACCGCCGCACGCTCATCGTCGCGGCCGAGGGCGACTACTCGCTCGAGGACCTCATCGCTCAGGAAGACGTCGTCGTCACCGTCACCCGCGGCGGCTACGGCAAGCGCACCAAGACCGACCTGTACCGCGCGCAGAAGCGCGGCGGCAAGGGCGTGCAGGGCGCCGCGCTGCGCGAGGACGACATCGTCGACCACTTCTTCGTGACGACGACGCACCACTGGTTGCTGTTCTTCACGAACAAGGGCCGCGTGTACCGCTGCCGCGCGCACGAGCTGCCCGAGCAGAACCGGGCCGCGAAGGGCCAGCACGTCGCGAACATCCTCGCCTTCCAGCCCGACGAGCACATCGCCGAGGTCATCGCGATCAAGGACTACGCAGTCGCGCCGTACCTGGTGCTCGCGACCAAGCGCGGTCTCACGAAGAAGACCGCGCTCACCGAGTTCGACTCCAACCGCAGCGGCGGCATCGTCGCCATCAACCTGCGCGAGGACGACGAGCTGCTCAGCGCCGCGTTGGTGAAGGCGACCGACGACCTGCTGCTGGTGTCGCGGCGGGCGCAGTCGATCCGCTTCACCGCCGACGACGAGCAGCTGCGCCCGATGGGACGGGCCACCAGCGGTGTCATCGGCATGCGCTTCGGGGCCGAGGACGAGCTGCTCGCGATGGTGGTCGTCAGCGACCCCGAGGTCACGATCATGACCGCGACCGAAGGCGGCTACGCCAAGCGCACGAAGGTGGCGGACTACCCGCTGCAAGGACGCGGCGGCAAGGGTGTGCTCACCCACCGCGTCGTCTCGACCCGCGGTGGGCTCATCGGGGCGCTGGCGGTCGCGAACGGGGACCAGGTCTTCGCGATCACCTCGAACGGCGGCGTCATCCGCATCACGGTCTCGGCCAAGGAGCTGCGGCCCGCGGGGCGGCAGACGATGGGTGTCAGACTCATCTCGGTCCCGGACGGGGTCACGGTCGTGGCGCTGGCCAAGAACGCCGACCGTGAGGACGAAGACATCGCGGCGGACGCGGGCGAGGAGCAGGAGTGACCTCCTACCCCGGCCCTCCGACGTCACCGGGGCGCCCGCCCGGTGAGCCGTCGGGGACCGGGGAGCGCCCGGTGGGCGCACCCAGCCCGAGCGCCGGCGAGCGCACGCTTGACGGCTCGCCGATCAGCCGGCCCACCCCGACCCCGGGGCAGGGGCCGCCCCGCCCGTCCGGCACCGTCCTGCCCGGCGAGGGGCGCAGCGGCAGCATCCCGCCGTCGGTCGGCTGGACCGGCCGGGTCGCACCACCGACCATCACCCCGGGCGCCGGCGCCCCGCCCGTGCGGGAGCCGTCCCCGGGCCCGCGGCCCGCAGCACCGCCCGCGCCGGCCCGGCCGGTCGGTGCCCCCCGGACCGGGATCGGCCCGCGCCGGGCCCGCCTGGTCATCCGCACGGTCGACCCCTGGTCGGTGCTGAAGCTCTCGCTCGTCTACTCGGTCTGCCTGCTCGTCGTCGGCGTGGTCGCGGTGGCGATCATCTACGGCGTCCTGTCGGCCCTGGGGGTGTTCGACTCCCTCTCGAAGTTCCTCGACACGGTCACCGACGCGGGCCCGGGCACGTCGAGCAGCTCCTCGTCGCACTCGTTCTCGGGGACCGTCGTGATCGGTGGCTCCGCGATCGTGCTGGCGGTCAACGCGCTGCTCCTCACCGCGCTCGCCACGCTCGGCGCCTTCCTCTACAACCTCTGCGCCTCCTTCGTCGGGGGCATCGAGGTCACCCTGACCGAACCGGATTGAGGCCCCGCGGCAAGGCAGTAACCTTGACCGCTGCACCACCGCCCGGACCTATAGCTCAGTCGGTTAGAGCGCTTCCCTGATAAGGAAGAGGTCGGAGGTTCAAGTCCTCCTAGGTCCACCGCCGCTCCACCGGGAGGTCAGCCATGAAGCGGAAGCTCGTCCTGCTGATCGGCGCGGCCGTCACCGCCGCCGTCGCCGCGAAGAAGCGCAAGGCCGCGCAGCCCAACCTGTGGGAGCAGGCGACTGCCGGTCAGCCCGACCTGAAGTAGTCGTACCGCCCGATCAGCACAACCCTTCGGGGACGTAGCTCAATTGGCAGAGCACCGCCTTTGCAAGGCGGGGGTTAGGGGTTCGATTCCCCTCGTCTCCACTCAATCCGAGCCCGTTTGGCGTCGGATCTGCTCATCGAGCGAGACAGAGGTTCGGGCCACCCCTTGACCGTTCAGGCGCTGCGCCGTCTTGCCGACAGGTAGTTGTCTGTGTTGCGTCCACAGGCCCACATCGCGCTGTGTGCGAAGTCCTACGGTGTGCCGGCCGGGCTCACGCGCGACGCTGCGTGTCCTTGGACTGCCACGGCAAGTGCGACGAGGGCCCGCCAGAGAGGTGAGTCGATCACCTCGTAGAAGAGCTCGCTCCGGGGTCCGCCCCGGCGAGGCAACTCGGTGAGGACACCGGCGCGGACCAGCTTTTGCAGAGGAGAACGGGCAAGGTCATGGTTGACGGTCAGCCGCACGGCGATCTGCTGGGCCGTCGCGCTGCCGTTCTCCGCAACCAGCGCGAGGACGACCTCGGCGAGCTTCTCGTTGCCCATCACGAGGGCTGAGATGTCGCGGGTTGCGCGCTGCGTCGGCGTCGGCATGGACTACTCTCGTGTTCTGCGTAATGCGAATCACATCACGCACTAGGCATCGAGGAAGGATAGCGATGTTGACCTTCCTCCGGCGTGTCGCGCATCTCCGCCGGTACCGTCGTGATATGGGCGCGATCGAAAAGATGCAGCCCGAGCGCCGCTTGCCAGACCTGGACCAGTGGGTGGGCTGCTGGGTTGCGATCAAGGACGGCAAGGTCGTTGCGGCGGCGCACAACTCTCGTGATCTTGTACCGGAGCTTCGGAAGCTCGGAGACGCCGGCCGTGGCGCCGTCGCGCAGTACGTCACGCCGCCCAGCGAGACGATCATGATCGGCGTGGGGTAGGCGACATCCCAAGGCACCGCTTCCCCTACCGGGAGGAGGGCACGCCTCCGCAGCTGCGGCCAACCATCGACGTGAGTCTCTCTTCCCCACCGAACGGGGAATGGGCGACGCGGGCGTTGATTGACACAGGGTCCCCGCTAACGGTCTTCGATCGTGGTGCAGCAGACGCACTCGGTATCCGCATCGGCAACACGGGCGCAGAGACGGGCGAGATCGCACTGCTCGGCAAGACCCGGTACGTCCAGTTCGAGATCGTCGACCTCTGCTTGCTGCGGGACCCATCCCTCGCGTGGACCGCGCGTGTCGCGTTCATCAAGGACCCACAGTTCCAGATGGCGTTCCAGGGGATCCTGGGCACCGAGGGCTTCCTTGATAGGTTCGCCGTCATCTTCAACAAACACTACGACTGGTTCGAGGTCTGTCCAGCGGACGAGCAGCAGTGAAGCGCACCCGAGCTTCACTCCCGTAGCCCGATAGCGACCGCTAACCCGGTTCGCAAGCGGACGAGGCGAACGGGGCGAACGGGGCGACATGCTCAAGCACAAGAAGGCGTAGTTGTATACGACGTAGCACCCAGAAGCCCCTGGAAATAGGGGAGGTCGGTTGCCGATGGGATGTTCGATTCCCCTCGTGTCCACCCTCGTGATGGCTTGGGAAGCCCGCACCCGCCATCGGCATGGCGCCCTCGGGCGACCGGCGCTCGGTACATCGCGACATGGATGCAGGTTTCGCTGAATCCATCGATCGATGTACCGTCCGGTGGTGGATGTCGCACTGCATGAGGACGTGCTCGCCCGGTTCGGACACGCGCTGTCCGACCGCACGCGGGCCCGGATCCTGCTTGCCCTGCGGGAGGCCCCCGCCTTCCCGGCGGATCTCGCCGACCTGCTCGACGTGTCCCGCCAGACGGTGTCCAACCACCTCGCCTGCCTGCGCGGATGCGGCCTGGTCGTGGCGGTGCCGCAGGGCCGGCGGGTGCGCTACGAGCTGGCGGACGCCCGCCTCGCGCACGCGCTCGGCGACCTGCTCGGCGTGGTGCTCGCCGTCGACCCCATGGCCGGCTCGTCCCGCGGCCGGGACGGCTGCTGCTGATGGACGTCGACCGGCGCGCCGCGCCGACCCTGTCGCTCCGGCCCGCCGGCCGGCCGATCGTCGTCATCGGGGACAGCTGCTGCTCCGCACCTCCGGTGCCCGTGGCCGTGGAGCACGACGGTTGTTGCCCGTCCACTGCGGAGCGCACTGACCGTCGGTGGCTGGCCGCCGCGCGGCTCGCGCGGGCGCTCGCCTGGCTGTCACTGGCGTGGATGACGCTCGAGGGCGTGCTCGGCCTCGTCGCCGGGCTCCACGACGCGTCCATCGCCCTGGTCGGCTGGGCGCTCGGCTCGGCCATCGAGGGACTCGCGTCCGTCGTCGTCATCTGGAGGTTCACCGGCAACCGCACCCTGTCCGAGGACGCCGAGCGAAGCGCCCGACGCATCGTCGCAGGGTCGTTCTTCCTGCTCGCGCCCTCCGTCGCCGCCGAGGCGAGCCACGACCTGGCGGCCGGCCACCAGGCTCACCCCGGCCCGGTCGGGATCGTCCTCACCGCGAGCAGCGTGGTGCTCA
>DASZYF010000005.1:0-82753 GCA_035545535.1 Mycobacteriales bacterium | reverse complement strand
GTCGCCGGCGGCCGCGAACCGCTCTTCGGCCGCGTCGAGGAGCGCGGTCGCGTCCTCGCGGGCGCCGGCACGCACGGCGAGCTCCCCTGCGCGCAGCTCGAGGTCGCCGCGGCGCAGGTCGTCGTCGACGAGGGCCGCCGCCCTGGTGAGGTACCTGCTCGCCTCGCTGGGCGCCCCGAGAGACGCGGCGCGCAGCGCCGCCTGCTCGAGCGCGACCGCCGCTCGCTCGCGCAAGACGGCCGCGTCGTCCGCGTCGGGATCGGCGGCCGCCGCCTCGAGGAGATGGGAGGCGATCACCTCGACGGCCTCGTCCTCGGACGGCGTCGCGGCGAGCTGGTCGGCGGCCGGGCGCAGGCGGACCAGAACGTCGGGTCGATGGCCGACGGTCGGGTGAACGTCGCGCGCAGCGCCTCCGAGGGCATGCGCTCGGCGAGCATCGACCGCGCCGCGTCGATGAGGGCGGTCTGGTCCGCGTCGGGGGTGAGGTCCACGGCTACCGCGGCAGTCCGAGGACGCGCTCGCCGATGATGTTGCGCTGGATCTCCGACGTGCCGCCGCCGATCGAGTACGACAACGACAGCAGGTACTCGTCGACCCAGGGCCGGTCGTCGTCGGTGCGCGTGAGCGCGTCGTCGCCGAGGACGTCGATGGCGAGCCGGTACAGGCGCTGGCGCACCTCGGAGAAGTAGAGCTTGACCATGGAGCCCTCGGGGCCGGGCAGGTCGCGGTGCGCGTTGCGCGAGACGGTGGCGTAGGTCATCGCCCGCAGCGCGGCGACCTCGGCCCGCATCGTGGCGATCGCGTGCGCGATCTCGTCGTCGGCGATGAGCGGCCGACCGTCGCTGCCGGTGCGCTCCCGCGCGAGGGCGGCCAGCTGCTCGGTCAGCTCGGCCAGCTGCACCTGCCCGACGGTGAACGCCGTGCCGCGCTCGAACGACAGCGTCGACATCGCGACGCTCCACCCGTCGTTGATGTCGCCGACGACGTTGTCCACCGGGATGCGGACCTCGTCGTAGAAGACCTCGCAGAAGTGCGACGAGCCGTCGATCGTGGGGATGGGGCGGACGGTGATGCCGGGCGAGTGCATGTCACAGATCAGCCAGCTGATCCCGCGGTGTTTGGGCGCCTCGCGATCCGTCCGCACGAGCAGCTCCTGGTAGCGCGCCGCGTCGGCGTAGCTGGTCCAGATCTTCTGGCCGCTGACCACGAAGTCGTCGCCGTCGCGTTCGGCGTAGGTGCGCAGCGAGGCGAGGTCGGAGCCCGCCTGCGGCTCGGAGAACCCCTGGCACCAGCTGACCTCGCCGGCGAGGATCTTCGGCAGGTGGAACGAGCGCTGGGCGTCGGTGGCCCGCGCCATCAGGGTCGGTCCGGCGTGGGCCAGACCCACGAAGCAGGCGTCGATGTCGGGCAGCCCGGCGCGGGCGTACTCCTCGTACCAGATCAGCTGCTGGACGAGCGGCAGCCCGAGCCCGCCGTACTCCTGCGGCCAGGAGACCCCGGCCCAGCCGCCCTCGTGCTGCGTCCGCTGCCAGGCCCGGTCGAACTCCCCGAGGGCCGCCCCGTCGTGCGGCCGGCGCTCCCGGGGCACGTTCTCGGCGAGCCAGGTGCGCGCCTTGTCGCGGAACGCCTCTTCGTCCGCCGAGAAGCGCAGCTCCATGCCTATACACTAGTGTCAGATCATGCTCGCTGTCTCCGCTACGTCCCAGTCCGACACCGACCCGCTGTCCGGCCTCACCGTCGGCGAGGTCGCCGACCCCGAGGTGCCGGACGGCTGGACGAAGGTCGCCGTCAAGGCGGCGGCGCTGAACCACCACGACCTCTGGTCGCTGCGCGGCGTCGGCCTGTCGGCCGAGCAGCTGCCGATGATCCTCGGCTGTGACGCCGCCGGGATCGACGCCGACGGGCGCGAGGTGATCGTGCACGCGGTCATCGCGGACGCCGATGCCTACCCCGACGAGACGCTGGACCCCAAGCGCTCGCTGCTGTCGGAGAAGCACCAGGGCGCGATGGCCGAGCAGGTGATCGTGCCGGCCCGCAACGTCGTGCCGAAGCCCGCGGACCTGTCGTGGGAGGAGGCCGCCTGCCTGCCCACGGCGTGGCTCACGGCCTACCGGATGCTGTTCACCAAGGGCGAGGTGCGCGAGGGCACGTCGGTGCTCATCCAGGGCGCGGGCGGCGGTGTCGCAACCGCCGCGATCGTGCTCGCGAAGGCCGCGGGCGCGACCGTGTACGTCACCTCGCGCGACGAGGCGAAGCGCGCGCGGGCCCTCGAGATCGGCGCCGACGTCGCGCTCGAGTCCGGTGGCCGCGTGCCCGACCGGGTGGACGCCGTCATGGAGACCGTCGGGCAGGCGACCTGGGGCCACTCGCTCAAGTCGCTCAAGCCCGGCGGCAAGCTCGTGGTCAGCGGCGCGACCAGCGGTCCCAACCCGCCGGCCGACCTCAACCGCGTGTTCTTCCTGCAGCTCTCGGTGCTCGGCTCGACCATGGGCACGCGCGACGAGCTCGAGGCCCTGTGCGCGTTCCTGGCCAAGACCGGGACGAAGCCGCTCATCGACTCGGTCCGCCCGATGACCGACGCCGCATCGGCGTTCGCGCAGATGCACGAGGGCGAGACGTTCGGCAAGCTGGTCCTGACGGCCTGACCGCCCGACCGGCAGGTCAGCGACCGGGGCCTCGCCCTCGGGCGAGGACGAGGCCTGCGCCCAACGCCAGCATCGCGGCGAACGCGGTCAGCGGAGCGAGGCCGGTGGCCGCCAGGCTGCCGTGCGCCGGCCGGCGCACGGAGCTCGTGGGCTTCGAGGGCCGCGCGGGCTTCGGAGCCGTCCCGTGCGCGGTCGGCGACGACGGCCTCGTCGCCGCCACGGCGGGGAAGAGTGCGGCGACGTCCCGGCACTGCGCCGGCTGGTCCGCCGGAGCAGTGGACCCGAACTGCGGGATCGCCGACGCGCAGGCGCGGCGCACGAGATCGATCCCGTCGCGCCGGGTCATGAAGCGGGCCTTCACCGACGCTGCGGTCGCCGTGATCATCCGACTGACGTAGATCGCGTGCGTGGGGTAGCGCGTCGACAGGTCGAGCAGCGGGGTCGAGGTGCCGAGCAACGGGCACGCGTTCCCGATGTAGGTCGCGATCGGCACAGTGATGACCGGCAGGCGCACACCACCCTTCGCGTTGCCGGCGTCGTCGGCGTCCCACTGCACGCCGGTGTTGGCGGTGCCGGAGAGCGTGCCAGGCCTGAGCGCGCCGCTCGGCGTGAGGGCGGTTGCGGTCGGAGGTGTCGCGCCACCCCGAGCCCAGACATCGAGGGCTGCGGCGGCGGCGTCCAGGACGTAGCGCCGCGGGAACTGGGACCCGCCTGCGCACGTCGCGGACGCGTCGGGACCGTGCTCTTGGTACCGGCCATCCGACTGCTGCTCCGCCTCCTCGGCCGCCTTCGACTGCTGCGGCAGGTCGGCCAGGCTGTCAGCCAGCACACGCAGGTGCTGGACCAGCCAGTAGTCGGTGTGCCCGGCGCCCGAGATGGGCCAACCGACCCAGTGCGGGCCGGACGTCACCGTGCTGTTGCGGGCCGAGTCCTCGCTCCACACGTAGAGGGTCGGCACCCGGAACGACGAAGGCTCCGCCGTGCCGACGTCGGCATCGATGAGGAAGCCGTCGGCGAGCCGCGCCGCCGCGTCCGCGCCGTTGCTGATGTAGTCGTCGAGCTTCGAGGCCGACTGGGACTCACCCACGGCGAGCAGCACCGTGGGCTTCAACGGGCCGAGCGGGTTGATGCCCTTCGGGTGCTTCAACGCTTGCAGAGCCTGCGACAGGATGTCGTAGGCGTAGGCGTCACCCGGGTGGTGCAACCCCGCGTAGCGCACCGGGTCCGACCCCACCAGGGAGACGGGCGTGCACACGGGCGCGACCCCGGCGACCGGCTCACCGGACAGGCCCATGCCGCACAGCCCCGCCTGCTGGATCGTCATGGCGACGTAGGCGTCGCCGTCGGCCAGGACCTTCGGGTACATCCAGAGGAAGTCGGCCGGGGCGTCGGCCTGCGAGGTCTGGTTGTCCCACTCGGCGTAGACCGTGCCGCTGAACCTCGCCGGATCCTTCGGCGTGTAGACCAGCATCCGCGTCTCGTAGGTGGCGGGCGCCGTCGCGGCGCCGTAGGCCTTCGCGGTGCCGGAGAAGGCGTACTCCCGCTCGTCGTATCCGTAGTCGGCGGGCGCGAAGCGCGCCCGCAGGAACGGGTGTCCGTGCAGGCCCCCGGACAGCACCCGCACGGTGGGGTTCGGCACGGCGCTCGGCGGAGCGCTCGCCGCCCCGGACGCCGACGGCAGCGGCACCGCCAGGAAGGGCGCCGCGAGAAGCCCGAGAGCAGCGATCAGACGTGTCCGCACGTGTCCCCCTCGATGCGGCGGTGCAGCATGAGACGACCGCGCGCTCAGAGGCGCAGCAGCAGGCAGCCCGCCACCGGGCCGCCGCCAGCGGCTGCGATCGCAACGGTCGGCTCGCCCGCGACCTGGCGCGCCCCCGCCTCGCCGCGCAGCTGCAGGCAGGCCTCGTGCAGGAAGCCCATCCCGTGCAGCCGTCCACCGGACAGCTGGCCGCCCTGGGTGTTGAGGGGCAGGTCACCGGTGAGCGCGATGCGGTCGCCCCCCTCGACGAACCGGCCCGCCTCGCCGTGCCCGCAGAAGCCGAGTGCCTCGAGCCACTGCAGCGTGAGGTAGCTGAAGCCGTCGTACAGCTCCGCGACCTGGACGTCCCTGGGTGACAGCGTCGTGCGGTCCCACATCGACGCCGCGGCGTCGTGGGCCGTCATCGTCGTGAGGTCGGCCCGCTGGTCCCAGGTGAAGCGGCCGTAGGACGCCGAGCCGCCGGACTCGATCACCACCGGCGTCCGCGGCAAGCCGGCCGCGGCGTCGGCGCGCGACACGATGACGGCCGTCGCGCCGTCGCACGGCACGTCGCAGTCGAACAGGCAGAAGGGGTAGGAGATCATGCGCGACCCGAGGTAGTCATCCATCGACATCGGCTCGGTGTAGATCGCGTGCGGGTTCAGCGCGGCGTTGCGCCGCGCGTTGAGCGCGATCTGGCCCAGCTGCTCGCGGGTGAGGCCGAACTCGTGCATGTAGCGCTGCGCGGGCATGGCGAGCCAGTTCGCCGCCGACACCGCGCCGAACGGCGCCGAGAACTCGAGGTAGCCGCTCGCCCGCTCCGCCCGGCGCGCCTCCCCACCGGCGAGTGAGGCTCCGCGCCCGCGCCCCATCTGCGCGGTCGCCTCCCACACCGAGCGGAACACGACGACGTGGGTCGCGAGGCCGCAGGCCACCGCCATGCACGCCTCGATGACGGGGCCGAGCTGGCCGGCGGTCTCCATCGTCCCGCCGAACCACGAGAGCCGGAGCCCGAGCGCGTTCGTCAGCTCGTTGACACCGCCACCCGTGAACCCGGGGTCGGGCACCATCCCGCCGGGGAACGTGGCGACGCCGTCGATGTCGTCGGGGGTCAACCCCGCGTCGGCGATCGCGGCGAGCGCCGCCTCGACCGTGAGCTCCACGCCGTCGCGGCCGATCTTGCGACCGATCTGGCTCTGCCCGATGCCGGTGATGAGGGCCGGGCCCCCGAACGGGCTGGTCACGCCGGCACCGGAGCGAACATCGGGAGCCACACGTCTTCCCACTGCTCGAACCGCACCTGCACCTCGAGGCCGGTGTGCACGTCCTCGATCGCGCAGCCGACGATGTTCGTCGTCAGGCGCACGTCGGGCTCGTCCGCGAGCTCGACGATCGCGACGACGTAGGGCGGGGGGAAGCCCGGGATCCACGGCTGCATGTTCACGGTGTACGCCGCGACCGTGGCCCTCCCGCTGACCTCCTCCGGCCCGACGTCGGTGCTGCGGCATCGCCAGCACGCGCTCGCCGGCGGGTGGAAGAACCGCGTGCACGCCCGGCATCGATGGATCATGAGCCGGCCCTCGGCCCCGCCGGTCCAGAACGCCTCGGTCGCGGACCGCACCGCCGGCAGCACGCGGAAGGTGACCTCCGCGGCGCCGGTCACGTCGTCAGCCACCGAGGCGCAGACCGGGTGTGCGGGTGCGGAAGATCTCGGTGTCCATCAGGGCGCCGAGCTTCTTCGCGTCCCACCGCTTGCCGCCGCTCGTCGCGACCGGTCCGCGCGACCAGCCCTGCATCAGCACGATCTCGTCGCCGACCGCGCGCACGACCTGCCCGCTGACGTGGCCGGCCTGCTCGCTGGCCAGCCAGGCGACGACCGGGCTGCACAACGAGGGGTCGAGGCGGTCGAACTCGTCCTCGGGGCGTTCGTCCGGCTCGACCGCCGTCGAGCCCGGCAACGTGCCCGACGAGAGGCGGGTCAGGCCGGCGGGGCTGATGACGTTGGCGGTCACGCCGATCGACGCGAGCTCGAGCGACAACGTCTGGGTCAGTCCGACGATCGCGGCCTTGGCGGTCGCGTAGTTGGTCTGGCCGAAGTTGCCGTGCAGCCCGGCGCCCGAGGTCGTGTTGATGATGCGTCCGTAGGTGCGGCCGCCGGCGGCCTTCGCCGCATCACGCCAGCGGCGCGCCGCGGCCCGCGACACGAGCCACGACCCACGCACGTGCACGCGCATGACCAGGTCGAAGTCGGCGACGTCCATGTTCCAGATCGTCTTGTCGCGCAGGATTCCCGCGTTGTTGACGACGATGTCGAGCCGGCCGTAGGTGTCGTAGGCCCGGGCGACGAGCGCGTCGACGGCCGCTTCGTCGCCGACGTCGCCGTAGTCGGCCAGTGCCTGCCCGCCGCGACCCGTGATCAGGTCGACGACGACGTCGGCGTCGCGGCCGGACCCCTCGCCCGCGACCGAGCTGCCGAGGTCGTTGACGACCACGATCGCCCCGTGCTTGGCGAGCTCGAGCGCGTGCGCCCGGCCGATGCCGTGGCCCGAGCCCGTGACGATGGCCACCTTGCCGTCGAGCAGCGCTGTCATGCGGTGAGGCTCCCGTTCGCGGTCGTTCCGATGAGCACGGCGCCGCCGATCACGGCCCGCACACCTGGTTGTTGCCCAGCGGAGCGCTCCACTTGCCGCCCTTGATCTGCGCGATGAACGAGCACTTCACCGGCGTGGCGGGCTGCCCGTCCGGGAAGGTCAGACCGTTCGGCGCGAGCCCCCCGAGCGTCTCGTTCTTCATCATGTGCAGGCCCTGGACGATCATCGCCGGCGTGATGGTGCCGTAGGCCGCCTGACCGAGGTTGAGGATCGCCTTCTTGAGCAGCTCGCCCGAGGTCCAGCCCTGCGCGCCACCGCCACTCGTCACGATGTTCGGTGCGTAGCGCTGCAACGCCGCCTGGTAGGCGGCTTCGGCCGGGGTGCTCCCGAGCATCCAGGGGAAGGTCGGCAGGCCGAGCGTCAGGCCGGCCTCGTTCGGGTCGTCCTCCAGCGCGTTGTTCGCGCCGAGCCCGATGGTCGCGAAGATCGGGTGGTAGTTCTGGTTCGCGCAGTCGCGCGCCACCGCGGTGTTCGCGGTGGCACCGGCGCCGACGAACATGACGTCGTCACCCTGGTTCTTCGCGGTCTGGCACTGCTGGGTGAAGTTCGAGCCGGCCAGCGAGATCGGCTGCACGCCGCCCTCCTGCAACCCGGCGGCCGCGGCGTTCTTCTCGATCCACTTCCGGGCGACGGAGCAGGGCGTCGCCTCGATGCACTGCAGGTAGGAGAACTTGTGCCCGCCGGACTGCGCGGCGTACTTCATGAACGCGAAGATCGCCGACTCGAACGACGTCCCCTCGGGGAAGAAGTTCGGGTCCTGGTTCCACTCGTCGGCGGTGATGTCGCCGCCCACCACCGGGACCTTCGTGTCGTCGATCGTGCTGCGGATCCCATTGAACGTGACGGGCACGAACGCGTTGATGGCCACGGCGTGGCTGCTCTGGATGAGGGACTGCACGGCGCTCTGCGCCTTGCCGGCGTCACCCGCATCGTCGATGGAGATGACCTGGACCGGGTGGCAGGCGATGCCGCCCGCGGCGTTGGTCGCCTGCGCCCACGCCTTCAGGACGGGCTGCGCGGCCCCGATGCTCGCGCCGATGATGCCGCTGAAGGTGCCGACCTGACCGAACACGATGGTCGACCCCTGCTTGGTGCACGGCTGGCCGGGCGTGTTCGCGCGTGAGGACGTCGCCGGGACGCCGCCGCTGGGCGCGGCCGGTCCGGTCGTCGGCTGCGCGGAGGCAGGAGTGGTGACGCCCGGGACGGACACCGTCGGTCCGCCGCCGACCGGCGCGACGGCACCGCCGGGAGCCGCCGCCGTCGATCCCGCGGCCGTCGGGATGACCGCTCCCGGTGCGGCTGCGGACGGCGCACCGGTCGCGGGGCCGGCCACGACCCCGCCACCACCGATCGTGACCGGGCCGCCGCCGGCACCCGCGATGACCTCGGCACGCGGGACCCGCGTGCCGCACGCGGCGAGCACGAGCGGCGCCACCAGGGCCACCGCCGCGAGGACAGCCCGCAGAGATCGGGGCATGGTGACCGCCTTGTCGGAGCTCACGATCAGCCTCGGTAGAGCACGATCATCGAGTACAGGAGCGCCGGCTTCGGGGCACCGACCACGCTCACCTCGTGCTCCGTCGTGACCACCGTCCCACCGCTCGGGCGCGCGACCGCTTCGACGAGCCGGGCGCGCGCGTGCACGGTGGAGCCGGCAGGGACGGGAGCGAGGAAGCGCAGGGAGTCCGACCCGTAGTTGGTCGCGCTCGCGTAGCCGGTCAGCTCGACCGGACGCACCGCGATCTTCGGCAGCAGCGACAGCGTGAGGAAGCCGTGGGCGATCGGCCCGCCGAAGGGGCTCTCGCGCTGGGCCCGCTCGACATCGACGTGGATCCACTGCTGGTCGCCGGTGAGGTCGGCGAACTCGCGGATCATCTCCTGCGTGACGGTGAGCTGGTCGCCGTAGTCACCGAACTCGCTGCTGGCGGCCGCGTTGAGCGCGGCGACGTCATCGAACCGGATCTCACTCACGCGCTGAAGCCCTCCAGGTGGAGCATGCGGATCGCGTTGCCGCGCAGGATCTTGCGGACCGCCTCGTCCGGCAGACCGGCGAGGAGCTTCTCGGCGACCTGCTTGGTGTTGGGCCAGGTCGAGTCGCTGTGCGGGTAGTCGGTCTCGAACGTGACGTTGTCGACGCCGACCTTGTCGAGGGAGTCCATGCCGTGCTGGTCCTTGAAGAAGCAGCCGAAGACCTGCTTGTAGTAGTAGGTCGACGGCGGCTCGGGGATCTGCTTGGTCCCGGCCCAGCCCTGGTTGTCGTGCCACACGTCGTCGACCCGCTCGAGGGTGTACGGCAGCCACCCGACCTGGCTCTCCGCGTACGCGAGTCGCAGGTCGGGGAAGCGCACGAGGACACCGGAGAAGAGGAAGTCGATCAGCGAGAACATCGCGTTGCCGAACGCCAACGTCGCCGTCACCGCGGGGGGCGCGTCCGCTGAGGTCGCCGGCATGCGTGACGACGAGCCGATGTGCATGCACACCGTGGTCTGCGTCTCGGCGCAGGCCTGGAAGAACGGGTCCCAGTAACCGGAGTGGATGGTCGGCAGGCCCAGGTGGAACGGCATCTCGCTGAACGCGACGGCGTGCACACCGCGAGCAGCGTTGCGACGCACCTCCTTGGCGGCCAGCTCGACGTCCCAGAGCGGCACGAGGCACAGCGGGATGAGCCGGCCGCCCGACTCGCCGCACCACTCCTCGACGGTCCAGTCGTTGTACGCCTCGACGCAGGCGAGGCCGAGGTCCTTGTCCTTGCCCTCCGCGAACGTCTGCCCGCAGAACCGCGGGAACGTGGGGAAGCACATCGACGCCTCGGTCCAGTTGGCGTCCATGTCGGCCAGGCGTTCCTTGACGTCGTAGCAGCCCGGGCGCATGTCGTCGTAGGTGATGGGCGTCATCGTCATCTCTTCGACCGGGTACCCGACCGCCGCGACCATGCGCTTGTGGGTGTAGACGAGGTCGCCGTACACCCAGCAGTCGACCTTGTCGGGAGCGGAGTCGTCGAACTCCTCCTTGTAGACCGCGGCCCCGGTCCAATCGATCTTGCGGATGCCGCGCCTTTCGACGCGGGGCCCGGCCGCGCGCCACTTCTCCGGCAGCCACGTCTGCCACACGTGCGGGGGCTCGACGACGTGGTCGTCGACACTGATGATCTTCGGGAGCTCCACCGCTACGCCTCGAGGTCGCGGCCGAGCCGGTGGCTGCGGCGCTCGGTGAGCTCGCGGACGGCATCGACCAGCGGGATCCCGCGCTCGCGCGCGAGCGCCTTCATCTCCTGCCACTCGGCGAGGCTCGCCCGGGCCGCCTCGGCGTTGTCGTTCCAGGTGGTCGACGTGGCGCAGGTGATCTCGAGGCGCTTGCCGCCCGGGTCGTGGAAGTAGATCGAGTAGATGATCTGGTGGTCGACCGGGCCGAGGACCTCGACGCCCTGCGAGCGGAGCCACGCGGCCCACGCGTCGACGTCGTCGGTAGTGGCCACCTGCATGGCGAAGTGCTCGAACGTGTCGTACGCCGGGTGCGGCGGCGCGGCCCGCTCGGGCAGCTCCGGCGCCTCGAAGAACGCGATCGTGGAGCCGTCCTGCATGCGGAAGAACGAGTGGAAGTACGGGATGGGCTCACCGGTGGAGGGGATGCGGTCGTCGAGCACCGCGTTCACGAGCTCCATGCCGAGCAGGCGCGTGTAGAAGTCGGCGAGGGCCGCCGTGTCGTGCGTGACGAACGCGGCGTGGCTCAGCATCGTCGGTCGACCGGGGCGGGCCGCCGTGGGGGCGGACTCCGGCCGGGTCGGTGTGGCAGCACTCGTCATCGAGGCCTCCTCGTCGCCTGCCACCGACCCTAGCCGAGGTGGGACACCACTGTCAGATTCCGGCGCCGAGGATCAGCGCATCGACCGCCACGGGGCCGGTCGCGGTGACGACGAGGGGGTTCAGGTCGACGGAGCCCGCCCACCCGGCGGTGCGTCGCCACAGCTCGTTGAGGCTCTGCGCCAGCGCCGTGAGCGGACCGAGGTCCCAGGTGGCTGCCCCGCGGATCCGCGCGGTGGCCTCGGGTCCGGCGACCTCCTCGACGAGCGCTTCAGCGCTCGCGGCGGACAGCGGCACCGACCGTCCGCGCACCCCGCCCGCGGCCTCGACCTGGACGCCCCCACGACCCAGCAACGCGAACGGGCCGAGGTCGGTGTGCAGCTGCAGCCCGGCGAACACCTCGCCGGACCCGTCGACCATCTCCTGCACCACGACCGTCGCGGGCACCGCGTGCTCCGCCGCGATCGCGCGCAGGCGCGCGATCTCGGCGGCGACGTCACCGCGCGGCACGCCCACGCTGACCGCGCCGAGCTCGGTGCGGTGGGGCACGTCCGCGAGCTTCACGACGACGCGGTCCCCGAGGTCGACGTTCGGCGGGAGGTCGTCGGCGTCCGGCGCGACGATGTGGAACGCCGCGTGCGCGATGCCGCACTCCTCGAGCAACCTCATCGCGTCGGCGAACCCGAGCATCCCGCCGACGAGCTGCGGCACGCGATCGTCGAGCGGTGGCAGCTCCCGCGTCGCGGCGGCTGAGGGCGTCGTGTGCGTCGTGTGCGCCGTCATCGCCGACATCGCCCGGTACAACGAAGCAACGCCCCGTGCGACGCACACGCCGTCCTCCCGCAGCCGGGACGCCCACGACCCGACGCCGGTGGCCTCGACCGGCGTCACCACGCGAGGCACCGCGGTGGCGGCCGCCGCGTAGGGGGTGAGCAGCAGGCTCCCCCACGCCTCGTCGTCCTCGCCGAGCCACCAGCACAGCGCGAGCACGTCGACCCCGCTCGCCGCCGCGTAGCGCGTGAAGAGCTCCTGGGTCAGCTCGGCGTCGGTCACGGCGAAGCCGGTCATGTCGAGCGGGTTCAACGTGCCGGCCCCGGGGATCCGTTCGGCGACCCAAGGGCGCAGCTCCTCCAGCGGCGGCAGGTCGACCCCGGTGCCGTCGGCCAGGTCGGTCGCGAGCGCGGCGACACCACCCGAGCTCGTGATCATGGCGACGCTGCGCAGCGGCCGCCACTGCTCGACGGGCAGCTGCGCGAACAGCTGCGCCTGGTCGACGAGGTCGTCGATGTCACGCGCGGTCAGCACGCCGTGCTCGGCGAAGCCGAGGTCGTAGACCCAGCTCTCGTCGGCGATCGCGCCGGTGTGCGACTGCAGGATCGCGCGCGAGGAGCTCGAGCGGCCGAGCTTGAGCGCGATGACCGCGGTGTCGTTCGCGCGGGCCCGCGCGACGGCGGCGAAGAACCGCGCCGGGTCACGCACCTTCTCGACCACGAGGCAGACCACCCGCGTCGCGGGGTCGTCGGCGAACGCGTCGACGTAGTCGGCCAGGTCGGTCACGGCCTCGTTGCCGGACGACACGGCGACGCTGATGCCGAGGCGGCGCTGCTGCGCGGCCGCGAGGGCGGCCCGCACGAGGAAGCCGCTCTGCGACACGATCGCGACGGGTCCGGGCTCGAGCCGGATCCGGCCACCCGTGAACAGGTTGATGCCGAGCGGCACGTTCATGAAGCCGCTGCAGTTGGGCCCGACCACCGGCAGCCCGTCCTCGCCGGCGATGCGGACCAGCTCGTCCTGCAGCGCCCGCCCGCCTTCCCCCGCCTCGCCGAAGCCTCCGGCGGCGAGCACGACGCCGCCGCAGCCAAGCGCGACCGCCTCCTTCGCCACCTCGATCGAGCGGGTCGCGTTCACGAGCGCGAGGACCGCGTCGACGGAGCCGAGGTCGGACAGCGTCGCGACCGCCGGACGGTCGTAGAGCCGGTCCTTGGTGGGGTTCACCAACCCGACCTCGATGCCCTTCTCGAGCATCGGCAGCACGGCGTTGTTCGACATGCCGAGCCGCTCGTTGGCGCCGACGACCGCGACCGTCCGCGGCCACAGGAACCGACGCAACCGCTCGGCGGCAGGTGTCAACACGACTGTCAGACTAAGCGGCGGCGACGCGGCGGGCGCGATGCGCCCGAGGCCGGTGTCGGCGCCGCCACGGCTCCGGAGCCGCGCGAACGGCCCGTCGGTCAACCGTCACATACCCGACACCGCGCAGGGTTGTCCGCGTCACAATCGATCGCCATCGTGGGTGCGAGCCGGTTACGGGCGGGACCGAGGGGATCGCGATGCACCTGCGCCGCGGGCGTGCGCGTCTCGCCGCCGTCCTCGCGCTCATCGCCGCCATCGGCACCGCCTGCGGCACCCGGGTGTCACGCGCCGACGTCGTCGCCGCCGCGGGTGGTGGACCGGTCCGGGTCATCTCCGCGCCGACGGACGGGACGACCGACGGCGCGGTCGCGGTCCCGGTGACGCCCTCGGCGGCCCCGACCGCCGCCACAGCACCGCGCGTCCTCCCCACCAAGGGCGCACTCGCCCGCGGCCGGATCGCGGTGCCGGTCGCGGCGATCGGCGGAGGCCCGGCGACGCAGCCCGGCAGCGCTCCCGCGACGCCCGGATCGACCGGGCCGCTGCGCTCGGCGACGCCGGGGGCGGCGGCGTGCCGACGACCGGGATCGACGATCACGTTCGGGCAGGTCGGGACGTTCAGCGGCGTCATCGGCGCGTCGATCGGCGCGGCCCAGCCGGGCTTGAAGGTCTGGGCCCGCCAGACGAACGCCGACGGCGGCATCGCCTGCCATCCCGTCCGGGTCATCTCCATCGACGACGATGGCGACGCCGGCAAGGCCCAGAACGCGGTCGAGGAGCTGGCGCAGGACGGAGCCGTCGCGATCAACGCGTTCGTGCCGGTCACGTTGAACGGCATCGAGTCCGCGGTCGACTCGGCGCAGATGCCTGTGATCGGCGGCGACGTCACGCTCGACGCGTGGAACACGGACCCCAACTTCTTCCCGCAGGGCACCGCCTTCGCACCGATGATGTACGACTTCATGAAGTTCGCCGCTCAAGAGGGCGGGCACCGGGCGACGTTCCTCCAGTGCATCGAGGCAAGCGGGTGCGCCCTCGCCAGCAAGTACATCCGTGAGTACGGCGACAGCGCGGGCCTGACGCTCACCAGCGTTCAGCCGATCTCCCTCGCGGGAACGAACTTCACCCAGCAGTGCCAGAACGCCCGGCAGCAGGACGACGACGTCGTCATCATCGCGGCGGGAGCGACCGCGGTCACCGCCATCGGCCGGGACTGCGCAGACCAGCGCTACCACCCGCGGTTCCTCACCCTCGGCATCGGCGCGACCAACCGGCTCGAGAGCGACCCGAACCTGGACGGCCTCACGCTCGGCCTGCCGAGCTTTCCGTGGATGGATGACCGCACGCCCGCCGAGCGACGGTTCCTCGCGGCGATCAGCCGGTACGCACCGGACCTCGACAGCAGTGGCAGCGCCTCGCAGGCCTGGACGTCGGGCGAGCTGCTCAAGAAGGCCATCGAGTCGCTGGGGGCGGACGCCTACGGCGACCTCACCCCGGCGCTCGTCGCCCGCGGTCTGCACACGCTGCGCGGCGAGACGCTCGGTGGCCTCGCACCCGGCGTGCTCACGTTCCCGGCCGGCGCACCGGCCACCCCGGACAAGTGCGCCTACTTCGCATCGATCGTCGACGGCCGATGGGGCGCGCCCATCGGTGACCAGCAGGTGTGTGCGCCATGAGGAGGACCCGGTGCTGACGACCCGCGAGCCCATCGCCGTCCCGGAGGTCCGCGGACTTCCGCTCATCGGGAGCGCTGCGGCGTGCGCCCGCGACTTCAAGGGCTTCCTGCTCGAACAGTGGCGACAGCACGGCGACGTCATCCGGTTCACGATCGGCCGGGATCGCTTCACCTTCTTCGCCGACCCGGACGACGTCGCCCACCTGCTCCGCGACAACCCCCAGGACTTCACCAAGGCACCGATGGCGTTCCTCGAGATCCCGATGCGCCGCAGCATGCTCATCCTCGACGGCGAGCTGTGGCACCGGCGCCGCGGCGCCTTCCGCGCGAGCCTGAACGTCTCCGCCGCCGCGGGCACGGCCTCGCAGGTCGTCGACAAGGTCGGTGCGATGGTCGAGCGTTGGACCGCGTTCGCCGACGAAGGGCGGGAGCTCGAAGCGTCGGAGGAGATCCTCGCGATGCAGCTCGACCTCACCCTGTCCACGCTGCTCGGCCCGGCGGTGACCGAGGCGGACCGGCGGGCGCTGCACGGGGTCGCGAAGACCATGCCGTGGTTCAACGACCGCAACCTCGCGATGCCGGTGATCCCTCCGTCCCTTCCCCTGCCCTGGAACCGCCGGATGAGATCGACGGCGGCCGCACTGCTCGACGTCGTCACGTCCGCCGTGGAACGCGAGGACGCCGCGACACGGGAAGGCGCGCACGTCCTCGCCCGTGTCGCCCGGGCCGGCGCGCTCGCGCCCGAGGAGCTCCGCGACGAGCTCATCGGACTCATCGTGGCCGGCTACGAGTCGACCTACTGCACGTTGTCGTGGATGCTGCACGTGCTGTCGTCCCACCCCGGATGGCAGGAACGCGTCGCCGACGAGGTGCGGTCGCTCGCGGGAGACGCACCCCTCGAAGCCGCACACCTGTCCGGGCTCACCGTCACGCGCCGGGTGGTCGACGAGGTGCTACGTCTCTACCCGCCGTTCCCGATGCTGGTCCGCTCGCCGGCCCGGCCGACCGACGTCCGCGGCGTGGCGGTGCAGCCCGGCACCTGGGTCATGGTCAGCCAGTGGGTCACGCACCGCCACCCGGCGCACTGGATCGACCCTGACCGCTTCGACCCCGACCGGTTCCTGCCCGAAGCGGCCCGCGAGCGGCCGGCCGGTGCCTACTTCCCGTTCGGCGAGGGGCCTCGACTGTGCGTGGGCCGGCAGCCCGGCCTGGTGGCGCTGGTGCTCGCCACGGCCACCATCCTGCGCGCGGTGCAGGTCTCGCCCGCACCCGGGCATGCGCCGCCGGTCCCCACGGGGATCGCGATCCGCCCCCAGGGAGGTGTGTGGATCCACGTGACCCGCCGACCGACGTCGGCCGGCACCGCTCGAGCCGAGGGCAGCACGGCCCGGCAGCCCGCGGGCGTCCCGGAATGACCGACGGACGCGCGCCCCCGCACGGTCCGCGCAGCGGAGGTCCCGCCAGGGTCTACACGTGTGTCAGACTCGGAGGTGTCCCTCGCGGCCGAGCACATCTCCTACGCCGTCCGCGACGGCGTCGCGCACATCACGCTCAGCCGTCCGGAGAAGCGCAACGCGCTCGCCGCGGCCACCCGGGCCGAGCTCCTCACCGCATTCGCGGCGGCCGGCCGCGACCCGGCGGTCGGCGCCGTGCTGCTCGCGGGCGAAGGCCCGGACTTCTGCGCCGGCGGCGACCTCACCGGCGCCCCGAAGCGCGAGACGCTGGCCGACCACCGCGCCTTCCTGGTGGAGGTCGACGCGTTCCATGCCGCGGTGCGGGACTGCCCCGTCCCGGTGATCGCGGCTGTGCACGGGAACGTGCTCGGCGCCGGTCTCCTGCTCGCCGCGAGCTGCGACCTGGTCGTCGCCGCGGACACCGCGGTCCTCGGCCTGCCGGAGGGCCGCATCGGGCTGGTCGGCGGCACCGGCCTCGTCGCCGCGGTCGGGCGGCAGTGGGCCAAGATGCTCCAGCTGTCGGGCGAGCTCATCAGCGCCGACCGCGCCGCGCAGATCGGGCTCGTGCTGACCTGCGTGCCGGCCGCGGACCTGCGGAGCCGCACCACCGAGCTCGCCGAGCGGCTCGCGCGCATGCCGCGGGAGGCGACCACGCTCAACAAGCGGGCGATCGACGCCGTCGCCGACGCGGCCGATGACCCCGCCCGGCGGCAGGCGGCCATCGAGCACGACGCCGTGACCCTCGACACCGCGAAGCGCGCACTGGCACCCGACGGCCGAGCCTTTGCGGACATCATCGCCACCGAGGGCATGCGCGGTCTCAAGGCGGCTCGGGAGCAGCAGTGGACCGAGCCGTGGCTGCCCGGGGCTCCTGGTGAGTGAGCCGGTCGACCGGCCGGCGATCGCACGGCGGGCGAGCTACGGCCCGCGGAGCCCGGCGGTCGGTGGGCGCGGCGCCCGCACCCGCCAGCGCCTGCTCGACGCCGCGCTGCTGCAGTTCGCCGACCGCGGCTTCTACGCGACGGCGGTCGACGACATCGCCCGCACCGCAGGGGTCTCCCGCGCGACGCTCTACCAGTACTTCGAGAGCCGTGACGAGATCGCGACCGAGCTGCTCGAGGAGTGCGGGTCGGCGTTGCTGCGCGTCGTGCGCCGGCTGGGTGCGCTGGGCCCCACCGCCGAGGGCTACGACAACCTGCACTGGTGGCTCGGTGAGTGGGCGTACGTGTACGACAAGTACGCGACGATGTTCGTGCAGTGGGCGCACATCGACTCGCCGAACACGCAGCTGCGCCCGCTGATCACCCGGTTCGTCGAGGGCTACACGGCGGCGCTGGCCGACCGGATCGCCGAGGCGGACGTCACCGGCGTCGACCCCGACCACATCGCGATCGCGCTGACGACGGTCATCGAGCGGGTGAACTACTACCTGCAGACCCAGGACATCCCGGTATCGCCGGACGTCGCCATCGACACCCTGGCGATGGCGGTGCAACGCGTGCTGTTCCCGGCGACACCGGCGCGCGCGTTCACCCACCGCCACGAACCGGCGCGGGCGCGTCGGCTGATCCCCGCCGATCGGCGGGCCCCGACCGCCACCCGCCGGCGGGCGCCCGCGCCGCCGGCGGTGGCCGAGGAGTCGAACGCCGCGGCCCAGCAGAGCATCGAGACGCTGCTGCGGGCGGGCGCGGCCGTCTTCGCCCGCGACGGCTACCGGTCCTCGAGCGTCGATCAGATCCTGGCCGAGTCCGGCCTGTCCCGACGCACCTTCTACAAGTACTTCGGCTCGCGGCTCGACCTGCTGGTCAGCCTGTCCGACGCGTGCGCGCAGGACGTGTCGGCGCTCGCCGACGGCTTCGCCGCCGCCGCGAAGGGTGATGGCCTGACGGACTGGGTCGCGTCCTTCGTCGAGCTCACCGAGCGCGACGGCGGGGTGCTGCGCATCTGGATCGAGGAGCCCGAGGAACCGCCGGTCCGGCACCGCGGAGAGGCGGCCCTGGCCCACCTGCTCGACGCCATCGAGGCGGTCCTGCGCAAGCGCAAGAACCCGAAGGGGTTCGACCCGACGGCCGGGGCGTTCATCGTGCTCGCGCTGTTGGAACGGGTGCCGCACCAGGGCGTGGCGACCCGCTACGAGCTCGGCCGGGACGACCTGGTGGGCACCATCACGGCCTTCATCACCCGCGGCGTGCTCGGCTCGCCGCGCTGACCTCGAGGAGCTCGCATGCGGCTGTCCGGCAAGATCGCTCTCGTCAGTGGCTCGACGCGCGGGATCGGCCGCTCGATCGCGCAGATGTACGCGGCGGAGGGCGCCGCCGTGGCGGTGACCGGACGCAACGCCGAGCGCGGCGCGAAGGTCGTGAGCCGCATCACCGAGGCGGGCGGCACGGCCGAGTTCTTCCCGCTCGACGTCACCGACGAGTCCAGCGTCGAGTCCGTCGTCGGCGCCGTCGTCGCGCGCTTCGGCGGCCTGACGACGCTCGTCAACAACGCCGCCCCGACCGACATGCTGCTGTCCACGATGAAGCGGCTGCACGACCTGTCGACCGACGAGTGGGACGGCGTGGTCCGCGGCACGTTGACGGGCAACGTCTTCTTCGCCTGCAAGCACGCGTTGCCGCACCTCATGCAGGCGGGCGGCGCCTCCATCATCAACATCTCGTCGGCGCAGTCGGTGCTCGGCCTGCCCGGCTTCTCGGCGTACGCGGCCGCCAAGGGCGGCATGAACGCGATCACCTACTCGATCGCGGCCGAGTACGCCCCCGACCGGGTGCGCTGCAACACCATCATCGTCGGCAAGGTGGTGTCGAGCGCGAAGGAGGCCGGCGCGGCCGTCGCTCCCGGGCAGCTGACCCGCGTCGGCAACCCCGACGACATCGCCTACGCCGCGACCTGGCTGGCGGCCGACGAGTCCGAGTTCGTCACCGGTTCGCTCGTGACGGTCGACGGCGGTGTCTCGATCAAGGCCCCGGGCCCCGACATCCCGCTCGCCTGATCGGCGCGCGGTCCCGGGTCAGAGCCCGACGTGACGCTCGACCCAATCGACCAGCACGTCGAGCGCCTCGGCGAGCAGCTCGGGCGTGCCCTCGTAGTAGTGGCCGGCGCCCTTCACCGCGTAGATCTCCCGTGAGGGGGCGGCGGTCGCCGCGTCGTGCATCTCCTGGCCCATGTGCGGGAGCACGGTGACATCAGCGGTGCCGTACTCCACGAGCAGCGGCACCGTGATCTGCGGGAGCCACTGCAGCGCGTCCCCGTTCGTGTGGTCGATGGACCACTGGTTGAGCCACGCGCGCACGGTCGAGTAGCGACCGATCCCGGCCGGCAGGTAGTTCGCCACCGCCGGCGGGCCCCAGAGCGAGACGCCGATCTCGCGGTCGCTCGGGTCGATCGCGCCGTCGAGGAAGCGCAGGTCGGCGGTGGTCCCGTGGACGACGAACGGCAGATCGTCGAGTCCCTCCGGCCCGAGCTTGCCGTCCTGCATCGCCGCGAGCTGGTCGGCCGCCCACGCCGAGATCCGCCGGTTGCGGGCGAGCTGCGCGGCCCGGTAGGTCGCGATGAACTCCGCGCTGTACGGCGGCCCGTTCTCGGGGTTGTACATGTCGAGCGCCGGGTCACGGTCGAAGGGGTGCAGCTCGTCGGTGATCGCCGGGTCGAGCCACTCCGACGACAGCCGTGCCCGGCTCGGGTGCGCCATGAACATGACGAGCCCCTCGGCCGGTGAGAGCGCCGCCTGCGTGAGGTCGGGCCCCCCTCCGGGGGGCGCCGTCACCGTCGCGTGCTCCGCTTGCGCCTGGTAGTACGGCACGATCGAGGAGCCGCCGGAGTTGCCGACGAGCACGACGCGCTCGTAGCCGATGGCGCGCAGGTGCGCCACCATCGAGCCGATGTCGAGCAGGCAGTTCTCCATGATGAGCGAGGAGTCGTTGCCGACGTACCGCGTGGTCAGGCCGATCGCGCCGACCCCTCGTTCCGCGAGTCCCGGCAGCGCGTAGTGGCCGAGGAAGTTCGCCGTCGGGTGGCAGAACATCACGGCCGTCGACCGGGGGACGTCGGTCCGGCGCAGCTCGCTGCCCCACACGGTCTTGGCCAGCCGGGCGACGCCCGAGTAGATCTCGACGCGGCTGTGCGCCGTCGCCGGGGCGGCGAGCAGCTCGCGCGTGGTCTCGACCATCTCAGGCTCCTGTCGGTGTGGTGAGTCGCTCGCGCAGCTCGCGCTTCACGACCTTGCCGTAGGCGTTGCGCGGGAGCGCATCGACGAACACGTAGCGGCGCGGACGTTTGTAGCCCGCGAGGGCCGCGTCGCAGCGCGCACGCAGCGCCGCCTCGACGGCCTCGGTCGACGCGCCGTCGACGGGCGCGACCACCGCGACGACGAGCTCGCCCCAGGTGCGGTCGGGCACACCGACGACCGCGGTCTCGCGCACCGTGCCGTCCTCGGTGAGGACGGCCTCGACCTCGACCGCGTACACGTTGGAACCGCCGGTGATGATCATGTCCTTCGCGCGGTCGAGCAGGAAGAGGTAACCGTGCTCGTCGATGCGCCCGAGGTCGCCGGTGTGCAACCAGCCACCCCGCAACGTCTCGGCCGTCGCGTCCGCGCGGTTCCAGTAGCCGAGCATGACCGAGGGTCCGCGCACGACGAGCTCGCCGACCTCGCCGGCGGGGAGCTCCTCGTCGTCGGCGCCGAAGATGCGGATGTCGCACCCGGGTCGGGCGACCCCCGCGGAGGCGAGGCGTTCGGGATGGTCGCCGCCGAGCGCCGCCGCGTGGTCCTCGGGGGTGAGGACGGTCGCGGTCATCGGCGTCTCCCCCTGCCCGTAGAGCTGGACCAGCCGGGGCCCCAGCACCTCGAGCGCGTCGCGCAGGTCCGGGACCGCGAAGGCCGCGCCGCCGTAGACGATGCGCTCGAGCGTCGGCAGCGCCGGGCGCGACGCCCGCGCGGCGTCGGTCAGCATCACGATCTGCGTCGGCACCATCCATGTGTTGGTCACGCCGGCCGCGTCGATGAGCGCGAGCGTCGCCGCGGGGTCGAACGGCCCCGGCGGCGCGATCACCTGGTGCGCCCCGCGCGCGGTGGCCGCGATCGCGTGGAAGCCCGCGCCGTGGGTGAGCGGGGCCGTGTGCAGCGTGACGTCGGTGTGGTCGAGCGGGGTCAGGTCGGCCAGCCACGACGCCGTGGTGAAGGTGAGCACACCGTGGGTGAGCATCGCTCCTTTCGGCTTGCCCGTGGTGCCCGACGTGTAGAACAGCCAGGCGAGGTCGTCGCGACCGACCGCGACGACGTCGGCGTCGGGCGTGCCCGCCGCGAGCACGACGTCGTAGGCGGTGCACGGGTCGGGCACGACGGTGTGCGCGTCCTCGACGACCACGACCCGGGCGGCCGTACCGGCTTCGAGCACGGTCGCGAGACCTTCGTCGTCGGTGATGACGACCGCGGCGCCCGAGTCGCTCACGTGGTACGCGACCTCGCTCGCGGTGAAGCGCGCGTTGAGCGGGACCCAGCCGAGCCCGCCGGCGAAGCACGCGAACATCGACTCGAGCAGCTCGGGCCGGTTGCGCAGCAGGACCGCGACGCGCGCGCCCGCTCCGACCCCGAGCGAACCGAGGCCGGTGGCGAGTCGCGAGACGCGGGCCGCGAGCTGCGCGTACGTGGTCACCCGGTCCTGCCAGGTGACCGCGGGCGCGTGCGGTGTGCGCCGGGCGGACTCGACGAGCATCCGGGCGAGGTTCACGCGAACGCCTCGCGCAGCTCGGCCTTGAGGACCTTGCCCATCCCGTTGCGCGGCAGCGCGGCCATCACCTGCAGCTGCTCGGGATGCTTGCGCCGGGACAGCTGCTGCGCGTCGAGGTGGGCGCAGAGGTCGTGCAGCGTGGGTGGCGCGCCGGGGTCACGGGCGACGACCGCCACGCACACGCGTTCGCCCACGCGTGCGTCGGGCACCCCGACGACGGCGCAGTCGGCGACGTCGGCGTGCAGGAACAACAGATCCTCGACCTCCTTGGCCGAGACGTTCTCCATGTTGCGGATGATGACGTCCTTGCTGCGGCCGGTGATCGTGAGGTTCCCGCCGGCGTCGAGCGCACCGAGGTCGCCGGTGCGCAGGTAGCCCTCATCGTCGAAGGCCTCGGCATCGAGCGCGGCATCGACGTAGCCCGCCATGAGCTGCGGGCCACGCACCCGCACCTCGCCGTCGACGACGCGCAGGTCGACGCCCTCGATCGCCCGCCCCTCGGTGGTCGCGAGCACGTCGTCGGCGTCACCGAGCGCGTTCCAGGCGAGCATCGGGCACTCGGTGAGGCCGTAGCCGGACACGATCGGGGCGCCGAAGCGCTCGCGCATCATCGCGTTGAGGCTCGGGGGCTTCGGCGCGCCGCCGAGCAGGAAGCACCGGACGTGCGGGAACAACGGGGTCGCGCTCGTCGCCTGGGCGTCGAGGTAGGCGAGGAAGAACGGGGTGCCCGCGCCGAGCAGCGTCGCGTCCTCGGCGCTGAAGAACGCCGAGGTCCGCGCCGGGTCGAAGACCTCGTCGATGAGCAGCGTGGTGCCCGCGATGGCGATCGCGACGAGGATGGCGATGCCGCCGATGTGCGACATCGGCGCGGGCGATCCCAGCCGGTCGCCGGGTCCCATGCCGCACGCGGCGACCAGCCCGCCCGCGGCGGCCAGCAGCGCCGCGTCCGCGTGGCGGGCGCCCTTCGGTTCCGCCGTGGTGCCCGACGTGTAGAACAGCCAGCGCACGCCGCCGTCGTCGCGCATCGGTGCGATCGCGTCCGCGCGGCCCGCGTCGGCAGGTGGCGCGTCGCGGTCGAGCACCAGCACCCGCAGGGCGGACCCGGCGGCGATGTCGTGCGCCATCGCGGCGTAGTCGTGACCGCGCCACGTCGGCGGCACGACGAGGTGCGTCGCGCCCGCCTGCGCCGTGATGAACGCGACGTCGCGGTCGCGCAGGATCGGGACGATCGGGTTCTGCACCGCGCCCAGCGCCGCGAGCGCGAGCGTCAGCTCGGCGGTGGCGATCCAGCTCGGCAGCTGCCACGAGACGACGCTGCCCGGCCCGACCCCCGCCGCGGCCAGCTCCGCCGTGCGGGCCCGGACGCGCGCAGCGAGCTCCGCCCAGCTCACCCGGTGCCCGCGCTCGTCGACGATCGCCGTCGCGCCGGGCGTCTCCGCGCACCGCTGCGCGAACGCGTCCCAGACGGAAGCCGGTGGCAGCAAGGTCAGCGGGCGCCCGTCTCGGCGAGCAGCTGCTTCATCGACCGGAACACGATGTTCGGCGTGATCTCGTAGTCCTGGTCCCGCACGAGGCGCAGCTCGGGCACGCGCTCCGCCAGCAGCTCGACCGCGATCTTCATCTCGAGCCGGGCCAGCGGCGCCCCGATGCAGAAGTGCACGCCCTTGCCGAACGAGAGGTTGGAGCGCGCCTCCGTCCGCCGGATGTCGAACCGGTCGGGCTCGGGGAACTGCTGCGGGTCACGGTGCGCCGAGGCGAAGCAGAGGAACAGGTGGGCGCCCTCGGGCAGCGGCACGCCGGCGACCTCGGTGTCGCGCAGCACCACCCGGCGGTGACCGAGGATCGGGGGATCGAAGCGGAGCATCTCCTCGACCGCGTTCACGGCCAGTGAGCGGTCCGCGACGATCGCCTCCCACTGCGCGCGCTCCGCGAGCAGGTAGCGCAGGCCGCTCGTGAACGCGCAGGTCGTGGTGTCGTGCCCGGCCAGCGCGATCGAGTACACGATCGTGACGACGTCGAGCCGGTTGACGAGGTCCGGGTGCTCGGAGGCGTACGCGAGCAGGTCGGAGGTGAAGTCGTCGGCCGGCTCCCGCTCGCGCAGGCCCACGTGCGCGTCGCAGTACTCCCAGAACGCGACGACGTTCTGGGCGACGTCCATCTGCTCCTCGTCGGAGAGGCGCCCGTAGGTGATCTGCACCCGCTTGCGGCACCACTGCTTGAGCAGATCCCAGTCGTGCTCGGGAAAGCCGAGCAGCGAGAACCCGGCGTAGCCGGGGAACGGGAAGGCGAGGTCGGCCACGAGGTCGGTGACGGGCTTGGCCGCGAGCTCGTCGATGAGCCGACCGGCGACCTCGCGCAGCACCGGCTCCATCGCGGCGATGCGCCGCGGGGTGAGCGCCTTCAGCACCGCGGTGCGCATCGGGCCGTGCCGGGGCGGGTCGGCGTTGTTCAGCGTCGGCTTGCGCGGCACCTTCTCCGCGAGCAGCGCTCCCACGGCCGGGGCGAGCGGCCACACCGGCGACGACGCGTTGGCCGCCCCGAACGTGTCGCGGTCGAGGAAGATCGCCTCGACGTCCTCGTAGCGGGTGACGAAGTGGAGGTTCACCTCGGGCACGTAGAAGACCGGGGTCTTCTCCCGCCACGCCGACATCAACGGGAAGGGGTCGGACAGGAAGCCCGGGTCGAGCAGCTCGAGGTCAGCCGCGACCGGACACCCCGCAGCCACGGGCGCCATGCCGGCCAGTCTGGCTCTTCGCCGACAGGGGGTCAACACCACTGTCAGAAGTTCGGGGCCGCCGCCCGGTCGCGCGATCCCGGGGCCGGTTGCTATGGGTCAAGATGTCTCATAGCATCCGCACCGTGCCGGAGATCGCCGACCTCGCGGACGCGCGGGTGGCCCGAACCCGCGCCGCGGTCCAGCGGGCGATGCACGACCTCTTCGAGGAGGAAGGCACCGCGGGGCTCACCCACCAGCGCATCGCGCAGCGCTCCGGGGTCGGTCGGGCCACGATCTACCGGCACTGGCCGCGTCCGATCGACCTGCTGTTCGAGGCGGTCGGTGTGGTCGACCAGCCGCTGATGCACGCCGGCCCCGGGCCGCTGCGCGCCTGGATGGTGCGCGAGGTGCGCCGCGCGGCCCGCGAGCTCGCCCGCCCGGTCTCGCTGCAGATGGTGGCGGCGATCATGGGTCAGGGCGACACGAGCGAGCTGATCGGTGAGGCGCGCGCTGTCATGTGGGAGCGCAGCCTGGCGCCCGTGCGGCAGGCACTCGCACAAGCCGTCCGTGACGGCGAGCTCCGCCGTTCGCCCGACCCGGGCGAGGTCCTCGCCCAGCTGCTCGGCCCGCTCATCGTGCGGCTGGCGATCGAGAAGAAGCCCGTGTCGGGGCCGTTCGTCGAGCGCCTCGTCGACGGCACGCTCGCCTCCGTCCCCGGCTACCGGCCGCAGCTCGCGCGCCGCGCCACCGCTTCCACCGCTTGATCCACCCGACCGATCCGCCACCTCACGAGGAGCTGCACATGGGCACGATGGACGGCAGAGTCGCCTTCATCACGGGCGTCGCACGCGGGCAGGGCCGGTCGCACGCGCTGCGGCTGGCCTCCGAGGGCGCCGACATCGTCGGCATCGACATCTGCGCGCAGATGCCCGAGGTGCGCTACCCGATGGGCACGCTCGAAGAGCTCGAGGAGACGAAGAACCTCATCGAGAAGCACGGCCGGCGCGCGCTGCTGTCCCAGGGCGATGTGCGCGACCACGCGCAGGTCCAGGCCGCGTTCGACGCGGGAGTGGCCGAGCTCGGGAAGATCGACACCGTCCTCGCCAACGCCGGCATCGTGCTCACCGCGCTCGAGGAGGACGACGCCGCGGCCGAGTGGAAGGCCGGCATCGACGTGATGCTGACCGGCGTGTGGAACACCATCCACGTGGCGGTCCCGCACCTGAAGACCGTGGAAGGCCCGAAGAGCCTCGTCGTGACCAGCTCGACGGCCGGGCTCATGTGCGTCACCGACGAGCACGGCGGCAGCGATGCCTACATGGCCGCCAAGCTCGCGGTCACCGGTCTGGTGAAGGCGTACGCGCAGCTGCTGGGCCCGTTCGACACCAACGTCGTCGGCATCGCCCCGACCGGCGTGAACACCCCGATGGTCGGCGGCAACCCGGAGCTGTTCAAGGTCATCGAGTCCAACCCGGCACTGGTCGATGCGATGGCCAACGCCATGCCCGTGCCGATCCTCGAGCCGGGGGACGTGAGCGAGCTCGTGCACTTCCTCGTCCAGGGTCCCGGCCGCTACATCAGCGGCACGACCGTCGTCTTCGATGCCGGCGCGATGTCGCGGCGCTAGGAGCAGACCTCATGAGCACGCTCGCCGACCTGCCCGAGGTCGCACCCGAGGCGATCCCCATGGCCGAGGACCGCACCGTCGGATGGCGGTTCCTGCGCGACCTCGGCCCGCTCGTGCGCGTCAAGGACGCGATCTTCATCACCGGCCAGACCGAGGTCGAGCACGTGCTGCGCCACCCCGAGCTCTTCTCCTCGAAGCAGGCGTTCGACTCGCTCGGCAGCCCGCTCCCCCTGATCCCCATCGCGACCGACCCGCCGGACCACACGCGCTACCGGAAGATCCTGCAGCCGTTCTTCAGCCCACGGTCGCTCAACGCGGTGCTGCCGAGCCTGCAGACGCAGGCGACCGCGCTCATCGAGAGCGTCGCGGGCAAGACGCAGATCGAAGCGATGTCGGAGGTGGCGGTCCCCTACCCGTCGCAGGTGTTCCTCACGATCTTCGGCCTGCCTCTGGAGGACCGTGACCGGCTCGTCGGGTGGAAGGACAAGGTCATCGAGCTGTCGACGGCCGGGCTGTCGGCCACCGAGTCGGGCGACCTCGGTCCCGCGCTCGAGCTGTTCGCGTACCTGACCGAGGCGATCGCGGCCAAGCGGGCGAACCCGGCCGACGACATCCTGACCCACCTGCTGCTCGGCACCGACGAGACCGAGGCACTCGACGACGCCGAGGCGCTCGGCCTCGGCTTCCTGTTCGTCCTCGCCGGCCTCGACACCGTCACCGCCGCGATCGGGTTCGCGCTCGAGCACCTGGCCATGAACCCAGAGCTGCGGCGCACCATCGTCGCCGACCCGAGCCTCATCCCCCACTTCGCCGAGGAGATGGTGCGGCTCGAACCGCCTGCGCCGACGCTGCCGCGGGTGACGACGCAAGAGGTCGAGCTGGCCGGCGCGACCATCCCCGCGGGCACGCTGCTGTACGTCTGCGTCGGAGCCGCGAACCGCGAGCCCGGCTACGTCCCGACCCCTGACGAGGTGCACACCGACGACGTGGTGCGCAAGCACTGGGGCTTCGGCGGCGGTCCGCACCGCTGCCTCGGCTCGCACCTCGCCCGCATCGAGCTGAAGCTCGTGCTCGAGGAGTGGCACAAGCGCATCCCGGACTACACGATCACGCCGGGAACGCAGCCCCGCATCGTCTGGCCGTCGGGGACCTTCGGCCTCACACGCCTCGACCTCACGATCCCCTGACCGACGGGCCCGCACCGAGCGGGGCCACGCTCGCCACCCAGGCGCCGATGCGATCCCACAGCTCGGTTCGGCGCGACGCCATGTTGTGGCAGTGGTGGGAGCCCGGGAGGACGAACACGGTGATGTCGCGGGATGCGCGGTAGCAGGCGGGTTCGGCCCACGGGTCGGGCGCGACGTCGAGCTCGCCCAACCCGAGGAAGACCGGCACGTCGACACGGGCCGCGAACGCGCGCAGGAAGCCCGGAGTGGTGACCTCGAAGGCGGCTCGCAGGGGGACCACCGACTGCGCGGCGTCGTCGGCCTCGACGACGGCGGGCGGCACGTCTGGCGCGTGGAACAGGTCGTGCAGGAGCGCGCGGGGCATCGTCGCGTAGACGTCGTCGGGCCTGGCGCCGGCGAGCGCGCAGAAGGCGGGCCAGCGCGCGTCGTCGGCCCCCGGGTCCGCGTGCGGCACGTTGGCGATGTCGACGCCGTACCCGAGCAGAGCGACGGCGTCGTACGGGCGGCCCTCGGCCTGCACCATCGACGTGAGGCACGCGCCCATCGAGTGGCCGACGCCGACGAAGGGCACGCGGTCGGCGAACCGGTCGCGAACCTGGTGCGCGACCGCCGCATCACCGCGCATCAGGACGTCGAGCCCGACCGAGGCCAGCTCCGGTCGTGAGCTCTCGCCGACGCCGAGGTGGTCGAGCGCGACGACGAGGTGTCCCTGCGCGGCCAGGTGCTCCGCGAAGCTGTAGCCGGCGTGTCCCGGAACCTGCAGGTGCCAGTAGCGCTTGTCGTACGTGCCACCGGGCAGGCAGAGCAGCACGCTGCGAACAGCGCCGGGCGGCGTGAACACCCAACCGGCCTGGCTACCGCCCTCGACGGCGAAGGTGATCGCGTCGGGCATCTCAGCGGATGTTGAAGCCCGCATCCACGGGCATGGCGACGCCGGTGATGTACTTCGCCGCGTCGGAGACGAGGAACGCCACGGTGTCCGACACGTCCTCGGGCTGCAGGATCATCACCGGCAGCGCGTTGAGCATCTCGGAGATGGTGTTGGCGCCGCCGGCGGCCGCCTCCTCCATCATCTTCGCCATCGACTCGTTCATCGTCATGCCGGACACCACACCGGTGGGATGGATCGTGTTGACCCGGATGTTCTGCGGGGCCAGCGCCCGCGCCAGCTGCTTCATCACTCCGACCAGCGCGGTCTTGGCCGCGGTGTAGGCCAGTGCGCCCACCTCGAGGCTGTTCGGCGGCCGCAGCCCCGCGGTCGAGCTGGTCAGGATGATCGAGCCGCCGGCGTCCCCGTTGTCCTGGAGCCTGGGCAGCGCGACCGACACCGTGTTCCACGCACCGGTGAGGTCGGTGTCGACGATGTCCTTCCAGATCGCGACCGGGTCCCCGCCGCCCGTGAGCCGGATCCAGCCCGCGTTCGCGAGCACGATGTCGCACCGCCCCAGCGAGGCCATGCCGTCGTCGAACGCCTTCTGCAGAGCGTCCCGGTCACGGACGTCGGCGACGGCCGCGACGATCTTGCGGCCCTCGGCCTCGACCAGGCGCACGGTCTCGTCGAGGTCGTCGCGCGTGGCGTTCGGGTAGTCCTGGGTGGGGAACGTCTCGCAGACGTCGACCGCGAGGATGTCGGCTCCGTCGCGGGCCAACCGGACCGCGTGCGCGCGGCCCTGCCCACGCGCGGCGCCGGTGATGAACGCAACCTTGCCCTCGAGTCCGCTCATGCGGGCGATCAGATCAGCAACGGTCCAAACAGTCAACTGAGTGACCTTGGACACGACGTCGGTTGACGCGCCGTTTGAGACTTCTATTCTCAAATGCGTGCGCGACGGTGAGCTCCCCTCCCCTGAGGTGGGCGGCGGCCTGCACCCGCGCCACGGCCCGCACAACCCGCGGACCCGCGCCCAGGACCTCGCCCCCGGGGCTGTCCGGCGCACGACGAGCATCGACATGCTGCGGCCCGACGGGCTCGAGGGGCCGCTCCAGCTCATCGGGCGCGGGAGCGACACGACGCACGACGGCGACGTCATCGCGACAGCCGCCCTCGAGGCGACGGTGGCGTTCGTCGACGGCCGCCGCCTGACGGCGATCAGCGTCACGCCCACCGTCCCCGGCCTCGACGCCCTGCTCGGGCTGTCGGCCGCGTCGGGCTTCCGCGCCCACCTGCTCGACCTCGACCTGGACCAGACCTCGCTCGAGCACCAGCTGCTCGACGACGTCCCCACCACGGTGCTCGTGTCCGGGTACGCCACGCAGGCGGGCGGCCCGATCCCCACGATCGTCCGCCGGTCGAAGCACCACTTCATCCCCGACCAGTGCGCCGGGTGGGTGTCCGGCGGGTCGATCATGGTCGAGATCGACGCCTACGGCGCCCCGCCGGTGGTCACCGGTCCCCCGCGCCCTCCCGCCGCCGACACCGAGGGCCTGCCCGAGCTGCCCCCGCACGGCATGCGGCGCCAGCGGCGCACCGACGTGCACGTCGTCGACGGAGAGATCCGCGTCACGAGCTGGTTCCGCGACAGCCACATGTCCGCGGAGGGACGTCCGACCGTCATCCACGAGTACGACGTCGAGCTGACGGCCGCCGTCGAGACCGGAGTCGTGCGCACCGCCACGGCCGTCGCGCGCTCCCTGCCATGGGTCGAGTGCCCGTCAGCGGTGAGCAGCGCCGGACGTCTCGTCGGCCGGAACCTCGCCGACCTGCGCGCGGACGTGCGCCGCGAGCTCACCGGCATCGGCACCTGCACGCACCTCAACGACCAGCTGCGCTCGTTGGCCGACGTGCCCGCGCTGGCGAGCAACCTCCGCGGGGCCGTCAACGCGCCGCATGGCTGAGCCGGCGGCCGGGCGCCGTCGACCCACGGCATGATCGCGGCATGAGCGCGGCGCTGACGGGCTGGGACCGCCGGCGCCAGCTGCTGCTCACCGAGTACGAGCAGGTCGGCCTCGACCTGTTCGCCGAGCGTGGCTACCGGGACGTCACGATCGACGACATCGCCGACGCGGCCGGCGTCTCGACCCGCACGCTCTACCGCTACTTCCCGACGAAGGAGGAGATCCTCCTCGCGTTCCCTCGCCGAGGGCTCACCATCGCCCTGGAGACGATCGCGGCGCTCCCCCCCAGCGACGATCCGCTGCGCACGGCCTGGACGCGGTTGCGGAAGACGTTCTGGGACATCGATGCCGACGTCGAGCAGATGAACCTGTGGCGGCGGGCGGCGACCGACGCACCCGAGGTCGCGGCCCGCATCCGGGGCGAACGGCTGGAGGCGATGCTCGACGCGTTGTCGGGCTACGTCTCGCGCTGCCTCGGCGTCGATCCGTCGACCGACGTCCGCCCGCGGCTCTACGCCGGCGTCCTCGCCGGTGTCGACGTCGCGCTGGTCGAGATGTGGGGACGCTCGGCGTTCCCGACCCGGCCGGAGATCTACGCCAAGGCGGAGCAGGCGATCGTCACCCTCATGGGACGACGGTGATCGCGCGCTCGGGGCAGCCGGCCGCGCCCTTGCGCGCCAGCTCTTCCTGACCGGCCGGCACGTCGACGGCGTCGATCGCGCTGTAGCCCTCGTCGTCGATCGGGAACAGCTCCGGGGACGTGGCGTAGCAGCGCGCGTGCCCCTGGCACTTGGCGTGGTCGACGGTCAGCCGCATGGCGCGTGCGCCCCCGCTCAGACGTTCCAGCGCAACGGGAGCTCCTCGATCGAGTACACGCCCCCGGCATGCTCGAGCACGCGGGACTCGTCGGAGATCTCGTAGTCCGGGATCAGCGCGTGCCACTCCTGCAGCACGATGGTCAGCTCCTGGCGCGCGAGGTGGGACCCGAGGCAGCGGTGGGGCCCGGCGCCGAAGGAGATGTGCCGGGTGACCTCGCGGCCGAGCCGGAACTCCGTGGGGTCCGGGTACACGTTGGGATCGCGTCCTGCCATCCCGAGCGGGAACGCCACCATGTCGCCCGCGGCCACCGGGCACCCGTGGAGCTCGACGTCCCGCGTCGCCTTGCGGGCGAGCTGGACGATCGGGTGCACGCGGAGGAACTCCTCGACCATGTCCGGCGCGATCGACGGGTCGGCCACGAGCGGGGCCCGGTCCGCCGGATGCCGCGCCAGGTGGTGGAACGCGTAGGACAGCTGCGCGGCGACGGTGTCGAGCCCCGCCATGAAGAGCAGCAACATGCAGGAGAGCAGGTCCTGGTCGCCCGGCTTCTCGCCGTCGATCTGCCACTCGAGCGCGTGGCTCACGATGTCGTCGGCGAGCAGGCTCGGGTCGGCCCGCTTCTCGGCGATGACACCGGCGAAGTAGCCGACGACCTCCATCATCGCGGTGACCGCCTGCACCCGGCCCGGGTCGGTCTCCTCGGTGGCGTGCAGGATCTTGCGCTCCCAGTCGAGGAACCGCGGCAGGTGCTCGATCGGCAGGCCGAGGATCTGCAGGAAGATCGTCGTCGGGAAGACCTCGGCGAAGTCGGCGTAGAAGTCGCACTCGCCCTTGGCGCGGAAGTCCTCGATCAGCTCACGGGCGAACGCGCGCTGCGCCTCCGCCTGCTTCTCCACCCGCCCCGGTGAGAAGTAGGAGCCGAGCACCTTGCGCCACTTCGTGTGCTGCGGCGGGTCGAGCATGATCGGCAGCAGGGCGACGGGCGGGTTCGGCTCCGTGGGCACGATCGCCGCGCTGGAGAAGACCTCAGGGTTCTGCAGCCCCTCGAGGATCGCCTCCGCGTCGGTGGCCACCCAGTAGCCCTGCGCCTCGTCGGTGCGCAGCATCGGGCGGGCCCGCGACTGCAGCTCGTCCATCGCCTGCCAGTGAGCCAGCGCGGGCCGCCGCTCCGCCATGAACGTGTAAGGCTCGACCGGGCACTCCATCGACGGCTCCTCGAGGGGCGAGCGCCGATCCGGCGCCTCAGCAAGTTTGTCAAGCCTTGACATATTTGCACGTGACGTAGTCAACTCAGTTAGACGCTACCGCTCGATGAGGAGTCAACGGTGCTCGCAGAGGACGTCCAGGTCATCTCCGTCGACGACCACGTGATCGAGCACCCGCGGGTGTGGACCGACCGGCTGCCCGCCCGCTTCCAGGAGGCGGGCCCCAAGGTCGTCGACATCAGCACCGGGGAGGGCGAGCGGACCCAGGCCTGGCAGTTCGCGGGCAACACGATCCCGACCATCGGCCTCAACGCCGTCGCCGGCAAGGACCCGCACGACTTCGGGCTCGAGCCCGCGCACTTCGACGACATGCTGCCCGGCTGCTACGACCTCACCGCGCGTCTCGCGGACATGGACCTCGACGGCGTGCACGCGCAGATGTGCTTCCCGAGCTTCCCCGGCTTCGCCGGCTCGACGTTCCACTACGCGCAGCAGGCCGACCCCAACCTGCGCGAGCTGTCCAACGCGTGCGTCACCGCGTGGAACGACTTCATCCTCGACGAGTGGTGCGCCGGCGCTCCCGACCGGTTCATCCCGATGGTCATGGTGCCGTTCTGGGACATCGACGCCACCGTCGCGGAGACGAAGCGCTGCGCCGAGAAGGGCGCCAAGGCGATCACCTTCACCGAGGCACCGCACCGCATCGGCCTGCCGAGCTTCCACTCCGACCACTGGGACCCGTTCCTCTCCGTCGCGCAAGAAGCCGACCTGCCGCTGTGCCTGCACTTCGGCAGCGGCGGCGCCCCCGAGGTCGCGCCCGACGCCAACTTCGCCGTCGCCGTCGCGCTGTTCGGGATGAACTCGCAGTTCACCACCGTCGACATGCTCTTCTCGCGCACGTTCCACCAGTTCCCGGACCTGCGCGTCGCCCTCTCGGAAGGCGGCATCGGCTGGATCCCCTACATCGTCGAACGGCTCGACTACGTGTGGGAGCGGCACCGCTGGTACAACGACATCAACAAGGAGGTGAAGCCCTCCGACCTGTTCAGGAAGCACATCTTCGGCTGCTTCATCGCCGACGAGGCCGGGCTCGAGATGCGCGACACGATCGGGATCGACAACATCATGTTCGAAGGCGACTACCCGCACTCCGACAGCAACTTCCCGCACTCGCGCAAGCACCTGGCCGAGGTGCTGCACGACGTGCCCGACGACGACGCCCGCAAGATCGCCGAGGACAACGCCCGCCGGGTCTTCAACTTCCCGCGCGCCACGAGCGTCGCATGACCCAGGGCCAGCCGTTCGCCGGCGTGCGGGTCCTCGAGGTCGCGTCGTGGACGTTCGTCCCGGCCGCCGGTGCGGTGCTCGCCGACCTCGGCGCCGACGTCATCAAGGTCGAGCCCCCCACCGGCGACCCGCAGCGCGGCCTGACGAACATGCTCCAGCTCGGCGTCGGGTCGGCCAACCCCTTCATCGAGATCCCCAACCGGGGCAAGCGCTCCATCACGCTCGACCTCGCCAGCGAGGACGGCCACGCGCTCCTGCTCGAGCTCGCGAAGACCTGCGACGTCTTCATGACCAGCACGCTGCCGGCCGTGCGCACCAAGCTGCGCTACGACCTCGAGGATGTCCGCGCCGCGAACCCGGACATCATCTACGTGCGCGGCCACGGCTGGGGCGACCGCGGGCCGATGCGCAACACGGGGGGCTTCGACCTCGCCGCCGCCTGGGCGACGTCGTCGATGGCGTTCAAGATGACGCGGCCCGGCGAGGAGCCGATGTTCCAGCCGCCCGCGTTCTACGACCTGCAGGGATCGAACGCCATCGCCGGGGCGGTCGGCACCGCGCTGTACCAGCGGGAGAAGACGGGCGAGGCCACCGACATCGACGTGTCGCTGATGAGCGTGGGCATCTGGTCGATGTCTCCCGACGTCATGGCCGGTCCCGCGGTCGGGTCGATCCCGCCGCCGAACAGCAAGAGCGCCCCGAACCCGATCACCAACGTCTACGGCACCGCCGACGACCGCTGGCTCTACCTCGTGTGCCTGCAGGCGGATCGCTACTGGGACGAGCTCTGCACCCTCATCGACCGCAAGGACCTCGCGGCCGACGAGCGCTTCGCCGGGATGGCGTTGCGCGCGCAGAACGCGGTCGCCTGCGTCGAGGAGCTGGCATCGACGTTCCGGCAGAGGACCCTCGCCGAGTGGCAGGACGCCCTCGCCACCTTCACGGGCGTCTGGTCACCGGTGATGACGCCGGCCGAGATCCACGACCACGTGCAGGTGAACGAGAACGGCTTCCTGCCCACGGTCACCGCGAACGACGGCAGCGCGTTCCGGATCCCCATCGCCCCGGCGCAGTACGGGCAGGCGCCCGCAGTGCCGCGCGGCCCGGCCCCGGAGCTCGGCCAGCACACCGAGGAGATCCTGCTCGAGCTCGGCAAGGACTGGGACACCATCGGAGAGCTGCGCGCCTCCGGCGCCCTCGGCTGATCCGGGACACGCTGCCCGCCATGGGAGCCCTCGAGGGCAAGGTCGCCGCGGTCACCGGAGCCTCGAGCGGGTCGGGCGTCGGCATCGCCCGGCGGTTCGTCGCCGAGGGCGCCACGGTCGTGCTGCTGGCGCGGGGCAAGGAGAGGCTCGACGCCGTCGCCGGCGAGCTCGGCCCGGCCGCGGTGCCCGTCCCGATGGACGTCGCCGATCCGGACAGCGTCCGGGAGGCGTTCGCGCACATCGGCGACCGGTTCGGCAAGCTCGACGTGCTCACGAACAACGCCGGCATCTACCGCCCGAGCGCGGTGGAGAAGCTGTCCGACGACGACATCGCCCGCCAGGTGGGCACGAACTTCCTCGGGCCCGTCTACACCTGTCGCGCGGCCATCCCGCTGCTGCGCGCAGCGGGAGGCGGCGACATCGTCAACACCTCGAGCGAGTCGACGCTCCACCCCTTCCCGATGCTGTCGATGTACGTCTCCACGAAGGCCGCGCTGGAGATGTTCGCGCGGGTCCTCGAGCAGGAGCTCCGCACGGACGACATCCGCGTGACCACCGTGATCCAGGGCACGGCGCAGAACACCGGGATCGGCGGCACGACCGACTTCGCCTGGGAGCAGGACGCCTCGGTCGAGGCGCTCACGCTCTGGCAGGAGATGGGCCTGCTGAACGAGGCGTTCGGCAGCCGGGGCGGCCAGACCGTCGACGAGGTCGGCGACGTGCACGTCTTCATCGTCACGCGACCGCGCAGCCAGAAGCTGGGCGTGCTGCACGTGCGCAGTGCCTGACAAGAACGGTCCACACAGAGAGAAGGACGTCATGGGCAACCGGCTCGAAGGCAAGGTCGCGTTCATCACCGGCGCCGCCCGCGGTCAGGGCCGCGCGCACGCGGTCCGGATGGCGCAGGAGGGCGCGGACATCATCGCGGTCGACATCTGCCGGCAGATCGACTCGAACCCGTATCCGCTGTCGACGCCCGAGGACCTCGCCGAGACCGAGCGCCAGGTGAAGGAGCTCGGCCGCCGCATCATCGCCCGCCAGGCCGACGTGCGGGAGCGCACCGAGCTGCGGGATGCCCTCGACGCCGGCCTCACCGACCTCGGCAAGGTCGACGTCGTCGTCGCCAACGCCGGCATCCTCCCGATGGCACTGGGCGAGCCCGACGTGATGGACTTCGTCGACGCCACCGACGTCGACCTCGTCGGCGTGATGAACGCCGTCGCCGTCGCGGTACCGCACCTGCCGGACCACAGCTCGATCATCATCACCGGCTCGACCGCGGGCATGATGCCGGGCGCCGCCGACAACCCGGCGATGGGTCCGGGAGGCGCGGGGTACGGCTGGTCCAAGCGGGTGCTCATCGAGTACACCGAGCAGATGGCGCTGCACCTCGCGCCGCGCTTCATCCGGGTCAACTGCATGCACCCCACCAACGTCAACACGCACCTGATCCACCACCCCGGCCTGTACTCGATCTTCCGTCCCGACCTCCCGGCCGGGACCGCGACCCGCGAAGATGCCGAGCCGGCCTTCACGGTGTTCCAGGCGATGCCGATCCCCTACGTCGAGCCGGAGGACATCGCCAACCTCGCCCTGTTCCTCGCCAGCGACGAGAGCCGCTACATCACCGGGCAGAACATCCGGGTCGACGCGGGCTCGCTGCTCAAGTTCCCCAACGGCCCGGCGGGCTGAGGGAGATGACGGCCGCGACAGCGGTCTACTACGACCCGTACGACTTCGCGATCGACGTCGATCCCTACCCGGTGTGGAGGCGCCTCCGCGACGAGGCGCCGCTGTACTACAACGAGCAGCACGACTTCTACGCGCTGTCCCGCTACGACGACGTCAAGACGGCGTCGTTCGAGTGGAAGCGCTACCGGTCGGGCAAGGGATCGGTCCTCGAGATCATCAAGAGCGGGGTCGAGATCCCGCCCGGCACCGTCCTGTTCGAGGACCCGCCCGCCCACGACATCCATCGCGGGCTGCTCGCCCGGGTGTTCACGCCCAAGCGGGTCGCCGACCTCGAGCCCAAGGTGCGGGCGTTCTGCGCACGCACCCTCGACCCGCTCGTCGGCGCCGGGCGCTTCGACTTCGTCAAGGACCTCGGCGCCGAGATCCCGATGCGGACGATCGGCATGATGCTCGGGATCCCCGAGGCAGAGCAGGACTCGCATCGGCAGCGGGTCGACACGCTGATGTCGCTCAAGGACGAGCACGGCGAGCAGCAGGAGGCGGTCAACCCGCTCGCCGCGCTCGATGGCGACGTCTTCGCCGCCTACATCGACTACCGCGAGCAGAACCCCTCGGACGACCTCATGACGGCGCTGCTCAACGCGGAGTACGAAGACGTCGACGGCGTGACGAAGAAGCTGACCCGCGAGGAGATCTCGAGCTACGTGGGCCTGCTCGCGGCGGCGGGCAACGAGACGACGACCCGGCTCATCGGCTGGGCCGGCAAGGTCCTCGCCGAGAACCCGGACCAGCGCGCCGAGCTGGTCGCCGACCCGTCGCTGATCCCGGGCGCGGTCGAGGAGCTGCTCCGCTACGAGGCCCCGTCACCGGTGCAGGCCCGCTACGTCGCCGACGACGCCCCGTGGCACGGGCAGACCGTTCCCCAGGGCAGCGTCCTCCTGCTGCTCACCGGCGCCGCGAACCGCGACGAACGCCAGTTCGCCGACCCCGACACGTTCGACATCCGCCGCGACATCGGCAGCCAGCTGTCGTTCGGCTACGGCATCCACTTCTGCCTGGGCAGCCACCTCGCCCGGCTCGAGGCCCGCGTGGCGCTCGAGGAGGTCCTCAAGCGCTTCCCGACCTGGGAGGTCGACTGGGACCACGCGGAGCAGGCCCACACCTCCACCGTCCGCGGCTGGGACACGCTCCCCGTCCTCACCGGCTGACGGAGATCGCGCCGGTCAGTGCGCGGTCCAGCCGCCGTCGACCGCGAGCACCTGACCGGTGACGTAGGACGACGCGTCACTCGCCAGGAAGACCAGGGCGCCGTCGAGCTCGTGCACGTCGCCCATGCGCCCCATCGGCGTCCCGCGCCGGATGTAGCCGGCGAGCGCGTCCGTGGCGGCGTCGTCCATCGCCTCGGAGCGGAAGAAGCCGGGCGCGATCGCGTTCACCCGCACCCCGCCGGCCGCCCACTGGCAGGCGAGCTCGCGGGTGAGCTGCACGAGACCGCCCTTCGCAGCGGTGTACGTGGTGCTCGCGACCGGCCACGCCGAGATGGTGCCGAGCACCGATGCGATGTTGATGATCGAGCCCCGGCCGGCCGCGAGCATCGGCCGGGCGACGAGCTGGGCGAGGGCGAAGGGCGCGACGAGGTTCAGACCGAGCGCGTCGACGAACGACTCCGCCGTCTCCTCGAGTGCCGGCCGGGCGACCGCCCCGCCGGCGTTGTTCACGAGCACGTCGACGCGACCGAGGTCGTCGACGACGGTGTCGACGAGCCGCTGACGGGCCGCCGCGTCGGTGACGTCGGCCGTCACCGTCCGCAGCCCCGGCAGCTCGTCCGCGAGGTGCTGCAGCTTGTCAGCGCGGCGCGCGACCGCCACCACCTGCGCCCCGCTCGCGTGCAGCACACGGGCGAAGCGCTCGCCGAGACCTGCGGACGCGCCCGTGACGATCGCGACGCGACCCTCCAGGTTGAACGCAGGCGGGATCAGGGTCATGAGGCGGACCTTAGGCGCCGATCCACCGCACCACCGGTGCTGAGGAGGCCGAGTCGTCAGCTCATGAGGACGTTCCAGATCGGCGCTTCCCGGTCGGTTGCCGTCGATCAAGGAGAACCGCAGTTGATCAAGGAGAACCGCGGGTCCGAATCGACGAACGACCCTCGGTTCTCCTTGGTCGACAGCAGAAGTCCTTGATCGACTCGGGAGGCGGCGGCCAGCGCGGGAGCGCCGGGTCGCGCGCGGATGTCGGGTTGGTCGAGATCGGCTCGTGTCAGCGTTCGGGTCGGTGCGCGTACGCACGTGTCGATGTCGGCGCGGTGATCGGAGTTATCAGGTGGGGGGCTGGAGCACGCCGTCGCGGACCAGCTCGGCGATCGTCGCCTCGTCGAGCCCGAGTCGCTCGCGCGCGATCTGCTCGGTGTGCTCCCCGCGCAGCGGCGCCGGGCGGTCCGGCGGATCGGGGAGGCGTTGCGAACGCACGGGAGCGTTCTCGAGGAAGAACGTCTGGCGGATGGCCGGGTGGCCGCTCGGACGGAACACGAAACGTTCCGCGAAGTAGGGATGCTCGGGCAGCTCGGACACCCGCAGCATCTCGGCGGCCGGCACGCCGACGGCCTGCAGCGCGGCCGCGGCGTCCGCGGCGCGACGCTCGGCGAGCCAGTCGGTGACCGCAGCCTCGATGCGGGCGCGAGCGGCCATGCGTCCGTCGTGCGCAGCCAGGCCGGCATCGGCGACGAGATCGTCGCGCTGCATGACCTTGACCAGCGACTGCCAGTCGTCATCGTCCCGGACGGTGATGACGCACCACTCGTCGTCTCCCGCGGCCGGGAACGCACCCCACGGGACGCTCTCGGCACGACGACCCTCGACCGGTAGGCCCTGCCGGACGAGGCTCGCCTCGGCGAGCGTCGCGGCCATGTGCCCGAGCATCACCTCGAGCTGGCTGACGCTGACGGTGCCGCCGCGCCCCGTGCGGCGGCGCCGGACGAGCAGGGCCAGGGCGGCGGCGATGGCGAGCCGCGCGGCGACGTGGTCGGGGTACACGGTGATGGCGTCCGCGAAGCCGGCGGGGTCGTCGTCGTAGCGCCACTGCGCGGTGAGGCCGGCGGACGCCCGCACGAGCGGGCCGTACCCGAGGCGGCTGCTCCACGGTCCGGACGGCCCGAACGCCGAGCTGTCGACGACGATCACCCGCGGGTTGACCCGGGACAGCACGTCGTAGCCGAGGCCCAGCGACTCGAGCGTCCCGGGCCGGAAGTTGGACAGGACGATGTCGGTGTCGGCCACGAGCTGCAGGAACAGCTCCTTGCCGCGCGGGGACCGGAGGTCGAGGCCGAGGCTGCGCTTGTTGCGGTGACCGGCGGCGAACGTCACCGTCATCGGCACGGCGCCCGCGCTCTGCCGGCTGCCGTCGGGGAACGCCTCGTTCTCGACCTTGATGACGTCCGCGCCCTGGTCGGCCAGCAGCCGCCCGTGCTCGGCGCCGACCACGATGACGCCGAGGTCGAGGACGCGCAGGCCGGCGAGCGGCCGGTCCGACGCGTCGGCCGTTGCGGTGCCGGTCGTCGCGGTGCCGGTCGTCGCGGTGCCGGTGACGTCACCGCCGGCCGCGGACCATGCCGGACCATCACCGACCGCGACGGGTGCCGGTCCGCGCAGGCCCGCGCGGCGGCCGTCGATCTCGGCGACACCGTCGGGCAGCGGAGCGGTCACGCCGGGGACGAGATCGCCGGGGATGAGGTCGAAGGGCACGAACGCGCGCCGCGCCTGCACGTGCTCGGAGCTCACCGCCTCGTCGACCTCGAGCACCGCCGCGGTCGGCACGCCATGGCGGTGGCCGCCCGCCTCGAGCTCCGCGCGGGTCTGGTCGGCGAAGAACCGGCCGATGGCCGGGAGCAGCGTGGGCGAGCGGTAGCGCGTGGTGAGCTTCTCGTAGGAGGGGTCGGCGAACTCCTCGGGGCTGCCCATCCACGCGAACATGCCGCGCCACTGCCGCGCGGCCAGGATGCAGATGCGGACGAAGCCGTCGGCGCACCGGATGATCGGGTACTGGTGGCCCGCGTCCGGGCGACCGCGGGGCAGCTTGCTGGCGGGGACGCCGGCGGTCGCGCTGCCGGCGATGCCGTAGCCCGGGTCGAGCGCGTGCACGACGCCGTCGAGCACCGCGAAGTCGAGGTGATCTCCCTCGCCCGTGCGCAGCCGCTCGAGCAGCGCGAGGAGCACCACGAAGACGGCCTGACCGGCGGCGCACTCGTAGGCCAAGTCGCCGGGCGGCAGCAACGGCGCCCGGCCGGGCAGGCCGGAGCGCGAGAGCTCACCGGACAGCGCGTGGAGGACCGGGCCGGTCGCCTCCCACCGGCTGCACACGCCCGCGCGCCCGAACGGGGTGATGGACAGGACCACGAGGCCGGGGTGCCGCGCGCGGATGCCGTCGACGTCGAGGTCGGCCGCGTCGTCCGAGCCGGGCCGGGTGCTCTCGAGGACGACGTCGGCGCCTTCGAGCAGCTCGTCGAGGGCGCGGCGGCCCGCGGGGCTCTTCAGGTCGAGGGAGCCGGCGCGCTTGCCGAGGTTTGCGGCGACGAACCCGATCGACACGTCTCCGACCGTGCGTCCCGCGCGCCGGTCGTCGGCGCCGCCGGGGGGCTCGATGCGCAGCACGTCGGCGCCCCACTCGGCGAGCTGGCGACCGACGGCGGCGAGCGGGCCGGTCACGAGGTCGAGCACGCGGATGCCCGCGAGCGGGAGGTCGACCTCGGGTCGGGCGGCGTCGGCCTCGGCCATCAGACCGGTCGCCTCGCGGGTCCGGCCTTGCGGACGTCGCGGAAGGGCACGTCCCGGTCGACCTCCGGCTCGCGCGGCAGGCCCAGCACGCGCTCCCCGATGATGTTGCGCTGGATCTGGTCGGTGCCCCCGCCGATCGACGTCACGAACGCGGCGAACGCGGAGCGGTTGATCTCCCCGGCCACCGGCGAGCTGTCGGCGTCGAGCACGGACTCGGTGCCGATGAGGTTCGTCGTCACGCGCACGCCGGTGTGCACGATGCGCGACATCGCGAGCTTGCCGATGGACGAGAGCGGCGACGAGCCGCCGCCGCGCGCCTCGGCCCGCGCGCGCAGCGTGTTCCACTCGTTGACCTTCTCCAGCGTGAACAGCCGGGCGATCTCCTGGCGGGCCACGGGGTCGTCGGCCTTCCCGCTGGTCTTCGCGAGCTCGACGTAGTCGGCGCCGCCGACCTTGCGCGTCCACGGCGACTGCCGCGCGGCCCGGGCCTGCTCCTCCGGGGTCCGGTCGCGCCGCTTGTCGGGCTTGGCCGCGCCGCTGCCCATGATCACCCGCTCGAACCCGAGCGCGGTCTGCAGCACCCGCCACCCGTCGTTGACCTCGCCGAGGCGATGGTCGTCGGGCACGACCGCGTCGGTCAGGAAGACCTCGTTGAACTCCGAGCCGCCGGTGACCTGGTGGATGGGGCGGACCTCGACGCCGGGCTGCTGCATGGGCAGCCAGAAGAACGTGAGGCCACGGTGCTTCGGCACGTCCCAGTCGGTGCGTGCGATGAGCAGGCCGTGCGTCGCTTCCAGCGCGCCCGAGGTCCACACCTTCTGACCGGTCACGCGCCACGCGTCGCCGTCACGCTCGGCGCGGGTCTGCAACGCCGCGAGGTCGGAGCCGGCGCCGGGCTCGCTGTAGAGCAGGCAGCCGCGCGCCTCACCCACCAGCAACGGCCGGATGAAGCGCCGCTTCTGCTCGTCGGTGCCGTGCGCGAGGATCGTGTTCGCGTAGAGCTGGGTCACGTCGAGCGCGGGCACCCGCGCGCCCACGGCGGCGAACTCCTCGGCGATGACGCGCCGCAGGCTGCGATGCAGGCCGCGACCGAACCACTCGACCGGCCAGGTGGGTGCGGCCCAGCCGGACTCGATGAGCGCGACCCGCCACTGCGGTCCGGCGCTGCCGCCCTGCCAGTGCTCGGCGAGCCAGGCCCGCACCTCGGCGCGCACCTGCGCTTCGGTCGTCCCGTCCGTCGTGGTCACGGCGTCCATCGGATCCTCCTGTCTCACAGTCCGATGCGGGTGGCGAGGAGGTCGCGCTGGCTCTGCGGGCTGCCCCAGAGCTGCGCACCCGACCGCGCCCGCCGGAAGTAGAGGTGCGCGGGATGCTCGTAGGTGAACGAGATGCCGCCGTGGACCTGCATGTTCGTCATGGCCACCTCGACGAAGGTCTCCGAGCAGAAGGCCTTGGCGAGCGGCGCGACCGTCGTCAGCTCCGGGCTCCCCTCATCGATCGCCCACGCCCCGTAGTAGGCGGCCGAGCGGGCCGACTCGACGTCGACGTAGGCGTCGGCGCACATGTGCTTGATCGCCTGGAAGCTGCCGATGGGCCGGCCGAACTGCACGCGCTCCTTCGCGTACTCGACCGCCATCGACAGCGCGAGGTCAGCCCCGCCGACCTGCTCGGCGGCGACGGCGACGCGCGCGCGGTCGAGGAAGCGGTCGACCCCTTCGGGTCCGGACAGCCGCAGCGCGGGAACGGCCTGCAGCTCGAGCCGCGCGAGCCGCCGCGTCGGGTCGAAGACCTCCAGCGCGGAGCGGGTGAGCCCCGGCGCGTCCGCCTCGACCAGGTACAGGCCCGGCCCGTCCTCGCCACGGGCGGCCACGACGAGCAGGTCGGCGATCAGGCCGTCCGCGACGTAGGACTTCGCGCCGTCGATCCGAGAGCCGCCGTCGACCGTGCTCGCGGCGCAGCGCACGCCGTCGGCGTCCCAGCGCCCGTCGTCCTCCGCGACGGCCACCGCGGCGACGCGGCGACCCTCCGCGATGGCGGCGAGGTGCTCACCGATCGCGTCGTCCGGTGCGTCGGCGCCGGTGATCGCCAGCGTCGCCAGCGCCGTGGACAGGAACGGCGCGGGCGCGAGGCGCCGGCCGAGCTCCTCGATCACGATGGCGAGCTCGACGAACCCGGCACCGGCGCCGCCGTGCTGCTCGGGCACCATCAGCCCCTGCAGCCCGAGCTCGGTGGCCATGCGCTCCCACACCGGTCGCTCGAGGCCCGAGGGCCCGGCCATGAGGCGGCGCACCTCCGCCTCCGAGAACGCCTCGCCGGCGAAGTCGCGCACCGTCGCGCGGAGCGCCCGCTGGTCGTCGTCGAGCTCGAACGGGGCCACGGGGATCCTCACATCTCGTTGTCGCGCCTCGACCAGCATACAGACAACGTTAACTAAGTGTGCTACGTCTGTCGGGACCGACGGACGCACCACGCCGCGCCCAGCAGACCGAGGGCCGCGAACGCCGCTCCGTCCGGGAGACCGGTCGCAGCGAGCCCACGGGTGCCGGGCCGGACCGCGAGTGCGGGTGACCGCTGCGGTCGGGTCGCGGGCTCGGCCGTGGCCGCGGGGTGGTCCACGGCGTAGGGCGAGGTCGCCGTGATGTGCGGGCAGGAGGCGGCGGGAGGACCGCCGATGCTGGACGCGCACGCCCGCTGCATCAGGTCGGTCGCATCCACCGGCAGCATCGAGCCCGCGGCGACGGCGGACTGGATGCTGGCGAACATCCGGTCGACGTAGGAGCCGTGGGTCGGGTAGAGCTGCGCCAGCTGGACCGACGTGAAGGGGATCGTCTCGCCGAACAGCGCGCAGGTCGGTCCGATGTAGGTCGCGACCGGGACGTCGAGCACCGGCGAGCGGATCCCACCGAGGGTGTTGAGGTGGGCGTCGTGCTGGAAGTTGGTCGTGCTGCCGAACGGCGCGTCGACCGCCCCGGCGGCCGGCGTGAACGCGTCCGACGGGAAGGTCGGAGCGGGGTGGCCGTGCAGCATCCAGTCCTTGAGCGCCTGGAAGGCGGCGTCGTCGATGTACCGACGCGGGTACTCATCACCGTGGGGCAGGCAGGTCTCCCCACCGGGAGTGATGCCTTCCTGGCCGTAGTCGCCGGCGTCGGCCTGCATCTCCCGGTTGCCGGGCAGGCTCGGCGCCACTCCGGCCAGGTTGTAGGTGGTCCAGGCCTCCTCGTACTTGGACTGCCAGGCGTCCTCGTGCGGAGCTCCCGGGATCATCCAGATCCGCAGGTTCGCCGAAGCGGTGCTCGGCACCGGTCGCGCGCTCTCCTCACTCCACAGCTTGATGCTGGGTACCCGCGGGACGCAGGTGATGGCGGTGCCGACGTCCGCATCCATGATCGCCGCGTCGATGAGGTGCGCGGCCTGGTCCGCCCCGTTGCACAGGTAGCCGTCGAACCGCGAGGCCGACTGCGACTGCCCGTAGCCGATCACGTGCGTGATGGTGATGCCGGCGACGGGGTCGATCCCGTGCGGGTGCCGGATGGCCTGCACCGCCTGGGAGTAGATGTCGAAGCTGTAGTCGTCGCCGGGATGGTGCAGCGAGTCGTACCGTTGCGGATCCCAGCCCTTCAACGACGTCGGGGTGCAGACCTCGACGCCGGATCCGGCCAGCGGGTCGGGGACGGACACCGCCCCCCGGACCAGGCTGAGCGCAGCCGCGTTGCCGCACACCCCGACCTCCTGCGCGCTGACCATGACGTAGACGTCGCCGTCGCTCATCACGCGCGGGTGGGTCCAGACCCAGCCGAGCGGGATGTCGTACTGGGCGCTCACGTTGTTCCACTCCACCACGGCGGTCCCGCTGGCCTGCCGCGGGTCGATCGGCCGCAGCACCTGGATCCGGACCTTGTACGCCGCCGGAGGCGCGGTCGCTCCGTATGCCTTCGCGGTGCCGGAGATGAAGTACTCGTCTTGCCGGTAGCCGTAGTCCTTCAGCGGCCAGGGCCAGTCGTTGAAGGCCCGGCCATGGCTGCCGCCGGTGATCGGACCCTGCACGGTGGGCGACGGCTCGGCGGGGCCGGCCGCGGCCGCGCGCGCCGCCGCCGGTGCGAGCAGGGAGAGCAGCAGCGTGCCGCCCGACACGAGGTTCCGGATACGGACCGAACCGATCATCACGATGCTCCTCGAGCGCGGCGTCGACAAGGGCTGCCCGCTCCCCCGCTCACTGGTACGAGCCCAGCGGCGCGAAGTCGGTGGTGTTCTTCCAGCAGGAGCAGGCCCCGTAGTACTGGGCCTCGCGGCTCTCGTCGATCAGCCAGTTCTTGCTGGCGGTGAAGCCCCCGGCAGCGACGAAGTACCCCGGCCAGCTCGTCACCGTCCGCACGCCGAGCACCAATCGGTCCGTCGTGAGGTTTGCGCCGGCAGCGATGATGCCCTTGATCACGATCCCGAGCTCGTCACACGCGATCATCGTCAGGTTCCACTGGCCGTACTCGGGCCGCGGGCGGGCGATCCCCGCGTCGGTGGCGTAGCGCACGCACCGCTCCTGGTCGGCCGTCGGGGCAACGCCGCGCGAGTAGTCGTTCACGCGGTCCCAGACCAGGCCCTGCGCACCGTCGCCGTTGGTCGCGTCGAACCGCCCGCTGTTGGCGTCCTCGGCGTCCGATCCGGCGAAGTAGTACCTCGGGTGGTAGTCCTCGCGCTGCGCCTGCTGCATGAAGTTCTCCACCGACATCATCACGTCGGTGACGCCGGCGCTCTTGAACTTGAGGACCGCGGCCGGATCGTTGGGGTCACCGGTCACCAGCGTCTCGGCGCCGGCGTTCGACGTGGCGACGACCGGCGTGATGCCGTGGGCCTTCAGCACGTCGAGGACGTCGGCCTGCACCACGGCGACGCGCTCGGGGTTGCTGGTGTTGTAGTAGACGCCGAGCTTGGCGCCCGGCTTCTTCGCGAGCCGCTCGATCACCCAGCTCGTCCAGAGCCGGTACCAGATGTCGACGGGGGGATCGAGGCCGAACAGCCGGCCGCCGGACTGGGCGAAGTCGTCGTTGTAGAGCTGGTAGCCCTGGTCGATGAGGAAGGTCTTGTTCTCCTGAGTGACGCACAGCGGAGAGCGGAACGAGAACGTCGTGATGACTGCGAAGACCTTCTCGTCGTTGATGAAGCTCTGGCACACGGCGCGAGACTGGGCCTCGGTGAGCACCTGGTACTTCTCGTAGACGGGCACGATCTTGCGTCCGCACGGAAGCGGGTTGCTCGCGCTCAGGGCTTTGAGCACCGCATCGAAGATCTGCTGCTGCGGGCCGAACTGCGCGGCGGGGCCCAGGACGGGCTCGAGCAGCGTGAGGTCGGCGAGCCCTATACCGATCTTGATCGTGGTCGGGGTCACGCCCCGCACGCCGGCGGAGTCCAGCTTCGAGCAGCTGACGCCCAGGACGCTCGGCTGACCTTTCCCGCGGCCCTGCGGGGGTCGGCCGCCAGCCCCGTCGGTCGGCGGTGTCGACGACGTCGCGCCCGCGCCGTCCGTCGCCGCTCCGCCTCCCGCGCCGGCGGGCCCGGCGGCGGTGGGCGAGCCGAGCCCGCCGGCCGATGGGGCCGCCGCACCCGAGCCGGCCGCCGTTGGGGCGGAGGGCACCCCCGGGCCGCCGTCGGTCTGGGCGATGCCGTCGGCGCCCGTTGGGGCCAGCCGCGCCGGCCGGCCTCCGAGGAGGGCGGCGGACATCGCGCCGAGGAGCAGCCCGACGATCAGCGCCAGCACGACGCTGCGTGACCGCAGCGAGGGGGCCACCGGCTCGGTGCCATGCCCGTCGTTCACGATGCCTTCTCCTTGGTGAGGGTCGGTACGCGCACGGACCGCGTCGCTGAGAGGGCCGGTCGTCCGGACCGCTGAACCACGCGCGCGTCGGTGCCGAGGTAGGCGGCGATGACAGCCGGGTCGACGCCGACGACCTGCGGCGGGCCGTCGGCGATGAGCCTCCCGGCGGCGAGCACGCAGAGGCGGTCGACCATCGACATCATCAGCGGGATGTCGTGCTCGACCACGATGAGGCTGGCTCCGAGGTGGTCGGCGATCTCGCGGATGACAGGGGTGAACTGCTCGACCTCGGCCTGCGCGATGCCGGCCGTCGGTTCGTCGAGCAGGACGACCCGCGAACCCATCGCGACGACCGCGGCGAGCTCGGCCATCCGTCGCGTGCCCGTGGACAAGGCCGTCATCGGACGATGCGCGAACGGTTCGAGACCGAGCAGCTCGATCAGCTCGCCGGCCCGCAGGCACTTGTCGCGCTCGGAGCGGCGCGACGGCGGCAGTCCCAGCAGCGACGGCACCAGCTCGCTCGGGGCCTGGCGCTCGAGGGCGACCTGGAGGCTCTCGAAGAGCGTGAGCTCGTCGAACAACCTCGCCTGCTGGAACGTCCGGCCGAGGAGCAGCTCGGCGCGTTGCTCAGGACGTAGAGCCGTGACGTCCATCCCGTGCAGGATCACCCGGCCCTGATCGGGCCTGACCTGACCGGTGAGCACGTCGAAGAAGGTCGTCTTGCCGGCCCCGTTAGGTCCGAGGATGCCGAGGACCTCGCCCTCGTGCAGCTGCAGCGACACGTCAGACACGGCGACGTTGCCGCCGAAGCTGACGCTGATGTTGCGAGCCTCGAGCACAACCGCATCAGTGCGGCGACGGTGCGGCGAAGGGGGCAGCGGTGGCCGCGCGACACCCTCTTGCCGAACGCTCCCGCGGACCTGGTCGAGAGGCCGGCCCGTGAGCACCGGCACGAGCCGGTCGCGGGCCCGGAACACGATCGCGGCGAGCCCGCCCCGGAGGAACAGCAGGACGAGCAGCACGCCGAAGGCGGAGGAGAACACGCCCCACGTGTCACCGAAGAAGTACGGGATGCCCTGCACCCAGAGCGCCCCGAGCACCGCCCCCGTCACGGAACCGAGCCCGCCCAGCACGACCATGACGACGAGCTCGAGAGACGCCCGCGGCGCCGTGAGACTGATGTCGGAGTAGTTGACGAGCAGACCCCCGTAGAGCCATCCGGCAAACCCGGCGATGCCGCCGGACAGCCCGAACGCGGTGAGCTTGACGCGGTTGGGCGACAGCGAGAACGTCATTGCCGCGGGCTCGTTGTCGCGCACGGCGATCATCGATCGCCCAACGCCCGTGCTGCGGACCCGATGGACGAGGGCGGCCGCGACCGCCAGGCCGGCGAGGCTGAACCAGGCGTAGTGCTTCTCGCTCTCGAGCCCGAGGCCGAGCACGGAGCCGCGGGGCAGCAGCTGGCTCGACGTTCCGTACGCCTTCATGAGGAAGGCCTGGCCGAACAGCCAGCCCTGCGCGAAGAGCGCGAACGCGAGCGTCGCGACCGACAGGAACAGGCCGCGCACCCGCAGGGCGGGCAGGCCCACGAGGATCGCCGTGACGACGCAGATGGCGATGGAGTACGCCGCGACCGACGCCATGGGAAAGCCCAGCGCATAGGCCTTCCCGGCCCCGAACGCGCCCAGGGCCACGAACGCGGCCTGGCCCAACGACACCTGTCCCGCGAACCCGGTCAGCACCACGAGCGACAGCCCCATGACCGCGAAGATCACGACGGAGGAGAACAGGCTCAGCTGCGCGTTCGACATCACCGTGGTCACGGCGACCGCCGCGAGCACGGTCGCTGCGAGACCGAGGCGGCGACCCCAGCGCACGAGCGGGAGGCGAGCGACGTCCGGGGGCAGCGCCCGGACCGCGCCCCCGAGCGACCATCCGGTCTCCCCGCCACGCAACGGCTCCGACAGCCCGGAGCGGAAGAAGAGCCCGGCCAGCACGGCGACGAGCATGAGGATCTGCACGTAGCCGTTGCCGGGGTAGTTCCACTCGATGAGCGTCTCCGCCACGCCGATGCCGACGGCGGCGGAGTAGGTCACCCAGATGCTGGAAAGGCGGCCGAGGATCGCGGCGGCGAGCGCCGGCACGAGCAGGTTGACGCTGAGGCCGCCGGCCGACGCACCGCCGATCTTCCCGGACGAAGCCAGCAGCACCGCGGCAGCCGAGGAGTACAAGCCCGCCAACGCCCACGCCATCGTCGAGATCCGCCGGACGGGGATGCCGGTGAGCCACGCGGCTTCGGCGTTCTCGGCGGCGGCCTGGCTCGCGATCCCGAAGCCGGTCCGGTTGCGGACGGCGACGAGGCTCGCGACGAGGAGTGGCGAGGCGACCAGCACCATCAGCAGCGGCGCATCGACGACGAGGTGCCCGAGCTTCCAGCTGACCGAGAACGGCGTCGGGTAGGGCGCGCGGAAGAAGGCGTTGCCGTGCGGGGCGAGGACCGCGGCGATCGAGGCGATCTGCGCGATCGCGATCGTCGCCACCATGACGATGAGGCGAGGAGCCGTGCTGAGCCGGCGGATGACCGCGAGCTCGGCGACCGCACCGCTGCCCGAGCCGATGAGGAGAGCCAGCAGGAGCGCCAGGCCGTAGGGCAGTCCCCACCGCACCGCGAGCAGCGGGACAGCGAGGGCGGCGAGCACTCCGAGCGCGCTGTGGGCGAAGTTGATCACACGACTGACGCGGTAGACGAGGACGATGCCGACTGCGGTGAGGCCGTACGTCATGCCCTTGGCGATCCCGACGACCACGACGTCGTAGGGGATCTCGAAGCCGACGCCGGGCACGGCGAGCGTCACGGGGCCGCGCTTCCGAAGAAGACCGAACGGACGAGGTCGTCGCGCCGCGTGAGCTCGTCGGTGGGACCCGAGAAGCGGATCGCGCCGCGCTCCATGAAGTAGGCGCGCTCGGAGACCGACAGCGCGACGTTGAGCGACTGCTCGACGATCAGCATCGACAACCCCCGTGCGGCGAGCTGTTCGATCGTCGCCAGGATCTGCTCCATGACGATCGGCGCGAGACCGAGCGACAGCTCGTCGATGATGAGCAGGCGCGGGTCGGCGACGATGGCCCGAGCGATCGCGACCATCTGCTGCTCGCCCCCGGAGAGGGTGCCCGCGGGCTGCTCGAGTCGCGGGCGCAGGGCCGGGAACAGCGCGATCGCCTCCTCGACGCGCGCTTCCGCGTGAGGCTTCGCCGCCCGGCGGTATGCCCCGAGCCTGATGTTCTGCAGGGTGCTGAGCGACGGGAAGGTGGCGCGGCCGCCGGCGATCTGGATCAGGCCGGCCGCCGCGCGCTGCGCCGCATCGAGGCGCGTGATGTCCGCACCGTCGAAGGAGACCGCTCCGCGGGTCGGCGAGACGAGGCCCGACACGACGCGCAGCAACGTCGACTTGCCCGCGCCGTTCGTCCCGAGCAGGCAGACACGCTCGGCGTGGCCGACCTCGATGCTGGCGTCGAAGAGCACCTGGAGCGGGCCGTAGCTGAAGTCGACGCCCTCGACCCGCAGGAGAGGTTCGGTCATGGCATCGACGGTGGGTCGGCCGGGTCACTGCTGCAGATCGGAGGCAGTGGCGCGACCAGACCGATGAGGTCGAGGGGGATGACCGACACGAGCGACGTCAGCTCGTCGCAGACCGGGCAGGCGGCGGTGGGCAGCGGCACCGGAGCCGACGGGACGAACCCGCCGAGCAGGAGGGGCGGGGCGAGAGACGAAGGGACCGCCACGGCGATGCCGCACCCCCCGCTGGGCGACGGTGTCGGGGACGCGGGCTGAGACCGGGCCGGCGCGACGGGTGTCGTCCTCGCCGACGTCGGGGTCACGGCGGGCCGGGTGGTGCCGCGCACGTTCGGCGTCGGAGACGGGAGCCGGGGAGGACTCGCGATCGCCGGTGCCGGTTCCGGAGCGACCGAGCTGCTCGGCGTCGTGACCGGCGCCGGCAGGGGCGCACCGACGGGCGGGCCGAGGCTGCCGGTGATGGTGTCGTTCGCGAGCAGCCTCGTCCGCGGAAGGCCCAGGCCGAGGAACAACCCGACGGCCAGGACCAGGAGAGCCGCCGTCCAGCGCTGGCCGTCCGTGAGACCGCCGAGCTCCTGGCGGATCACGCAGTCGACCCCGGGCTCAGCTGGCGGCGCTGAGCGCGAGCATCCAGGGCGGGATGGGGTTGGCCTTCGTGGGACCTTCCATGCCGAGCTGGATCTGGTAGAGGAGCGCGGTGTCGTAGTAGGCGTGGACGAGCTTGACCAGGCCGTCCTCGATCTCGATCCGGTTGAGGAAGCGGAGGTACATGTCGGAGCCCGACGCCTGCTCTCCGACGGTGCTGCCGAGCTTCGATCCGACGAAGTGGCCCTCGACGAACGCGACGTTGCCCACGACCCACACGTCGCCGATGACCATCTTCAGGTCGACGAAGGCCTTCTCGTCCTTCTCCAGCGTCTTCACGAGGAAGTCCCGCCCCGCGCTCAGGTGCGGGTCGACGAAGCCCATCTCCGGGTAGACCACGACGGCATCGGGGTGGATGAGGGCGTTGTGCGCGTCGAAGTCCTTGTCCGAGTAGGACTGGACCCAGCCGCGTACGAGCTGCTCGATGTCGATGGCTTCGGGCGTGGACACAACCACTCACCTCTCGTGCTCGCTGCCTCCGGCAACCGGCCCGACCGCGGGCGGGCCGCATTTGTGACGGGTCGCACACTATACTGTCGGTACGTCAGTATTGACAACGGATGTCCGACTCGCCGACATCGCACGGCGCAACCGCACCGGGATCGAGGGGTTCGTGACCACCACGCCGCACGCGGCATCGGCCGCGCAGCCGCTGCCCGCCGACACCGACGTCGTCGTGATCGGCGCGGGCCACAACGGTCTGGTGTGCGCGTGCTACCTGGCGAAGGCCGGCCTACGGGTGTCGGTGGTCGAGCGCGCCGCACTTCCCGGCGGGATGACGACGTCCGGACCGTTCATCCCCTCGGCGCCCGGCCACACCGTCAACACCTGCGCGGTCGACCTCATCGCGCTGCTGCACTCGCAGATCCCGCGTGAGCTCGCGCTGCGCGAGCACGGCTTGAAGATGGTGAAGCCCGACCCGGGCTACGTCTCGCTCCACCCCGACGGGGAGTCACTCGCGCTCTGGCGTGACCCGCGCCGCACCGCGGCCGAGATCGAACCGCACTCGCGGCGCGATGCCGCGGCGTTCCTCGACTTCATGGACCTGCTCGACCGGGTGATCACGACCGCCCTCCCGATCATGGGCAGCGACACGGCGCGGCCATCGCCGCGGCTGATCGTCCACACCGCCCGCGAGGCCTTCAAGAACCGGAAGCGGTTGTCGGACATCGCCGCGCTGCTCACGGGCAGCGCCGCCATGGCCGTCGACGAGCGGTTCACGCATCCGTTGGTGCGCGGCGCGCTGGTCAACCTCGCCGGCGGCGCGGGGCCGGTCGACGAGCCCGGGAGCGGACTTGGCTTCCTGCTGCTGGCTCTGCTCAGCCGGGCCGGGGTCGGCCGACCGATCGGTGGGATGCAGACGCTGACCGACGCGCTCATCCGGTGCCTGCGCGCGCACGGCGGCGCGCTGACGACGTCCGCCCCCGTCGCCGAGATCCTGCACGCGAGCGGCCGGGTGCGCGGCGTCGAGCTGAGCGACGGCCGCGTCGTGACCGCGCGCGCCGTCGTCTCCGCCGCGGACTCCTGGACGACGCTGCGCGAGCTCGTCGACGAAGACGTCGTCGGCCCGCAGCTCACGGCCCGCCTCGACCACTCGGCGGCCAACCGCACCGGCTCGGGGATCTTCAAGATCGACATGGCCCTGTCCGAGCAGATCCACGTCATCAGCCACAAGCGCGAGGACGCCGTCGACTTGCGCCGGCCGACGCTGCTCGTCGCCACTGAGGAGTCCGTGCGCGAGTCCTACGCCAGCGCCGCCCGCGGCGAGCTGCCCGCCGACCCCGCGCTCTGGCTCGCCGCGCCCTCGGCCGAGGATCCCACGCAGGCGCCCCCCGGCCAGGAGGTGCTGTACCTCTACGCCTTGTCCGTGCCGGTCGCACCCGCAGCGGGGTGGGAGGCCGTTCGGCATGCGGCAGCGGACGCGATCCTGGCGAAGCTGGGCTCCTACATCCAACCCCTCGAGCAGGCCGAGATCGGCCGCCTCGTCGAGACGCCCGAAGATCTGGCCGCACGGCTGAACGTCCGCAACGGCTGCATCACCCACAACGACATGGGCCTGCTGAACTCCGGACCGCTTCGGCCCGCGGTCGGGCTCGGGCTCGGGAAGACCCCCCTCGAAGGCCTCTTCCTGGGCGGCGCGGGCACCCATCCGGGCGGGGGCGTGAGCGGTCTCCCCGGTCGCACCGCGGCGCAGCGGGCCGCGCGTCATCTGAAGGCGCGACGATAGGCACCGATGACCGCCGCATCGACGCGCCTCCCGCGCGGGAGCCTGGACCGCGCCGCCATCGAAGCCGCCGCCCGGACCGTGATCGACGACGTCGGGGTGGAGGAGTTCTCGATCCCCCGGCTCGCGCGAGCTCTCGGGGTGCGTCCGACCGCGGTGCACTGGCACTTCAAGCGGAAGGAAGACCTGCTCGCGTCGCTCAGCCTGCACGCGCTCCGCACGTTCAACGCGCGGCTGCCCGGGTCGGGGGACGACACCTGGCAGGTCGAGATCAACCGCTACTGGACCGAGTACCGCACGATCCTGCGCGAAGACCGCGTGCTGCTCGAGCTTCTCGTCGTGCGGTGGACAGAGCTGGCCCAGGATCCGGAGGCGGTCCGGCTGAGCTATGAGCGCATCAACCGTCAGCTGGAGCTGCTGCTCGCCGCGGGCTTCACCCCGGAAGGTGCCGCACGGGCCTACCACACGCTGTCGACCTACTGCCGAGGCTGCCTGCTCAACGAGCGGGCGTCCTTGCGCTCCGGACTGCCCGACCCCGCACGCCGGCTCGCGCCGCATCGGGTGGGCGCTGACCTGACGGGTCTCGGCGCGATGCAACGCGCCGCGCCGTACTGGACCTTCACGTTCTCGACGTCGCAGGACTACGCAGCCGGACTGCACACCATCATCACGGGTCTGGAGCGTGAGCTGGAGTCGGCGACGCGCTGATCACCGCCTCAGCGGGCCAGGGCGAACAGGTTGCGCCCGTCGCCGGACGGCGCCACCGTGCCCGGGCGTCCGATCGGATCGCCGGCGGGCTCGACCAGCGCGCGCAGCGTCGCGGCGTCCCCGTCCGGCGTGTTGGCGACGAACCGGTCGCCGTTCGGGAGCCGGCCGATGACGTAGCCGTGCTCGGGCTCGCCGGTCCGCGTGTAGGAGACCGTGAAGGTCTCGACCGTCGCGGCGCCCGACGCCACCTCGACGAGGCGGGGACCCTGCGCGTCGGCGGTCACCGCATCACGGCGTCCGACGTAGCCGTCCCGGTGCGGTTCCCGCGAGAGCACGACGGCGTGGTGCTTCGTCACGAGCTCGCCGTTGCCGTAGACGAGCGCCGTGCGGCCACCGGCCCGCAGTGCTCGCGTCGCCGCGACCAGGGCGTGCGTCGAGTAGCTGTTGCCCGGTCCCCCGAACGCCGTCAGGCCACCGGTCACCGACAACCGGCGATCCCGGGACAGGCCGAGGTGCAGCGCGGCCAGCTTCGGTACGCACGGGAAGCACGAGTACAGGTCGAGCACGTCGACGTCGTCGATGCCGATCCCGGTCTGCTCGAGCGTGGCGTCGAGCGTGGCGGCCATCGCCGGCGCACGGTCGTAGGCGACGCGGGCGAGGATGTCCTTGCTGTCGGCGCCGCCGGCGCCGCCCCACACGTGGACGACCTGCGCCTCGTCGATGCCGAGCGCACGCGCGGTGGCCAGCGACGTGACGACGACCGCCGCCGCCTGGTCGACCGCGGGCTGCGCGTTCATGAGCAGCGGGTACGGGTAGCAGATCATCCGGTTCTTCCCGGCGACGGTCGCGATCTCGTCCGCCGTGCGCACGACCGGGTCCCAGGCGGCGTCGTTGGCGGCGGCGACGTGGGTGAAGTCCGCGTAGATGTCGGCGGACCATTCCTGCGCCTGCGCGAACGACTGGCCGAGCGATGCGCGCAGCGCGTTCTCGTACAGCGGGTAGGCGCGCACCGGCACGGCGACGTGGTGGCGGCGCGCGAGCTCGGTGCCCGCGATGTCGGGCGCGAACCGCACGGGACCGCCGGGGCGCCGGGACCAGGGCGGTTCCGCTCCGGCCTTCATCAGCGCGGTGAACGACGCCGCGGCTTCGGCGCCCGCGACGACCTGCACGTCCGCCGCACCGTCGGCGATCCGCGCGGCGGCCTCGTCCAGCAGCTGCACGGGACGGTTGCCCCCGACGTCGCTGTGCTCGCCGGCGATCGCGTCCCGGCCGAGCAGCCGCGCGACGTCGCCGACGAGGTCGTCGTACTCCCACGAGATGACGCGGACGACGTCGAGCCGGTCGGCGCGGTCGAGCAACGACGGGGCGCCCGCGTCCGCGACCGCGCGCCGGACCGCGTCGGCGATCAGCTCGGCGGGTTCACGCGCAGCGTCGACGGTGCGCTCCCGGTTGTTCCGCAGCTGACCGACCCCGACGACGACCGGGACCCGGGCCGGGTCGGGACGGGCAGGCACGCTCACGCGCCCGTCCACGCCGGCGCGCGCTTCTCGGCGAACGCGATCGCTCCTTCACGGGCGTCTTTCGACGCGGCGATCGCGGGGAGCACCTCCGCCTGCAGCGCCCAGCCGTCCTCGGTCGTGTGGTCGACCGCGAAGTCGATGATGCGCTTCGTCGCCGCGAGCGCCAGCGGCCCGTTGGGCGTGATGCGCGCGGCGAGCGCAAGTGCGCCCTCGAGCGCCCCGCCCTTCGGGGTGAGCGTGTTGACGAGTCCGAGCCGGTGAGCCACGACCGCGGAGAGCGGATCTCCGGTCAGCACGAGCTCGTAGGCGATCGCGCTCGGGATCTTCTTCGGCAGCCGCAACAAGCCGCCGGCGCCGGCGACGAGACCCCGCTTCACCTCGGGGATGCCGAGCTGCGCGTCCTCCGCCGCGACGACCATGTCGCACGCCAGCGCGATCTCGCAGCCCCCGGCGAGCGCCCAGCCCTCCACCGCCGCGATGACCGGCTTGGCGGGCGGTGCGTGGCAGATGCCCGCGAAGCCGGTGCGGGGCGCCAGCACGTTCTCGCCCGCGACGAAGGCCTTGAGGTCCATGCCCGAGCAGAACGTGCCGCCCGCGCCGGTGATGATCGCGACGGCGAGGTCGGCCCGGCGGTCGAGCTCGGCGAGGGCCGCGCTGACGCCTTCGGACACCGCGCGGTTCACCGCGTTGCGCGCCTCCGGCCGGTTGATCGTGATGAGCTGCACGCCGTCGCGCTGCTCGACCAGTACGACGTCTGCCATGCCAGTGCTCTCCTCGTCCCGTCGGCGGCGCGGAGGTCGCGCCCGTCGACTCGAAGCGTCGGATCGGCTATCGCTGCGCGGCCGATCGTAGTTAACTAAGACAGTTACGTCGACGCGGCCGTTGGAGATGCCGGAAATGACCGAAGGTCCCCTCGCCGGGCTCACCGCCATCGACCTGTCGCGTTCGCTGTCGGGTGCGATGGCCACCCAGCTGCTGGCCGACGCCGGCGCCGACGTGCTGCTCGTCGAGCCGCCGGGCGGCCTGCCGATCCGCACCCTCCCGAGCTGGCCGGCGCTCGGCCGCGGCAAGGGCAGCATCGTGCTCGACCTCGCGGAGGTCGCCGGCCGGGGCCGCTTGGACGACCTGATCCACGGCGCCGACGTGCTCGTCACGACCTCGCGGCCGTCGACGATCGAGCACCTCGGCCTCACGCCCGAGCGCCTCCGCGAGCTGAACCCGCGGCTGGTGAGCGCCTCCATCACCGGCTGGGGATCGACCGGACCGCTCGCCCACCTCAAGGGCTACGAGGGCCTGGTCATGGCGAAGCTCGGCTTCTTCCACGTGAAGCGCCGCATCACCGACCGGCCCGGGCCCGCGTTCGCCTCGATCCCCTACGCCTCGTGGGGCGCCGCGCAGACCGCGGTCCACGGCATCCTCGCCGCGCTGTACGAGCGCGAGACCAGCGGGGTCGGTCAGCACGTCGAGGCCGACCTCGTGCGCGGCGTGCACACCCTCGACACCTGGCAGTGGTTCACCGAGCTGATCGGCGTGCGCTGGCCCGACGCCTACACGGTCGCGGACGCGTTCGACGAGAAGGGCCAGATCCTCGCGCCGCTCGTCTACGCGTTGACGATCGCCCCGACCTCCGACGGCACCTGGCTGCAGTTCGCCCAGGTGCAGCCGCGCCTGTTCCTCGCGCTGATGCAGGAGATCGGCCTGGGCGACATCTTCACCGACCCCAAGTGGGCCGGCGTGCCCGTGCTCCCCACGCAAGAGCTGCGCACCGAGCTGTGGGAGCTGATGATCCGCAAGGTCGGGGAACGGACACGCGCGGAGTGGGAAGCGGTCTTCGCACGGAACCCCGACGTGTTCGCCGAGGTCTTCCGCACCGGCGCCGAGGTGCTCGACCACCCGCAGCTCGTGCACGACGGGCGCGTGGCGGTCGTGGACGATCCCGAGCTCGGGCCGGTGCGCCAGCCGTCGACGCTCGCGTTCGCGGGGGGTCGGCCACTGACGACGCTGCGACCGGCGCCCCGCCTCGGTGAGCACGCCCTCGGTGAGAACGCCGCGCCCGCTCCGGCGTCGAGCACCCCGGACCCCACCACAACCCGCAGCGATGAGCTGCCGCTCGCCGGTGTGACCGTGCTCGAGCTCGGCCTGATGTTCGCGGCGCCGTTCGGCGCCACGCTCCTCGCCGACCTCGGCGCCCGCGTCATCAAGGTCGAGTCGCTCGAGGGCGACACCATCCGGCGCGTGCAGCCGTTCCCGGAGAGCGGCGGCGCGAAGGTGCTGCAGGGCAAGGAGTCCATCGCCCTCGACCTCTCGACCGACGAGGGCCGGCGCATCGTCCACGAGCTCGCCGCGCGCAGCGACATCGTGCTGCAGAGCTTCAGGGCCGGTGCGCCCGAGCGGGCGGGTGTCGATGCCGCGACGCTGTGCGCGATCAACCCCGACCTCATCTACGTCAACGCACCCGGCTACGGCACCGACGGCCCTTACGGCGCCAAGCCCGCGTACGCACCGTCCATCGGCGCCGCGGGTGGTGTGGTGCTGACCGATGCCGCCCACGCGGTCACGCCCGCCGCGACCGTAGACGAGATCAAGCGCACCGCCATGCACCTCATGAGCGGCGGCACGACGGTGCCACTGCAGGCCGACGGCATCGCCGCGCTCGGCGTCGCGTCGACCATGCTGCTCGGGCTCCTCGCGCGCGCCCGTGGCCGGGCGCTGCCGCCGCTCACCGCCACCATGCTCGGCACCAACGCGCTCGCCAACCTCGACCACACCGTGACGTACGCCGGCCGGCCCGCGGGCCCATCCGTCGACCCCGACTACCTCGGGTTCGGAGCCCTGTACCGCATGTACGAGACCGCCGCGGGGTGGGTGTTCCTCGCGGCGCCGGTGCCCGACGAGTGGGACGCGCTGGTGGCGGCGCTGGCCGGCGACGCACCGCTCGGTGACGACGCGCGGTTCGCGACCGCATCTCTGCGGCGCGAGCACGACACCGACCTGGCCGAGGTGCTCGCGAAGGCGTTCGCGACGAAGACCGCCACGCAGTGGGAGGCCGAGCTCACCGCCGCCGGGGTGGGGTGCGTCGAGGTCCACGAGGACCAGCCGCAGAAGCTGATGCTCACCGACCCCGCGCTCGCGGAGGAGTACACGACGACGACCACCGGGCCCGTGTTCGACGAGTACCCGCGGCTCACCTCGCCGACCCGGTTCTCGCGGTCCCGCACGCAGGCGAGGGGCTTCTGCCTCGCCGGCGAGCAGACCGATGCGATCCTCACCGAGCTCGGCTACGACGCGTCGGCGATCGCCGACCTGCGCGCCCGCAACATCGTCACCGGCTGACGACCGCACAGGCGATGACCGGAACAGGAGACGAGATGACCACCACGACACCGACGATGATCTGGGCGAACTCCGGCGACTCGCACTTCCTAGAGCCCGACGACCTCTGGCAGAAGAACCTGCCAGACCGGCTCGCCGCCCTCGTGCCCCGCTCGGAGAAGGACGCCGACGGGAAGTGGGAGACCGTCCACGTCGACGGTCAGTCGTTCCGGCGCAAGCTGCCGTCGGTGCAGGCGCAGGAGTTCCTCGAGGCGTCGCACCGCCCGCCCGGCGCGCGGGACGCGGCCGCCCGGCTGGCGGACCTCGACGCCGAGGGCATCTGGGCCGAGGTCGTCTTCCCCTCGCTGGGGATGTGGGCGTCGTCGTTCCGCACCCCCGAGGTGCTGCGCGAGGCGATGAAGGTGAGCAACGACTGGGCGGTCGACGCGATCATGAAGGTGTCGCCGCGCCTGCTGCCGACCGCCCAGGTGTCGACGCTCGACGTGACCGACGCCGTCACCGAGCTGCAGCGCTGCGCCGGGCTCGGGTTCCGCTCGGTGTTCCTGCCGACGCAGCCCCACCCGCTGCAGCCCGACTGGAACAGCGACGACTGGGAGCCCTTCTGGGCCGCCGCGGAGGAGGCGCACATGGTGCTCGCCTTCCACGTGGGGACCGACCCGATCGACCTCGCGGGCGGCGACACGATCGGCATCGCGTACCGCGGGCCGGGCGGCGCCGTCCTCAACTACACCGAGACCACGTTCTCGGGCCAGCGCGCGGCGATGAAGATGGTCGCGTCGGGCGCGCTCGACCGGCACCCCGACCTCAAGGTGCTCGTCGCCGAGGGCGGCGCGACCTGGGTGCCGTTCCTCGGCGACCGCATGGTCGAGGGCTACCGGCAGCACCACGCGGCCGTGTACCCGAAGCTGTCGCGCGACCCGCGCGAGATCCTCTACTCGCAGGTGTACGCGTCGTTCCAGCACGACGCGACCGCCGTCGCCGCCGTCATGTCGATGGGCTACGACAAGGTCATGTGGGGCAGCGACTACCCGCACATGGAGGGCACGTTCGGGCACAGCCAGGACACGCTGCACGAGATCTTCGACGGCGTGCCCGACGACGTGCGCCGGCGCATCACCTACGGGACGTTCTGCGAGCTGTTCCCCGGCGTCGACCCGCCGCCGCTCGCGACCTGAGCCCGCTCAGTCCCGCGGCTGCGAACGAGCGGCCGACCGCTCGTTGAACGCGCGCACGCGCGCGACGTAGTCCTCCGACGTGAGCAGCACGGTGTTGGCGACGCGATCGAAGTCGCGGGCGGTCGTGCGGTCCGAGCTGGCGGCGATGTCGATGCCGAGCTTGGCGAGCGCGACGGCTTCGCCGGGCAGCGAGGCGAGCCGGCGGGCGAACGCGGCGACGTTGTCGGCGAAGGTCTCCGCCGGCCACACCTCGTGCACGAAGCCCATCAGGAGCGCGCGCTCGGCCGTGACCGTCTCGCAGGCGAGGGCGAGCCAGCGGGCCCAGTGCGGCCCGACGATCCGGGTGAGCCGGCTGATGCCGCCCGAGCCGGGGATGACCGCGAGGTTCACCACCTCGGGCAGGGCGAAGGTCGCGGCGTCGGAGGCGAACCGGAAGTCGCAGGACGACGCGAGCTCGACGCCGAGGCCGAGGCACGGGCCGTGGGCCGCGAGCACGACCGGCTTCTCGCACGCCTCGATCTCGTCGAAGAGCAGGTGCAGCTTGCGGTAGTGGCGACGCAGCACCTGGCCGTGCACGGTGCCGTCCGCGTCGACGCCCGGCGGATCGGCGATCTCGGCGATGTCCACGCCGGAGGTGAAGTAGCGACCCTCGGCGGCGATGACGAGCACGCGCAGGTCGGCGTCGTCGGCGAGGTCGGTCACGGCCGCGCGCAGCCCGTCGAGGATCGCGTTGGAGAACGCGTTGCGCTTGGCGTCGCGCGTCACGGTGAACGTGAGCACGCCGTCGGCTCGCCGCACGGACCAGTCAGGGGAGACACCGGTGTCAGACACGGGCGGACGCTACCGCGGCGCGGCGCTGCGCATCCGTCCGGAGCGGGCCCTCCGACAAGGGAATCTAAGTATACTATGTTGGCGTGGCGACGACGGAGACGACCCAGCGGACCGGTGAGCAGTTCGGTGTCCTCACCGACGAGGCGATCGAGCGGTCGCGCCGGCGAATCGGCGTGCCGCAGCCGCTGCCGAACCCGCCGCACAACTACGAGGTCAACTGGGACAACATCCGGCACTTCGCGTTCGGCTACGGCGACGACAACCCGCTGTGGTGCGACCCCGCGTACGCGGCCGGCACGCGCTGGGGCGGGCTCATCGCTCCCCCCAACTTCCTCTACACGGTCGGCACCGACGCGGCCCGCCCGCTGACGCCCGAGGAGAAGGCGCTGCTGAAGGGCGACCCGTTCGCCGGTCTCGGCAGCTACCAGGCCGTCATGGACTTCGAGTGGTGGCGCCCGTTCGTGCCCGGTGACCGGCCGCGCTGCCTGCGCACGCAGGCGGGTGTCGAGGCGAAGACGAGCTCGTTCGGTGGGCGCACGGCCCACATCACCCACGACTTCATCTTCGACAACGGCCGCGGCGACCTCGCCTGCATCCAGCGCGGCACCTGGATCAACGCCGAGCGCACGGCCTCGAAGGAGCGCAAGGCCGCGGTCCTCGAGCAGGCCCCGTACACACCCGAGCAGATCGCGGAGATCGAGGCCGCCTACGCAGCCGAGACGCGGCGCGGCGCCGAGCCGCGCTACTTCGAAGACGTGCAGGTCGGGGACGAGCTGCAGCCCCGGGTCAAGGGACCCCTCACCACCACGGACGTCGTCGTCTGGCACATCGGCTGGGGCATGCAGCTCACCCCACCGGGATCGTTCAAGCTCGCCGCGCGCATCCGCGCGAAGGCGCCCGGCCTGTACCCGCCGAACTCGCTCAACATCCCCGACACCGTCCAGCGGCTGCACTGGGACAACGAGCGCGCCCTCGAGCTCGGCATCCCGAAGAGCTACGACTACGGCGGCATGCGCGAGACGTGGCTGACCCACCTGCTCACCGACTGGATGGGCGACGACGGCTGGTTGTGGAAGCTGTCCCTGCAGCACCGCAAGTTCAACTACATCGGTGACACGCAGTGGCTCTACGGGACGGTGACGGACAAGCGCCAGGTCGAGGGACGCAACGAGGTCGGGATCGCCGTGCGCTCGCAGAACCAGCACGGCGTGGTCTGCACACCGGGCACGGCGGTCGTCCTGCTGCCGACGCGTGACGCGCCCCGGGTGCAGCTGCCCACGCCCCCCGCCTCGACGTTGGAGGACATGGTCGAGTGGGAGATGGCCCGTCTCCGGCAACCGCAGGAGCCGTGACCACTCCTCCGCTCGGGGAAGGGGCGAGCCGCGCCGTCCGCGTGCAGAAGACCGGCGAGCTCATCGCCAACGTCCTGCGCGCCCAGATCGTGCGCGGCGAGCTCAAGGAAGGCGACGCGCTGCCGTCGGAGCTCGAGCTCATGCAGCAGTTCGACGTCTCCCGGCCGACCCTGCGCGAGGCGTTCCGGATCCTCGAGGCGGAGTCCCTCATCGCGATCCGGCGCGGCTCGCGCGGAGCGCGCGTCCTCGCGCCCGACATCGGCGTCGCCGCCCGCTACGTGGGCCTCCTGTTGCAGGTCTCGGGAACGACCATCGCCGACGTCTACGAAGCGCGCTCGATCATCGAGCCTCCGGCCGCCGGGCGCCTCGCGCGCGTCCGCACCGCCGCGGACGTCGCGGAGCTCCGGGCCTGCGTGCGCAGCATCGCCGACGCCATCGACGCCGCTCCCACCCTGGACTCCGGCCGGTTCGCCCAGCTGACCCAGCGGTTGCACGACCTCCTCATGCAGCGGGCGGGCAACCGCACGCTCGCGATCCAGTCGGCCGTCCTGTCCGATGTGGTCAACACCCACCTCGGCCTGGTCGGGCGGTTCGACGAGGACGCGGCCACCGCCCGGCGGGCGTTCGCCCGCACGATCCGCTCCTACGAGAAGCTCTGCGACCTCGTCGAGGCCGGCGACGCCGCGGGTGCCGAGGCGCACTGGCGCAAGCACATGGAGGAGGCCGGGCGGGCGCTGCTCCGCGAGGGCCTGCGCGGCGCGACCGTCGTCGACCTGTTCAGCTGAGGCAGGCCACCGCGCGCTACGCCGCGACGAAGTGCGGGATCTTCCAACCCCCGGCGATGTCGTCGAACACGACCGTGAGCCGCATGCCGATGTGCACGTCGTCCGGCGTCACCCCGAGGATGTTGGTGACGAGCCGCGCCCCCGGCGCGTCCGGCAGCTCGACCACCGCCGGCACGAGCGTGAGGTCGGGCAGCCAGGGAAGTCCCCGAACGATCGCATAGCTGTACACGACGGCGTCGCCCGCGAGCTGCACCCAGGTGACCTCGCCGGACTGGCACTTCGGGCAGAACGGTGTGGGGGGCAGGCGGAAGTGCCCGCAGCGCGAGCACTGCGGCGCGACGAGCCTGCCCTCCTGCGCGGCGCGCCAGAACGGCTCGGTGTAGGCGTCGGTCTCGATGAGCACCTGGTCGCCCGGCAACGCGGCCGACAGCGGTGCTGCGCCCGTCATGACGCCTTCCCGAGGATCATCCCGCTGACGGGCAGCGACGCCGGGCCGCCGGTGACCAGGGCGAGCTCCGCGCCCGCGACCTGGTTGATCGCCTCGCCGCGCATCTGCTCGACCCCTTCCTTGATGTGCGTCATGCCGATGATGTAGGCCTCGGACAGCTGCCCGCCGTGGGTGTTCACCGGGATGCTCCCGCCGTCGTAGCGGATCGCGCCGCTCTTCACGAAGGCGTCACCCTCGCCCTTGCCGCAGAAGCCGTAGTCCTCGAGCTGCATGAGCACCATCGGGCTGAAGTGGTCGTAGAGCAGCGCCACGTCGATGTCGGCCGCGGTCACTCCGGCGCGGGCGTACAGGCGCTTCGCGATGGAGGCGTTGCCCGAGCTGGCGAACGTCTCGTCGGGCATGCCGTACCAGGCGAAGGCCCGGCCCCAGTCAGCGGTGCCGCCGTGCACCGAGGCGAGCACCGGCACCGGCTTCTGCCTGAGGTCCTTCGCCCGGTCGGTGGTCGTGGTGATGACCGCCACGGCGCCGTCGGTCTCGAGGCAGAAGTCGTAGACGCACAGCGGGTCGGCGATCATCCGCCCGGCGAAGTACTCCTCGATCGTCAGCGGCGTCTTCCGCAGCGCCTTGGGCCGGTTCAGCGCGTTCTGCCGCGTCGAGATCGCGATCTCGGCGAACGCCTCGCGCGTTGTGCCGTACTGGTGCATGTGGCGCCGGGCGAGGACCGACATGAGGTGGCCCGGCCCGGCGAGGCCGGACGGCTGCAGGAAGGCGTTGATCGGGTTGGCCGCCGACGCCGCGAAGATGGTGCCCAGCCGTTGCTTCGCCTGCTGCAGCGCCATCACCGACACGACGTAGGTCGCGTCTCCCGCGAGGAGCGCCGCCCGCGCGAGCCCGATCGACCCGGCCGATCCGCCGCCGCCCGAGGTCAGCGCCGCGCTGAAGGTGACCTCGGGGATGCCGAGCGTCTCCATGAACAACCCGGTGTCCATCGTCTCGCCGTAGCCGGCGGACGCGCCCGAGTAGTAGGCGAACCCGTCGAGGTCCGTGACCGACAGGCCGGCCTCCTCGCAGGCCGCGAGGATCGCGCGACACGCGAGGCCGGTCGTGCTGTCGGGCAGCGACTCACCGCGCCGGTAGTACGGCGTCGCTCCGACACCGACGATGGCGACGTCCGCGGCCACGCCGGCCATCAGTGGGTGTCCGCCGGGGCGGTGACGCCGAACAGGTCCTCGAAGTTGCCACGCAGCACCAGCTCCGCGACGTCGTCGTCCACCCCGTCGAAAAGCTCCTTGATGGTGGCCTGCGTGTGGCCCCAGGTGCCTTCCATGTGCGGGTAGTCATCGCCCCACAGCACGTTGCGGTAGCCCATGGCCGTCACGGCGGCCACCGCGGTCTTGTCGTGCTGGAACGACGCGTACGCCTGGCGGTAGAGCAGCTCGCTGGGCAGCATCGAGAGCTTCGGCAGGACGTACATGCCGTGCTGGCGGTACGCCTCGTCCATCCGGTCGGCCAGGTTCGGCACCCACGTCGCGCCGCCCTCGGCGATGAGCACCTTGAGAGCCGGGTGCCGGTCGAGCACGCCGCTCGCGACCAGGTGCGTGAGCACGCGCTGACCGGGCACGAAGGTCTCGACGTAGTTGATGACGGCGGCGCCCTGACCACGGATCTGCACCGGATCCGAGCCGGTGCCGACGTGGAACGCCACGAGCATGTTCGCCTCGGCGGCGGCCGCCCACAGCGGCTCCCACACCTCGTCGTTGAACTCGCGCCCGGCGGGCGGCGTCGTCGGCAGCAGGACGGACCGGTAGCCGAGGCCGGCGGCGCGCTGCAGCTCGGCGATCGCATCATCGGTGTCGAGGTGGGAGAGCATCGCCACGCCCACGAGGCGCTCCGAGATGCTCATGACCTCGGAGGCGACCCAGTCGTTGTAGACGCGGCAGCACTCGCGGGCGAGCTCGGCGTCGGTCGCGCGCGGGATCCAGAGGCCGCGTGACGGGAACATGACCTGTCCCCACACGCCCTCCTCGTCGAGGTCGCGCAACCGCAGCCGCGCGTCGTACGCACCCGGCGCACGGGCGCTAGCGTCGGCGAAGGCCGCGAGCGTCCGGAACGCGACCTGGCCGTCGATCGACGCGGTCTCCTTCGTCGCGTCCCGCGTGACCCGCGGCCCGCGGTCGGCCAGGTGGCTCGGCAGGTGCGTGAGCCAGAGGTCGTCCGGCTCCATCACGTGGCTGTCGGCGCTGTGCGCCCAGACCTTCGGCATGTGTCGCTCCTCGCTCTCGCCGTGAGATTGAGAATAGCAGTCTCAAATCGTGTCGGTGGGGTCGTCGCGGTCGTCCGCGAGACCGAGCGCCGGCCCGCACCAGCGCATGATGGCGGCGCGGTAGACGGGCACGTCGCGCGGGCGCAGGCGGCGCATCGGGAACCCGCAGATCGCCGCGGCGACGGCCATCACCGTGAGGGCGTCGGTCTGCGGATCGGCCGATCGCACCTGCCCCGCCGCGGCGCCGGTGCGCAGCGCCTCGGCCAGCGGCGCCACGAGGATGCGCTCGATCTCCGCGAGCTCCGCCGCGTACCCGGCGGCCTGCACCGCGCCTTCGGAGGACAGCACCTCGACGCGTCGCATCCGGTGGCGCTCGAGGAACAGCGACAGGTACCCGTCGATCCAGGCCCGCACTGCGCCGGCCGCATCGTCGGTGGCCTCGACTCGCGCGCGCAGCGTCCGCGTCACCGACTCCGCGTCGCGGCGCAACAGGTCGACGAGGAGCGCGTCCTTGCTGTCGAAGTGGCGGTAGAACGCCCGCCGCGAGACGGTCGACTCGGCGAGGATCTCGTCGATGGTCGCGGCCTGGTAGCCGACCCGCTGCATCACCGTGACGGCCGCGTCCATGATCAGCCGGCGCTCTTCGTCCGGCGCGAAGCGGCGGGGACGGCCGGGTCCCGCCCGGCCCACCTCCTGCGCCGCCATGGCCACACCCTAGGTTCGCGCGCGCGCTCAGAAGGCGCCGTCCCGATGCACGGACGGCCCCGGCGATGGTTCGCCGGGGCCGTCTCTGCGTGCGTGCCTGCCGCTAGCTCTTCGGCAGCTGGGCGAGGATCCCGGAGACGATCGCGTCCGGGACGGCGGTCGGCTTGATGCCGTTCGGCTCGACGAACTTGCCGCCCTTGATGCCCACGGTGAAGAACGCGTTGACGAGGGTCGGCTTGTCCTTGACGAACGTCAGCGGCGGGGTGAGACCGCCGAGCGTCTCGCCCTGCATCATGTACAGGCCCTGCTTCACGGTGTCGGCCGTGACCGTGTCGGCTCCGGCGTTCTCGACGGCCTTCTTGAACAGCTCGCCGGACACGTACGAGTAGAAGGCGTTCGGGCCGTCCTTGTCACCGAGGTCGGGGAGGTACTTCGCCTTGAGCGCCTGGTAGCCCTGGGTCGCCGGCACGGAGGTGTCGAACCACGGCGCCACGCCCTCGGCGTCGAGCGCGCCGTCGAGCGCGGGCGTCTTGAGCCAGCCGGCCGTCATGATGCCGTCGACCGAGATCGTCGGAGCGGTGTAGCCCGCGGCCGCGCACTCGGTGGCGACGTGCTGCACGACCGCCGAGTTCTCGCCGACGATGTAGCTCTGCGCACCCGAGTCCTTGAGCGCCTGGCACTCGGAGGTGTAGGACGGCTGGGTCGCGGTGATCTTGCGCGAGACCGGGACGGTCACGCCGAGCACGCCACCGAGGCCCTTGTAGAGCGCGTCGGACTGCGCGCACTGCGGCGACTCGGCGCAGTAGAGGTTGCCGAACTTGGTGCCGAGGCCCTTGGCGAGTGCCAGCGTCCCGTAGACGAGCGAGAAGAGGTTGCCGCCGACCGGGAAGAAGTCAGGGGTCGTCATCATCGGGATCGTGTTGGTGGCGCCACCGACGACCGGCACGCCGCTCTGCTGGGCGTACGTCGCCCAGCTGGTGTCGTTGTTGTCCTGCTCGCCGACGATCGCGACGACGTGGTCGGACTGGATGAGCTCCTTGACGGCCGCGAGGCCGCCGGTGAGGTTGTTGCCGAGGTCCTTGGTGATGAGCTTGACCGGGTGGCCGGCGATGCCACCGGCGTCGTTGACGGACTTGACCCACGCGTCGAGCACGAGCGGGGCCCCGGCCTGCGATGCGGCCTGCACGCCGGAGAACTCACCGAGCGAGCCGATGACGATCGGCGTGCCCGTGGCGGCGGAGGACCCGGTCGAGGTGCTGGAGCCTGCCGATGTCGCGGTGCCGGACGGCGGGGTCGTCGAGCTCTTGCTCGACCCGCAACCGACGATGAAGGTCGCCGCGAGCGCGGTGACCGCGCCGGCGGTGATCAGGCGGCGAGTGCGCATGTCTCTCCTGGAGGGTGTGACCCGGCGTCGTCGCCGGGCGTCGCGGGCAGCATGGCACTTAACTAACTAAGTAATAAAGGTTTTCGGAGAAAGATCTGACACCGTTGTTCGGATCGTGACCTTCGCCGCCCGAGATGTCCGGCTTGGGCAGCAGAAGTGGATCAGAGCGAGAGCAGCTCCCGCAGGTTGGTGCTCATGACCTTCTCCTGGTCGGCCGGGGACAGGTCGGCGACGTCGGCCAGCCCACCCTCCGGGGTCTCGGTGCCCTCGGGGTGCGGCCAGTCGGAGCCGAACAGGATGTGCTCGACCGGCAGGTGCTGCGCGAGGGCGGCGATCGAGTCCTCCTGGAACGGCGTGACCCACACGCTCGCGGTGAACGCGTCGACGGGGTCGTGGCCGAACAGGTGCGGGATCTTGCCGTAGGAGGCCTTGAGCCGGCGCAGGAGGTCGGCGACCCAGCCCGAGCCGAGCTCAACGGTCATGAGCCTGAGGCGCGGATGGCGGTCGAGCACGCCGTGCGAGATGAAGGCGGCCAGCGTCTCGACGATCGGACGCTCGAGGTGGATCGAGAGGACCTCCGCGAGGGGTGAGTCGCTGTTGCCACCCGAGAACCGCGTCGACTCGCCCCACCGCGCGACCTCACCCGCGTAGCCCGAGTCGGCCGCGTGGAACGCGACGGTCACGTCGGCGTCCTCGCACATCGACCAGATGCGGTCGTACACAGCGTCTCCCGGCGAGCGGAAGCCGTGCGTGCCCGCCACCGGCGCCGGGCGCAGCACGACCGCCTTGGTGCCGATCCCGAGCAGCCACTGCAGCTCCTTCTCGGCGAGCGTCGGGTCGACGAGCGAGAGCACGGGCGGAGCGACGATGCGGGTGTCCCGCGCGAAGCCCCACTCCTCGTCGATCCACTGGTTGAAGGCGTGGAACACCGCGAACAGCGCGGGGGCGTCGTCGTGCAGCAGCTCCTCGAGGCCGAGCGCCAGCGTAGGCAGCATGAACGCGGACGCGACGTTCTGCTCGTCCAGCACGGCGACCCGCTCGTCCCGGTGCTGGTACTCCGTGCGGATGGGCTCCATGCGCCCGAGCATCTTCTTGAACTCGACGCCCTCGGTGTTCTCGCCGCGGAAGTACGCCGCGAGGGCCCCGGGCTTCCCGACCGGGTTGAAGGTCGGGTTCGGGATCATCGTGAAGAGGCGGTCGCCGACGACGAGGTGCGTGCGGCCGTTGTCCTGCGCGGTCACCCACCGGAACGCATAGGAGTAGGCGGGGTCGAGGTGGCGGGTGAAGCTGTCCGCTGCCTCGTAGTAGTGCTGGTCGGCGTCCCGGATCGGCCACGGTGCAGTCATGGCCGTTACCGTAAGCCTTTCGGTATCGCGTCGCAAGGCCGTCGGCCACGGGAGAGGATGAGCAGGTGAGCACAGCGGTGAGCCGCCCGCGGCGCGCGCGGGGCTCGCTCTCGGAGCAGGAGATCCTCGACGCGGCGATCGCCCTCGTGGAGTCCGACGGGCTGCGCCAGCTGAGCCTGCCGACGCTCGCGAAGCACCTCGGCTGCGGCGTCGCGAGCATCTACGGCTACTTCCACAGCAAGGACGACCTGCTCGACGGCCTCGCGCAGCGCGTCCTGTCCGCCATGCACACGCAGCTCCCCCCGGTCGGGGACGGCGCGTGGGACGACGAGCTCGTCCGCTACTTCGAGGCCTTCCACGACCTGCTGCAGGAGCAGCCCGCCTACCGTGAGGTCGTCGCGTACGGGTCGGCGTTCATCGGGCACTCGCTGCTCACCCGCGGCGCGCAGCGCCGCCTGGAGGACGGGCTCGCGCTGCTGCGGCGCGCGGGGCTCTCGACCCGCGAGGCCCGCACGGCCTTCGGGGCGTGCCTCAACTACACGCGCGGCTTCGTCGCGCTGCAGCAGGGGCTGGCCGACCGCGCGGCCGGGACGAAGGGACGGGCCCGCACCGACGACCTCGGTGACTTCAACCGGGTCGATGACGAGAGCTTCCGGCACGGGCTGCGCCTGCTCGTCGCCGGGATCGCGAGCCGGGTCAGCCCCTGACCCCTGCAGGGCTGGGCTACAGGGCGGGGAGCAGGGCGAGCGAGCGGCGCGCGTAGGCCGCTCGCCGGCGCTCGCTGACCAGGAAGGACGGTGGGGCGAGGAAGACGACGTCGCGAGCCAACCCGTCCCCCTTGGCGCGCAGCATCTCCGTCGCGTCCGCGGTCGTCCCGCACACGGCGACCTGCTCGACCATCTCCTCGGTCACCGCGCCCGCCAGGCCGGCCATGTCGCCCCTGGCGAACGATGCCCGGATCTCCGCGACCGCGTCGCCCCAGCCGAGCAGCTCGACCATCGGGTCGTAGGTCTTCACGGTCAGGTAGAAGCCGATCATCTTGCGGGCGTCGTCGACCGCGCGGGCGGGGTCGTCGTCGTCGATCGCCGTGATGACCCAGCCGTGCTCGACGAGCTCCGCAGCGTCGCGGCCCGCGGCCTGCGCGCCCTCGGCGACCGACGGGCGCACGACCTCGTCCCACCACCGCGTCGTGAACAGCCCGTGACCGATCACCCCGTCGGCGAAGCGGCCGGTGGCAGCGCACATCTTCGCGTTGAACGCGCCGATGAGGACGGGGATGTCGAGCCTTCCGAGGACAGGGGCCTGCACGTTCGCGTCGATCGCGTAGAACTCGCCGGCGAAGCGGATGCGTTCGCCGTTCTCGGCGTGCAGGTAGGCCCGGAGCACCTGGACGAGCTCGCTCATGCGGGCCAGCGGGCGGTCCGCGGCAACGCCGAACCAGTCACGGTTGATGCGGAAGGCGCCCGACCCCAGCCCGACGAACAACCGGTCGCCGGCGATCTTGTGGAGCTGGCGCAGCGCGGCCGCGTGCGCGAACGGGGTGCGCGAGAACGCGTAGGCGATCCCCGGCCCGATGCGCGCCGCCGTCGTCGCGACGGCCATCTGCGTCGTCGTGACGTAGGCGTCGTGGTCGGCGAACTCGCCGGTGCAGAACGCCGCGACCCCCGCCGCCTCGGCCTCGGCCGCGACCTCGGCACCCGGCCACGGCAGCCCCGCCCGACGTCCGCTCACGGCGCAGCTCCCACCCCGGTCCGGTCCCTCGACATAGTTAACTTAGCGTACTCTGACGGCGATCAGCGGCGGACGAGGTCGGGAGACGGTGTGACCCTCACCTTCAGCGAGGAGCAGCAGCACCTGCGCGCCTCCGTGCGCCGCTTCGTCGAGGACCAGCTGCCGCTGCCGGCCGTGCGGGCGGCCGCGGAGTCGGGCCGCGGCACCGACCGGGGGGTGTGGCAGCGCATGGCCGGCGAGCTCGGGCTGCAGGGGCTGACCGTCCCCGAGGAGCACGGCGGTTCCGGCGGCGGCCCGATCGAGACGTGCGTGGTGTTCGAGGAGCTCGGCCGCGGCCTGGCCGCCTCCGCGTACCTGTCCACGGCCGGGCTGGCGGTCCCCGCCCTGCTCGCGGCCGGGGACGACGCCGCCGCCAAGGACCTGCTCCCCGGCATCGCCGACGGCACCACGATCGCGACGCTCGCCTTCTGCTCACCCGGCGGGCGCCCCGACCCGGCCGCCGTCGAGGTCCGGGCGTCGGCCGCCGAGGAGGGCTTCCGGCTCGACGGCCGCGCGGCCTACGTGACCGACGCGCTCGACGCCGACCTCCTCCTGGTCGTCGCCCACGCCGACGCCGGACCGAGCCTGTTCGCCGTCGACGCGAGCGCGAGCGGACTGACCCGCACGGCGATGGACGCGCTCGACATCACCGGCCCGCTGGGGCGACTCACGTTCGCCGACACGCCCGCGCGCCTCATCGGCCGCGCGGGCGCCGCGACCGAGACGGTGCGCCGCACCCTCGAGACGACGACGGTGGCGCTCGCCGCCGCGCAGGTCGGTGCGGCGCAGCGCTGCCTGGAGATGGCGGTCGGCTACGCGAAGGTCCGCGTGCAGTTCGACCGGCCCATCGGCAGCTTCCAGGCCGTGAAGCACAAGGCCGCGAACATGCTCGTGGACGTCGAGGCCATGCGGTCGGCCGCCTACTACGCGGCCTTCGCCGCCGCCGAAGGGTCGGAGGACCTGCCCGTCGCGCTGGCGATGGCGGCGGCGTTCTGCCCCGACGCGTTGTTCCGCACCGCCGCCGAGTGCATCCAGATCCACGGCGGCATCGGCTACACCTGGGAGCACCCGGCGCACCTCTACTTCCGCCGGGCCAAGGCGTCGCAGCTGCTGTTCGGCAGCAGCGACAGCCACCTCGACGAGCTCGCCGAGCACTCGGTGCGGGCCGGCACCGGCGCCCGGATGCGCATGCGGTTCAGCGATGCCGACGAGCAGTTCCGGTCCGAGCTGCGGGCGTTCCTCGCCGAGCACCACCCGGGCAAGCCGCCGAAGGACCCGGCCGGGCGTCTGCAGCACGCCCGCGACTGGGCCGCCCTGAAGCTCGATCACGGCTTCGCCGGCCCGAGCTGGCCGAAGGCGTACGGCGGCATGGAGCTGCCGTTCACCCAGCAGGTGATCTACCAGCAGGAGACCGCGGGCGCGCGGCTGCCGGCCCACCCCGGCACCGGCATCGACATGGTGGGGCCGACGATCATCAAGTACGGCACCGAGGAGCAGAAGCGCCGCTTCCTGCGGCCGATGCTGCGGGCCGACGAGCTGTGGGCCCAGGCGTTCTCCGAGCCCGAGGCCGGCTCGGACCTGCCGTCGCTGCGCACGACGGCGGTGCGCGACGGCGACGGGCCCGACGCGGTGTACGTCGTCAACGGCCAGAAGGTCTGGAACACCAACGCCGAGGTCGCCGACATGTTCTTCGCCCTGGTCCGCACCGGGGCACCGGACTCCCGCCAGGAAGGGATCAGCTACCTGCTGATCGACGCGCACTCCCCCGGCGTGACCGTGCGTCCGCTGCGGGACATGACCGGAGCCGCGCACTTCGCCGAGATCTTCTTCGACGACGTGCGCGTCCCCGTCGCCAACCGGATCGGCGCCGAGAACGCGGGCTGGCAGGTCACGCGCACGACGCTCGGGCACGAGCGCATGGCCGGTGCCCTCAACCAGGGCACCTTCTACCGGCGGGTCATGGATGAGCTGATCGAGCTCGCCCGCGAACGCGGCGCCACCGAGGACGTCGGCGTCCGACGCCGCCTCGCCGAGCTCGACCTCCGGGTGCGCATCATGGATGTCAACGGCCTGCGCGCGGTCGGCGCGATCGTCGCGACCGGGGAGCCGAGCGCCGCCGCATCGGTGTCGCGGCTCTACAACAGCGAGCTCGAGAAGGAGCTCCACGTCGTCGCCACCGACCTGCTCGGCGCGGCCGGTGCGCTCGGCCCGAAGGATGAGGACGCCGTCCAGCGGGGCCGCTGGGTCGTGGGGATGCTGCGGACCCGCGCGTCGACGATCGGGGCCGGCACCGCGGAGATCCAGCGCAACACCATCGCCGAACAGGTCCTCGGCCTGCCGTTCGACCCCGCCATGCCGCCGCGGTAGCCCCGAGGATGACGTCATGAGCTACGAGACGATCCAGTACGAGGTTGCCGACAACGTCGCGAGCATCACGCTGAACCGTCCGGACAAGATGAACGCGTTCAACCAGCAGATGCTGGACGAGTTCGTCGACGTGTGGTCACGGATCCGGGTCGACGACGACGTGCACGCGGTGGTGCTCCGCGCGAACGGCGACCGCGCGTTCTGCACCGGTGTCGACGTGGTCGAGGTCTACGACCGCGGCGACGAGCTCTGGGGCGAGCTCGACCCGGGCAGCCGGCTCGCGCCGAAGGCCAACCAGGTCTGGAAGCCGGTCATCTGCGCCGTGCACGGGATGGCCGCGGGCGGCGCGTTCTACTGGATCAACGAGTCCGACATCGTGATCTGTGCCTCCGACACCACGTTCTTCGACCCGCACGTGAGCTACGGGCTGGTCGCGGCGCTGGAGCCGATCGGGCTCACCCACCGCATCCCGCTCGGCGAAGCCCTGCGGATCGCGCTCGTCGGGCTCGACGAACGGGTCACCGCGGCGCGCGCCGAGCAGATCGGCCTGGTGTCCGAGGTGGTCGAGGGCTCCCGCGAAGCGGTGTGGGCCCGGGCCGCCGAGCTGGCCGCCCGGATCGCCGCGAAGCCGGCCGCCGCCACGCAGGGGACGGTCAAGGCCATCTGGGAGTCGCTCGACATGACCCGCAGCGGCGGCCAGCAGGTCGGGCTGCTCTACACCCAGCTCGGCAACCCGGTCGGCACCGCGCAGGTCGACCGCGCCACGCTCGCGCGGCCGCAGTGGGAGCCGCGGTGAGCGCGGAGCTCGACACCTTCCGCGCGGAGGTCCGTGCGTTCATCGACGAGCGCGCCCCTCGCTTCCCCATCCGCGCGGGCGTGCGCAGCCCCGAGGACGGCGAGCAGCAGCAGGAGCTCCGGCGCTGGACGGCCGAGCTGTTCGCCGCGGGCTACGTCGGCGCGGACTGGCCGGTGGAGCACGGGGGCGTGGCGGATCACGACCCGCGCCGTGACGACGTCGTCGCCGAGGAGCTCGCGCGCGCCTACGCGCCCGGTCCGGTGTCCGGCAACATGTTGGCCGCCCGCGCGCTCATCGCGTACGGCACGCCCGAGCAGCAGAGCGCGCACCTCGCCCGCATGCGCGCCGGCGACGAGATCTGGTGCCAGCTCTTCAGCGAGCCGGGCGCCGGCAGCGACCTCGCCGCGCTGCGGACGAAGGCCGAGCGCGTGGGCGACGACTTCATCGTGAACGGCCAGAAGGTCTGGACGACGAACGGCCACTGGGCCGACCTCGGCTACCTCCTCGCGCGCACCGACGCGGACGTCCCGAAGCACAAGGGCATCAGCGCCTTCGTCGTCGACATGCGGGCGGCCGGCGTCACCGTGCGGCCGCTCCGCGAGATGACGGGCACCGCGGACTTCAACGAGGTGTTCTTCGACGACGTGCGCATCCCGGCCACGAACATGATCGGTGCGCCCGGTCAGGGCTGGGCCATCGCGAACGAGTCGCTGTCGCACGAGCGCAGCGGGGTGGGCGCCGGCGTCGTGGCCCTGCAGCAGTCCTTCGCGGCGCTGTGGCAGCGTCGCGACGCGCTGCCCCACCTCGACGCGGCGGCGACGGAGCGGCTGCTCGAGCTGCACGCCGCCATCGAGGCCCTCGCCGCGCTCGTGCGGCTGGGGAGCGAGCGCTGGCAGGCCGGCACCCCCGGCATCACCGACGGACCGATGGGGAAGCTGCTCTACAGCGAGCTGAACCTCGCGCTGGCGGAGCTCGCCGTCGAGGTGCTCGGACCCGACGGGATCCTCGTCGAGGGGGACGGGGGCGCGATCGACGACGGTCGCTGGCAGGACATGTACCTCTACGCCCGCGCGTTCACGATCGCCGGCGGCACCTCGGAGATCATGCGCAACGTCATCAGCGAACGCGGCCTCGGGCTGCCCCGCGAGGCGGTGGGATGACGCTGCTGCTGACCGAGGAGCAGGCAAGCCTCGCCGATGCCGTGCGCAGCTGGGCCTCGTCCGGCGACGTGCTCGCGCACGCGCGCACCGAGCCGTCCTACGACGACGACATCGCCGCGGCGCTCGCCGGAGCCGAGCAGCTCGGCCTGCTGACGCTCCTCGACGACGATCAGGGCGGGACCCAGGCCGACCTCGCGGTCGTCGCGATGGAGCTCGGCCACGCCGGGTCGCCGGCGCCCGTGGTGGAGAGCGCGCTCGCCCGCCGGTCCGGCCTCGCGGGCGGAGGCGTCTTCGTGCTGGCGCTCACCGCGCCCGAGCAGCCGCCCGTGCTCGGGAAGCCCGGTGGTGACGGCGAGCTCGTCCTCACCGGCCGCGTCGAGGCCGTCGCGTCCGGCGCCCAGGCCGACGCGCTCCTCGTCGCCGCGCGCACCGACGCCGGGGAGGTGCTCGCCGTCGTCGAGACCGCCGCTCCGGGCGTCACGCGCACGCCCCGCACGACCCTCGACGTCACCCGGCCGATCGCGATGGTCGAGCTCGACGGCGTCACCGTCACCCCCGCGGCGTGGACCGGCGACGACGCGGTGCTCGCAGTCATCAGCGACGCGTACGCACTGCACGTCGCGGCCGACGCCGTCGGCGCGGCCACCCGCCTGCTCGCGCAGACCGTCGCCTACGTGCAGCAGCGCGAGCAGTTCGGCCGCATCATCGGCTCGTTCCAGGCGGTGAAGCACCACGCCGCGACCATGGCGCTGACCGTCGAGGCAGCGACCGCCGCCGTGCGGGCCGCGGCCGCGTCCTTCGCGACCGACGACGAGGACGCGCGCGCACACGCGGTGTCCGTCGCCGCGGCCTACGCGAAGCCGGGCTGCGCGCGCGTCGCCGGGACGGCGATCCAGCTGCACGGCGGGATGGGCTTCACCTGGGAGAGCGACGTGCACGTGCTGGTCCGGCGGATCCAGACCGACCACGCGCTCGCGGGCACGCCGGCGTGGCACCGCCGGCGCCTGGCCCGCCTGCTGGGGTAGCGAGCGCTCAGGCGGCGTCGATGAGGGCGAGCAGCTCCGGCCGGCTCACCTTGTGCGACGGCGTCCGCGGCAGCGCGGTCGTCACCACGAGCGAGGTGGGGACCTCGTAGGGCAGCAGGTGCTCGCGGGCGAACGCGAGCAGCTCCGCGACCGACGGCGCGTCGGCCTCGCTGCGCACCTCGACCCCGGCGACCGGGACCGCGCCCAGGCGCGCGTCCGGGCGGCCGAAGACGCAGGCCTCCACCACGGCGGGGTGCCGCTCGAGCGCGGTCTGGACCGTCGTCGGCTGCACCTTGAAGCCACCCCGCACGATGACGTCGTCGACGCGACCGTCGATGAAGAGGAAGCCGTCGGCGTCGATGCGGGCGAGGTCGCTGGTGCGCACCCAGTCGGTCCCGCCGTCGGGCATCTGCTGCGAGCGGACCTCGAGCACCCCCTGCGCGCCGTCCGCGCGGAGCTCGCCGGTCGCGGGGTCGACGACGCGCAGCTCGGAGCCCGGGAAGGCCCGGCCGACGCTGCCGCGCTTGGTGTCCCACCAGCGACGGTGCAGCGGAGCGGTCCAGCCGGCCACCGCGCCGGCGAACTCGGTGGCGCCGTAGGTCGCGAGGACGGGGATGTCGTAGGCGTCGGTGAAGGCCTGGGCGAGCTCGACCGGGCAGGCCTGGGTGCCGGTCGTGACCGCGCGGAGGCTCCCGAGCCGTTCCTTCGGCACCTTCGCCTCGAGCACGGCGCGCATCGCCGCGGGCACGAGGCCGCAGGTGATCGGCCGGAACTCCTCGACGGCGCGCACCCACGCGTCGAGCTCGAAGCGCTCGAGCAGCGCGACCTTGCGGCCCGCGCGCAGCGCGGCCAGCAGGCCCCAGAACCCGCCGATGTGCACGAGGGGCGTCGTGACGAGGACGACCCCGCTCGCGAGCAGGGTGGTGTCGTCGACCGGACCGCTCGGGGTGAGCGCGACGTCGAGCTGCGCCCAGCCGAGGCGCACCCGCTTCGGTGGCCCGGTCGTGCCGCTGGTGAGCATCTCGACCGCCACCCCCGGCGTCGGCTCACCGGCCGGCGCGGTGCCCTCCGCGACGGCGCGGCCGTCGTCGATGCGCACCACGAGGCGGTCGGCGTCGCCGACGAGGCCGGCGGCGTCGAGGTCGTCGCTCGTGCCGACGAGCACCTGAGGCTTCGCCGCCTCGACGTCGGCCCGCAGCCGTTCGGGCGGCTGCAGAGGTGAGAACGTCACGACGGTGCGGCCCCGCGCGAGGATCGCGGCGACGGCCGCGGCATGGGGTGCGCGGTTGCGCAGGACCACGCCGACCCGCCCGCCGGGTTGCGCCGCGGGCAGGACCGCGTCGAGCTCGCGCGCGAGCGCGACGACCTCGCCCCAGGTCCACCAGCGCTCGCCGGCGTGGATGGCCGGGGCGTCCGGCGGGGCCTCGGCGAGCAGGCGGGCGAGCATCGCCTCCAGCCCACCGGTCACAAGTAAGGATACTAAGTCAGTTATGTTGGCCCAGCAAGCGCGTTCCCGTGGGTTATCTCACTGAGTAACCTCACTGGGACACCCCGGCTGAGAGGCAACCATGTCGCTGCGCACCGAGGCCCCGGCGCGCGCCGCGGCCGCGAACCCAGTCCGTCCGCCGAAGACGGGCGAGCTCGTCGCCCGCCGGCTGCGCCGGATGATCGTCGACGGTGAGCTGTCCGACGGTGAGTTCCTGCCGCAGGAAGCGGCGTTGATGGAGATGTTCGCGGTCAGCCGGCCGACCCTGCGCGAAGCGGTCCGGGTGCTCGAGTCCGAAGGCCTCGTCGAGCTCCGCCGCGGCTCGCGCACCGGGGCGCGCGTCACCGTGCCCGGGCCCGAGGTGGTCGCGCGCTCGGCGGGCCTGCAGCTGCAGCTGTCCGGCGCCACGCTCGCCGACATCCTGCTCGCGCGGTCGGCGGTCGAGCCCGTCGCGGTGCGCCTGCTGGCGGAGCGGGGCGACGACGAGGCGTTCGACGCCCTCGAAGAGGTGCTCGGAGAGGAGCGCGCCCGCGGCGAGGACCCGCAGGCCTTCGCGATCGGTGCGGTCGAGTTCCACCAGCGGCTGCTCGAGCTGTCCGGCAGCCCCACGCTGACGATGATGGCCGGGATGCTCAACGTCATCGTCGAGCGGCAGCTGTCGAGCACGATGGCGCGCAAGTCGGTGGCGGACCCGGACGAGTCCCGGCGGGAGCGCCGCCGCGCGATCCGCTCCTACGAGAAGCTGCTCACGCTGCTGCGCGCCCGTGACGGCGCCGGCGCCGAGGCGCACTGGCGCAAGCACCTCGACGTGGTCGCCGGCCTGCTCGAGCACGAGCAGACCAACCGCGTCCTCGACATCCTGGAGTGACCGCCCCGCGCGGTGGGGTGCCGGTCCCACCGGGGGTGCTGCACCCGGTCGGGCTGTGGGTGTTCGACTACGTGATCCCGGCCGCGACCGTCGTGATCCTCGCCGTCGCGGTCCGCGCCTGCCGGCGCCAGCGGCAGCTCACCTGGCTGTTCCTGTTCGTCGTCTGCTCCATGTCGACGTTCTGGATGGAGACGATCGGCGACTGGGGCCAGCACCTGCGCTACAGCCCGCGCTTCCTCTCCTACTCCTGGGACTGGCTCCCCTGGCACACGCCCACCGATCCCTACTTCATGCCGTTCGCGTACGGCGTCTACTGGACGCTCCACGCCGCGGCCGTGCTGGCGCTCGGGTCGTGGCTCGCGCGGCGGCGCGGGTGGACCCTGCTCAAGGCCGTGCTCGTGCTGTCGATCCCGGTGAACTTCCTGTTCGACCTCTCGCTCGAGTCGACCGCGGCCTACCTCGGGTGGTGGACCTACGACCCGGGCTTCGGACCGGTGTGGCACTTCGCCCGCGGCTCGCAACCGCTGCTGTGGCCGGTGTCGCTGATGGTCGGGTGGCCGAACCTCATCGCCTACGTCGCCGGCAAGCCGGGCGCGGCCGGGCCGAACGTGATCGAGCGGACGTTCGGCCTCGACCCGGCGGAACGGGGCGCCCGGCACGAGCTGAAGCGGTTCGGCGCCTGGCTGCTCACGTTCCAGGTGACGTTCTTCGTGATGCTGGTCGTCCCCCTGGTCGTGCTGCGCCTCGCCACCGGCCACGACAGCCCGTACGTGCCGTGACGACCGATCAGGAGCGCCATGAGTGAGGTAGGAGTCGGCGGCGAGCCGCTGGCCGCCGTGTCGGGCTGGCAGCCGGGCCGCCACGAGGGCCCGGACGCGGAGCAGTTCGAGGCGATGGTGACCGAGCTGCGCCGGGCGCTCGACGCGATCGCCGAGTCGCGGCCGCCCACGGACGTGCTGAGCGAGCTCACGGCGCAGCTCGGCGCGATCGCCGACCGACTGGCGCCGCACCGCGTGGGCGAGCGCGGCCGTCCCTTCGGCCACCTGATGGTCGATGGTCGCGGCCAGACGATGGTGCCGAAGCTCATCGTCGACGCGTGGACCCATGACGAGGTCACGGCCCGGGTGACCTTCACCTCCTACTTCCTGGGCGGCGGCGGGGCCGCCCACGGCGGCGCGATCCCCCTCGTGTTCGACGAGGTCCTCGGCCGGCTGGCCAACACCGAGCGGGAACCGCGATCACGCACCGCGTACCTGCACGTCGACTTCCGCTCGATCGCCCGCATCGGCGCGGAGCTGGTGATGCATGCGCGGTTCGACCGCGAGGAAGGCCGCAAGCGCTTCCTGTCGGCGACGCTGCACGACGGGGACGCGCTGGTCGCCGAGGCGCACGGGCTCTTCGTCGCGCTGCGGCCGGGTCAGCCGTAGCGCCCGGGGTCAGGCGAACGCGGCCCGCGGCCGCTCGACGAGCTCGACGGTGACGCCGAACGGGTCGCGCAGGAAGCACACGGTGAGGTCGCCGACCTTCGTGCCCGCCATCGGGACCGTCGTCGGGGGGTCGACGCGGTCGAACCCCGCCCCGACGAGTCGCGCGTGCTCGGCCCGGACGTCGTCGACGGCGAGCGCGCACCGGTACAGCCCGCGGTGCCACGGACGGTCGTAGGCCGCGCCGGCAGCGGGCTCGTCCCACGCGAGCAGCAGCAGCGCGAACCCGGGATCGTCGGGCAGGCGCAGGTCGTGGGCGTCGAGGCCACCACCGTCCGGCGCGGTGGGCATCACGGCCGGCGCGTCGTCGACGCGGTGCTGCGCAGCGGGCCCGAACCCGACGGCGGCGTAGAAGCGCAGGGCGGCGTCGACATCGGCCGTGCTCACCACGAGGCGCTGCAGGCGGGTCCCGGGGATGCCGCCCTGCTCGGCGACCTCGACGAGCACGCCGTCGCGATCACGGATCCACATCGTCGGCTCTCCCGACCCGCGGAGATCGCTGTCGAGTCGGGCGACGACGCGGCCGCCGTGGGCGACGACCCGTTCCTCGAGCCCGTCGAGCGTCGGGACCGCCAGACCGAGCGCCTGCATGCCGGGCGTGCGCACGTCCGCGTACAGCTCGCCGTCGACAGGGGGCCGGTACCACTCCTGGAGCTCGAGCCCGACCGCCTGGCGCGGACCGCGGTCGTCGTAGAGGAACGTCGCATCGCTGTGCGTGTCGACGCCCGGCGTGCCGTAGAGCGCCCCGTCGACCGGATCGCTCCGCGTCTGCATGACGACGCGCAGCCCGAACGCGTCGCGGTAGAACGCGCTCGCCGCCGCTGCGTCAGCGGTGTTGAGGTTGGTGTGCAGGAAGCGTCGCGCGCCGGACACCGCCGCTCAGATGCGTTCGATGATGGTGGCGGTGCCCATGCCACCGCCGGTGCACATCAGCACGCCGCCCACGGTGAGGTCGCGCCGCTCGAGCTCGTCGAGCACGGTCTGGATGAGCATCGGGCCGGTCCCGCCGATCGGGTGGCCGAGCGCGATCGCGCCGCCGTTGACGTTGACGATCGCCGGGTCGAGCCCGAGGTCACGCGTCGTCTTCATCGGGATCGCGGCGAACGCCTCGTTGATCTCCCACAGGTCGACGTCGCCGAGCGCCATCCCCGCCTTCGCGACGACCTTGCGACCCGCGGGCGTCGGTGCCGTCAACATGATGACCGGCTCCGCCCCGGCGACGGCCGTCGCGCGGACCTTGGCCCGCGGGCGGAGCCCGTGCGCCTTCGCGTACTCCGGCGACGCCACCAGGATCGCGGCGGCCCCGTCGACGACGCCGCTCGAGTTGCCCGCGTGGTGGACGTGGTCGATCTCGCTCACCTGCGGGTAGACGCGCTTGGCCAGCTCGTCGAAGGGGGCGTCGTAGCCGGGCATCAGCTCACTGCCCATCCGCGCGAACGACGGCTTCAGCGCCGCGAGGCCCTCGAGCGTCGTCCCCGCGCGCGGGTGCTCGTCGCGGTCGAGCGCGAGCGTGCCGTCGAGGTGGTGGATGGGCACGACCGATCCGTCGAACCGACCTTCGGCCATCGCCTTCTCGCAGCGCTCCTGGCTCTGCAGCGCGTAGGCGTCGACGTCGGCCCGTGAGAACCCCTCGAGCGTCGCGATGAGGTCGGCGCTGATCCCCTGCGGGACGATCGGATGACGCTGCATGAGGTGGGGGTTGTCGCCGTCGAGGCGGGATGCGAGCGCCGGGTCCCAGCGCGACATCGACTCGACGCCACAGCCGATCACGAGGTCCTGCTGGCCGGACATCACGCCCATCGCCGCCCACGTCACCGCCTGCTGCCCCGAACCGCAGAAGCGGTTGAGCACGACGCCGGGCGTCTCGATCGGCCAACCCGCGGTGAGCACCGCCATGCGGCCGATGTCCCCGCCCTGCTCGCCGGTCTGGTTGCCGTTCCCCGCGATGACGTCCTCGACGTCGAGCGGGTCGAACCCGACCCGGTCGCGCAGGGCGTTCAGGACCTGGGCGAGGATCTCCTGCGGGTGCAGCGCGTGCAGCGAGCCGGTCGCCTTGCCCTTGCCCCGCGGCGACCGGACACCGTCGATGATCCACGCTTCGCGACCCGTCATGTCGAAAAGGGTAGATGATTCGACGGTGCGGGAGGACGTCGCCTCGAGGCAGCGGGCCCGGTGACGCCGTTCGCCGGCTGGTCGGCCCACGTGCACCGCCACGCCGCGGCCGATCGCCGCGCCGTGGTGACCCGCGAGCAGAGCTGGTCATGGACCGAGCTGCTCGAGCGCGCGGGCGGCGCGGCCGCCCTCATCGACGGCCTCGCCGTCCCGCCCGGCACACCGCTGCCCGGCCTCGTCGACGACGTGCCCGGCGCCACCGCGCTGCTGCTCGCCGGGTCGTCCCGCGGACGGCCCTACGCACCGCTCGGCACCCGGCTCACCGCCGCGGAGCTCGCCGCGATCGTCACCGCGCTGGAGGCTCCGGTGCTGCTCACCGACCCGGCGCACGCCGGCCTCGCGGCCGCCGTCGCCGAGCG
>DASZYF010000004.1:0-4768 GCA_035545535.1 Mycobacteriales bacterium | reverse complement strand
CGGGACCGGCCCGTCGAGCGCGGCCGACGCGCGGGCGTCGCGCAGCGCGACCTCGCCGGTCACCTCCCCGGAGCGGTTGCGCAGCACGCGCGAGGCCAGCAGCCGGTCGACCGCACGGCGGGCCTCGTCCGCGGCCGAGGCCACGCCGGGCAGCGCCGCCACCCGGGCCAGCGGATCCGTCACAACGGCAACGTAGGCGTCCGAACTTGTCCCGTTCCTGCGGTGGGTATGGGATGGGTGCTGTGACCGATGACTCCACCGCGCTCTCCGCCCTGGCCGTCGAGACCCGCTCGTTCGCCCCGCCGGCCGACCTGGCGAAGGACGCGATCGCGCAGCCCTCGGTCTACGCGGACGCCGCGAAGGACCGGCTCGCGTGGTGGGCCGAGCAGGCGCGTCGCCTGCAGTGGAGCAAGCCGTGGGACGAGGTGCTCGACTGGACGAACCCGCCGTTCGCGAAGTGGTTCGTCGGCGGTCGGCTGAACGTGAGCGTGAGCTGCGTCGATCGGCACGTCGCCAACGGTCTCGGCGAGCGGGTCGCCTACCACTGGATCGGCGAGCCGGGCGACACCCGCACGATCACCTACGCCGACCTGCACCGGATGGTGGCGCAGGCCGCGCATGCGCTCACCGAGCTGGGCGTGCAGGCCGGTGACCGCGTCTGCATCTACATGCCGATGCTGCCGGAGACGGTCGTCGCGATGCTCGCGTGCGCCCGCATCGGCGCCCCGCACAGCATCGTGTTCGGCGGGTTCAGCGCGCAGGCGCTGGCCGACCGCATCGACGACGCGAAGGCCAAGGTCGTCATCACCTCCGACGGCGGCTACCGCAGGGGCGCGCCCTCGGCGCTGAAGCCCGCGGTCGACGAGGCGATCGAGAAGGTCGGCGGCGTCGACAAGGTCCTGGTCGTCAAGCGCACCGAGCAGGACGTCGCGTGGACCGATGGCCGCGACGTGTGGTGGCACGACATCGTCGACCAGCAACCGACGACGCACGACGCGCAGGACTTCGACGCCGAGCACCCGCTGTTCCTGCTCTACACGAGCGGCACCACGGGCAAGCCTAAGGGCATCCTGCACACGAGCGGCGGCTACCTCACGCACGTGAGCACGACGCACCGGATGGTGTTCGACCTGCACGACGCGACCGACGTCTACTGGTGCGCGGCCGACGTCGGCTGGGTCACCGGCCACTCCTACATCGTGTACGGGCCGCTCGCGAACGGCGCGACGTCGGTGATGTACGAGGGCACGCCGGACACCCCGACGAAGGACCGGTGGTGGCAGATCGTCGACGAGTACGGCGTGACGATCCTCTACACGGCACCGACGACGATCCGCACGTTCATGAAGTGGGGCGAGGAGCTGCCCGCCAAGCACAAGCTGTCGTCGCTGCGCGTGCTCGGCAGCGTCGGTGAGCCGATCAACCCCGAGGCGTGGATCTGGTACCGCCGCGTCATCGGTCACGACAGCTGCCCGGTCGTCGACACCTGGTGGCAGACCGAGACCGGCGGCATCATGATCACGCCGCTGCCCGGCATCACCGCGACGAAGCCCGGCGCGGCGCAGACCCCGTTCCCCGGCATCGGCGCCGACGTCGTCGACAACGACGGCCGGCCGGTCCCGAACGGCGGCGGCGGCTACCTCGTGCTCACCGACCCGTGGCCGGGCATGACGCGCGGCATCTGGGGCGACGACCAGCGGTTCATCGACACCTACTGGTCGCGCTTCGACGGCATGTACTTCGCGGGCGACGGGGCCAAGCGCGACCCCGACGGCGACATCTGGCTGCTCGGCCGGGTCGACGACGTGATGAACGTCAGCGGTCACCGCATCTCGACCACCGAGGTCGAGTCGGCGCTCGTGTCGCACCCCTCGGTGGCGGAAGCCGCCGTGGTCGGCGCGACCGACCCCACCACCGGTCAGGGCATCGTCGCGTTCGTCACCGTGCGCGCGGGCACCGCGGAGAAGATCGCCGAGGACGCCGTCAGCGGCGAGGCGTTCGTGCAGGAGCTGCGCGAGCACGTCGCCAACGAGATCGGGAAGATCGCCAAGCCCCGGCAGATCCTCATCACCCCTGAGCTGCCGAAGACGCGCAGCGGCAAGATCATGCGACGGCTGCTCCGCGACGTGGCCGAGCACCGCGAGCTCGGCGACGTCACCACGCTCGCCGACCCCACCGTGGTCGACGCGATCGGTGCCCGCATGGGCACCGCGTCGGCCGAGGACTGAGAGGACCACGCGATGACCGAGGCGACGGACGACACCGGGACCGCGGTGCTCACGGATGTGCGCACGGGCGTGACGATCACCGACCCCGCACCGCCCAACGGCACGACGCCGTTGAACGGTGAGCGCCGGGTGCGTGACCTGGTGCAGAACGCGCAGCGCGACATCTCCCTGCTCGTCAGCAAGGAGGTCGAGCTCGCGAAGGCCGAGCTGCAGGACGCGGTGAAGAAGGGCGCGATCGGCGGGGCCGGCTTCGGCGTCGCGGCGGTGCTCGCGTTCTTCGCCGTCATGGCCGGCGTCATGTGCTTCGGGTTCGGGCTCGCGGCCGCCGGCCTGTCGCTGTGGCTCGCGTTCCTCGTCGTGATGCTCGTGCTCCTCGCCGTCGCCGGCGGCGCGGCGTTCGCCGGTGTCCTGTCGCTCAAGAAGCTCAAGGCGCCGACGAGCGCGATCGAGGGCGCGAAGGCCGACATCGCGGCCGCGCGCCCGCACCACACCTGACGTGCCCGACGAGCTCTACCGCTCCGACGCGGCGGCGCCCGAGCCGTCCGTCGTCCTCGTGCCGGGCCCGTGGCGGCACCGCGAGGTGGCGGCCGGTGGGCAGCGCTTCCACGTCGCCGAGCACGGCGACCCGGACGCGCCCACAGTGCTTCTGCTGCACGGGTTCCCCGAGTTCTGGTGGTCGTGGCGGCACCAGCTGGTGGCGCTCGGCGAGGCGGGCTACCACGCGGTGGCCGCGGACCTCAAGGGCTACGGCGCGAGCGACAAGCCGCCGCGGGGCTACGACGGGTTCACGCTGTCCGCCGACCTCGCCGGTCTCATCCGCGCGCTCGGCAAGACGCCCGCGACGGTGATCGGCCACGACTGGGGCGGCGCGCTCGCGTGGGACGTCGCGTGCACGCACCCCGAGGTCGTGCGGCGCTTCGCCGTGCTGTCGGTCGCGCATCGGCTCGCGATGCTGCAGGCCGCACGCCGGCCGAAGACAGGGCAGCTCAAGGCGTCGTCGTACATGTTCCGGTTCCAGATGCCGCGCGCGGACGGCTGGCTGCAGGACGACGACGCCGACGAGGTGGCGCGGCTGCTGCACGGCTGGGGCGGGCCGAGCTTCCCCGACCCCGAGACCGAGAAGCGGTGCCGCGAAGCGATGCAGATCCCCGGTGCCGCGCACAGCGCGCTCGAGTACTACCGGTGGTCGCTGCGCTCGCAGCTGCGCCCGAGCGGGCACACGTTCGCGAAGCTCGTCAGCCGACCGGTGCAGGTGCCGGTGCTCCACCTGCACGGCGCCGCCGATCCGTGCGTCCTGCCGGCGACGGCGCAGCTGTCGTCGCAGTTCGCCGGCGCGCGCTTCGACTGGCGCAGCTACGAGGGCCTCGGCCACTTCCCGCACGAGGAGCAGCCCGCCGCGGTGACGGCCGACCTGCTCGCGTGGCTCGACGACACGAAGTGACCGCGGGGTGACCCATCCGGCGCTCGTGGAGGCGCAGCGCCTCGTCGACGCGAACGACCCGTACGCGGCGCACGAGGTCCTCGAACAGGTGTGGAAGGGAACGACCGGCGAGGAGCGCGACTTCTGGCGCGGGGTCACGCAGGCCGTCGTCGCGCTCGAGCACGCGAAGCGCGGCAACGACGTCGGTCACGCGCGCCTGCGTGAGCGCGCCGCGCTGACGCTCGACGCCTACGCCGGGGAGGTGCGGCACGGCGTCGACGTCGACGCCCTGCGCACCGCGCTGCGGAGCGGCGCGACCCTCCCGCCGCTCGCCTAGCCGTCGACATCGGCTTTGTGGCAGCAGAACCCGCGGGAGATCTGCCACAAGTCCGATGTCGGCTGGTTGGGGGGCGTCCGGCGCAGGCGTCGCGGTCAGGCCGCGGCGGCGGCTTCTTCGGCGACGCGAGCGAGGTTGCCGAGGAAGGCCTCGGCGCGGTCCGTGGCGATCGACAGCTTCTCCGGGGTCGACGCCACGCGGGTGGTCACCTCGAGCGCGATGGAGGCGAGCGTCGCGTCCGGGCCGTCGTAGGCGAGCGTCAGCTCCCCGTCGACGTGCAGCCCCAGCTGGGGCTGCTCGGCGACGAACCGGCAGATGAACGCCACCGGCGTGCGCAGCGGCGCGTCGATGGTCACGTAGACGTCGTGCGGTCCCTGCTGAGGGATGTCGGCCTCGACGCGGAGGCGGCCCTCGGACTCGCCCGCCCGGTGCGAGCCGGGCCACAGGTCGACGGCGGTGGGGCCGGCGAGGAGCAGCGCGACCGAGGTCGGATCGGCGGCGATGCGGCGCTCGGCGCGCAGCGTCGTCACGGGAGGCCTCCTACGGGGGTGGGGGCGGCCTGGCCGGGAGCCGGATCTCGGCTCCCTGCTAACAAGAGTACGCAGCCCAGCAAGCACGTTCCCGGCGCGTCGGACCGTGCTCTGCGTCACATCAGGGGCTGGGCGACACCCTCGCGGTCGCGGGCTGCGGCACGTCGCCCGGATGGCCCGTGGCGAGGCTTGCGCAGATCTGGGCGCGCTGCGCCTGCGGGATGTCGCTCGGCAGGTCCTGCGGGCAGCGGAA
>DASZYF010000003.1:0-12536 GCA_035545535.1 Mycobacteriales bacterium | reverse complement strand
GGTGCCGGTGTGGTGGCCCGCGGCCAGCTGCGCACCGGCGGCGTGCTGCACCGGCGTGAGCCGCGCGCCGCAGCCGGCGACCGCCGCGCACGCGATCGCCCCCACGACGCCCGCACGGCGCCGGCCGCGCACCGTGCTCATCGCTGCAGGTCGCTCATCGCTGCGGATCGCTCATGCCGCCCCCTCGCGCCGCGCGAGCGGCGCCGTCGGTGTGAACGTGACGGGCAGGCGCTCGTACCCGGAGACGAAGTTCGCCGCGCGGTAGGCCGGTTCCTCCTGGCTCACGAGCGCGATGTCCGGCAGCCGGCGCAGCAGGTGCTCGAACAGGCACACGAGCTCGAGGCGGGCGAGGCTGTTGCCCAGACAGAAGTGCGGGCCGAGGCCGAACGCGATGTGGTCGTTCGGTGTGCGGCGGATGTCGAACCGGAACGGGTCGGTGAACGCGGCCGCGTCCCGGTTCGCCGACGGGTAGAGCAGGACCAGCTTGTCGCCCGCCTCCATGCGCTGACCGCCGAACGTCGTGTCCCGCACGACGGTGCGGGCCATGTTCTTGATGGGCGACACCCAGCGCAGCATCTCCTCGACCGCGGTGGGGATGAGCGCAGGATCCTGCTGCATTGCACGCAGCTGGTCCGGGTGCTGCAGCAGCTGGTACAGCCCGCCGCTGATCACATGCCGCGTGGTCTCGTCGCCGCCGACGAGGATGAGCAGCGCGTCGTGGATGACCTCTTCGTCATCGAGCGCGGACCCGTCCACGTCCGCCTCGACGAGGATCGAGAGCAGGTCGTCGGTCGGCTCGCGACGGCGTTCTTCGATCGCGCCGATGATGTACTCGCGGAACGCCGCGTAGGCCTCGGCTGCGCGGAGCACGACCTCGCCTTCCGCGTCGAGCAGCCCGTTGAGCCCGGTGAGCATGTCGTCGGACCACTTCAGCAGCGTCGCGCGCTCCTCGAGCGGGAACCCGAGCGCGTCGCCGATCATCGCCATCGGCAGCGCCGCCGCGACCTCGCTGACGAACTCGCACTCCCCGCGCTCGCAGACGTCGTCGATGATGTCGTCGCACCATGCGCGCGTCTTCGCCTCGAGGTCCTTCACGCGCCGCGGCGTGAAGCCGCGGCTCACCAGCCGACGGCGGTGCGTGTGCACGGGCGCGTCGGTGTCGATGAGCTGCGGCATCGCGGGCGCGTCCGGGCGGATGCCCTGTGCGTTGCCGAAGAGGTCGGGGCGCTTGGACACCTCACGCACGTCTTCGTAGCGCGAGATGCCCCACGCGCGTCCGTCCCAGTAGACCGGCGCGTTCTCGCGCACCCACGTGAGCTGCTCGTGCGGGTTCGCGCCCCAGAAGGCGCCGCTGACGAAGTCGATGTCGTCGCGACGGGCGTGCTCGCCCTTGCCGGTCACGCGCTCACCTCCTGCGCCGCGGCTGCCTGTGCGGCGGCCCAGCGGTAGTCCGGCTTGCCCGCGGGCGTGCGCCGCACCTCCGGCACCCGGACCCACAGCCGCGGCACCTTGTACCCGGCGACGTTCTCACGCGTGACGGCGTCGAGCTCCGCATCGGTGGCCGACTGCCGGTCCCGCAGCGCGACGACGGCCGCGACCCTCGCCCCGAAGCGCGCGTCCGGCACACCGACCACGAGCACGTCGAGGACCGCCGGGTGGTGCTTGACGGCCCCCTCGACCTCGCTCGGGTAGACCTTCTCGCCGCCGGTGTTGATGACGGTGCTGCCGCGGCCGAGCAGGTGGATCTGCCCGTCGGCACCGACGGTCGCGAGATCACCGGGAACGACCCACCGCGTGCCGGACGCGTCGGTGCGGAACACCTCTGCGGTCTTGTCCGGATCGCCGAGGTAGCGGAGCGGGATGTGGCCGGTGCGCGCGACCTTCCCGACCTGCTCGCTGCCCGGCACGACCGGCTTCAGGTCGTCGTCGAGGACCGCGGTGTCGCCACCGACGTGGAACAACGGACCGGTCTCACCGTCGACCGCTCCGGTGCCGGTGCCGTGGTAGCCGGTCTCCGACGCGCCGTAGCCGTCGATGATGACGAGCCCGGGCTTCGCAGCGACGAGCGCTTCGCGCACCGCGGGCGACAGCGCCGCTCCCCCGCTCGCGATCCCGACGAGAGCGGAGAGGTCGCAGTCCGTCATGTGCGGGAGCGCGTCAGCGAGCGGGCGCGCCATCGCATCGCCGACCAGTCCGACCATCTGCACGCGTTCGCGGGCGAGCAGGCGCCAGATCTCGGGCGCATCGAAGGTGCGACCGTGCCAGAGGACGTAGGTGCCGGCGGTGGTGAGCGAGATCCAGAGGCTCCATTGCGCGGCACCGTGCATGAGCGGGGCCAGCAGGCCCATGACCAGCGGCGGGTTGGCCGCGCGCTCGACGAGCTGCGCGGGGTCGCGCAGGCGCGCCTCGGGCCCGCCGTGCTCCATGGCCGCGCGGAAGATGTCTTCCGACCGCCAGACGACGCCCTTCGGCAGGCCGGTCGTGCCTCCGGTGAACAGCACGAACGGGTCGTCGGGCGAACGCGGCGCGAAGTCGTTCACGTCGTCGACGACCGCGAGGGCGGGCTCGAAGGGGGCGAAGCCGTCGGGCACGGCGGCGTCCGAGCCGTCCTCGAGCACGAGGAACGCGGTGAGGGACGGGACGTCGCGCGCGGCCGCGGCGGCAACGGCGGCGTACTCACGCTCCACGACCAGCGCGCGCAGGCCGGCGCTCGCGTAGACGTGGGCGAGCTCCGCCGCGACGTAGCGGAAGTTCACGTTGATCGGGGTCGCGCGCAGCTTGAGCGCACCGATCATCGACTCGATCCACTCGATGCGGTTGCGCGCGTGGATGCCGACGACGTCGCCGGTGCCGACCCCGGCCGCGGTGAGCGCATGGGCCACGCGGTTGGCACGGCGATCGAGGTCGCCGTAGGTCGACCGGCTGTCGCCGCAGACGATGGCCAGCCGGTCGGGGGCCGCTCCGGCCACGACCTCGAAGAGGTCGGCGAGGTTGATGACCCGCGTGCTCGGGTCGGCGCTCACGGCCACAGCGGGGCAGGCGCCTTCCCGATCTCGTAGTGGCCGGGCAGGCGGCCAGGTGTCGCCGCGCGCTGCATGCGGCGCTTCATGCCTTCGGAGAGCACGCCGTCCTGGATCATCTCGATGAACAGCGCAGTGGCGTTGCCGAAGTCGAAGAAGTCGCGCTGCCAGTCCCACTTCCAGTCACCGGCGTAGCGGAACCAGCTGCCGCCGATGCCGCCGATCTCGTAGGGCGACCCGTCCTTGCGCGGTTGGTCGGCTACCTGCTTCCAGAGGCCGAGCACGTAGCCGCGCTGGTCGTCGACGATGAAGTCCTGGTAGGGGTACTGCCAGCCGTCAAGGCCGCCCATCTCGAGGCCGAGTGCGATCTCGCGGATCTCCTCCCGGCCGACGGCCATGAAGTCCTCCTTGGGACCCAGGTTCCAGCCGTAGGTGGCGTCCTCCGTGTAGTGGTCCGCGAGGGGCTTCCAGTCACCCGCCGCCTCGCACGCCTTGTTCGCGGCGAGCCAGCGCTCGATCATCTCGTCCAGCTCGGCGCGCGGGAACGACGGCACGTCGTCAGCCCTCCTCGATGGTCAGGGCGTGCGTCGGGCAGAAGCGGGCGGCCTTCTCGAGCTCGGAGCGTAGGGACGAAGGGGGCGATTCGTCCAACACTGTCAGGTTTCCCTTCTTGTCGACGGAGAAGACGTCCGGCGCCTCGAGCTCGCACATGGCGTGCCCCTGGCACAGGTCGCGGTCGACCACCACCTTCAGTCGGCCGTGCGAGCGGTCGTTCACGAGCGCGCCCGCGGCCGGCGGGTGACGACGCACGGCTGCTCGAGCTGGACGACCATCTTCGAGTGGTCGTCGCGGTAGGTCTCGGACGGCTGGGCGAGCGCGAACTCGTAGCGGTGCAGCAGCACCGAGAAGATCGCCTTGAGCTGCATCATCGCGAACGCCGCCCCGACGCAGCGGTGCTTGCCGGCTCCGAACGGGATCCACGTCCACGGGTTGTTGTCGTCCTCGCGACGCGGGTCGAGGTAGCGCGTCGGGTCCCACACGTCGGCGTCGGGGAAGTCCTCGGGGATGCGGTTGCTGATGGCCGGGCTCGCAGCGACCAGATCCCCCTTGTGGATGCGGTAGCCCTCGACCTCGAGGTCCTCGGTGGCCACGCGCAGCAGCAGGATGAGCGGCGGGTGCAGGCGCAGCGTCTCCTTGAGCGCCGCCTCGAGCAGTGGGATCTCGCGCAGCGCCTGGAAGCTCACCTCGGCGCCTTCGTCGTACAGGCTGTCGAGCTCGGCGACGACCTGCGCCAGGACGTCGGGGTGGCGCAGCAGCTCGATGAGCGTCCACGCGGCCGTGCCGGACGTCGTGTGGTGACCGGCGAACATCATCGAGATGAAGATCCCGGTGATCTCGTCGGCGCTGAAGCGGCGCGAGACGCCGTCGTCTCCGGGGACCATCAGCAGGATGTCGAGCAGATCGCGCGTCTCCTTGGTCACTTCGACGCCTTCGCGACCGGCGATGATCCCTTCGATCAGTCGCACGAGCCCCGCGCGGGCCTCGTCGCGCTTGCGGAAGCTCTCGATCGGCAGGTACGGGTCGACGAAGGCGATCGCATCGGTGCCGCGCTCGAGGTCGTGGTACAGGTGCGCGAAGCGCCCGTCGAGCTCCTCGCGGAACTTCTTGCCGACGAGGCAGGCGGACGACGTGTAGATCGTCAGCTCGGCGAACCAGTCGAGCAGGTCGAGCTCGCCCGGCCCGTCCCAGTCGGCCACCGCGCGCTCCACCTCGGCCGCGATGGTCTCGGCGTGGCCCTTCATCATCTGGCCGCGCAGCGCCTGGTTGTTGAGCATCTCCCGACGCCGCTCGGGCGGCACGTCGAAGAGCACGCCGGTGCCGAAGATCGGCGTCATGAACGGGTAGGCCGCGCCCTGGTCGAGGATCTGGTCATCGGAGCGGAAGTACCACTCGTTCGCCTCGGCGCCGGACAGCACGGTGACCCGGCGGTCCTTCAGCAGGAACGCGCCGACGTCGCCCTTCTCCGCGCGGATGCGGCGCAGCAGGCCGATCGGGTCGGTGCGCAGCTCCTGGAGGTGGCCGTCCTCGGGGTCGGAGCCCGACACCAGCTCGGGCTCGCGCAGGTCAACGGTCGTCACCGGGGCACCACCTTGGTCGGGAGCGCGGACAGGCCGCGCACGTTGATCGAGTGCGTGCGCCGCACGCCGGACAGGTCGATGTCGTAGTCCGCGATGCGGGCGACGAGCTCCTCGAGCACGACGCGCGCCTCCATGCGGGCCAGCGGAGCGCCCAGGCAGAAGTGCTGCCCGGCGCCGAAGCTCACGAGCTCGCGATTGTCGCGGTCGAGGTCGTACCGGTCGGGCTCGGGGAACACGCGCGGGTCTCGGTTGGCCGCGCCGAGCAGGAGCAGCACGCGGGCGCCGTTCGGGATGGTGCGCCCGTGCAGCGGGATGTCCTCGAGCGCGGTGCGTGCGAGCATCTGCGTGGAGCCGTCGTAGCGCAGCGTCTCCTCGACCCACCGCTCGACGGCGGCGCCGCCGGCGAACGCCTTCGCCTTCTGCTCCGGGTTGCGGCCCGCCCAGTACCAGCAGCTGCCGAGCAGCTTCGTGGTGGTCTCGTTGCCGGCGACGACGAGCAGGAAGACGACGGCGATGATGTCGCGCCCGGTGAGGCGTTCGCCGTCGACGTTCGCCTCGATGAGCCCCGACGTGAGGTCGTCGGTCGGGTTGGCCTCACGCTCGCGGATCATCCCGTCGTAGTACTGGATGAGCGTGATCGCGGCCTCGGCCGCGGCCAGCGGCACGTCGCGCACGCCTTCGTCGCGGTGCACCACGAGGTCGGCGAGGCGGCGCAGCTCCGCGCGGTCGGCGACCGGCACGCCCAGAAGCTCGGAGATGACGTCCATCGGCACCGTGCCGGCGACGCGTTCGATGAAGTCGAACGCTCCTTCGTCGAGCGCCGGCAGCAGGTGCCCGAGCGTGATCTCCCGGATGCGCGGCTCGAGCGCGGCGACCCGACGGAAGGTGAACGCGCGCGAGACGAGGTTGCGCAGCCGCCGGTGCTCCGGCGCGTCCATCGCCAGGAACGACATCGTGGTGCGCGCGATCGCCCCCGAAGCGGCCGGGTCGAGCGAGACGCCGTCGCGGTTGGACAGCCGCCTGACGTCCTTGAGCCCCGCACTCACGTCGGCGTGCCGCGACAGTGCCCAGAACCCGCCCTCGGGGTGTTCGTACACCGGCGCCTCGTCACGCAGCCGCGCGTAGAACGGGTACGGGTCCTCGTGGACCGCGTAGTCGTAGGGGTCGTAGACGACCGCGCTCACGAGTGAGCCCCCTTGACGATGAGGCGCGTCGCGTCGGCCACGCGGTCGGCCAGCTGGTCGAAGGGCAGGTGACCGGTCCCGACGAGCAGCATCGCGCCGGCCCACATCATCGTGAGCGTGGTCAGCACCGACGGGTCGGCGTCCTCTCCGAGCGCGGCGACGAGCCGTTGCAGCATGTCGGCCCCCACCCGCTCGCGCACGTGCAGCACGTCGGGCTGGCTCGCGGTGAGCGCCGCGGTGGTCGCCTCCCAGAGCTGCGGGCGGTCGGCGACGACGCCGACGATGTCGCGCACGACCGTGGCGACGCGCTCGGCCGCGGGACGGCGGCGGTCGAGCCGCGTCGGCGGCATCGTGCGCATGCGCAGTGCGAACACCTCGGCGATGAGGTGCTCCTTGGACGAGAAGTACGTGTAGGCCGTCGCTGGTGCGACCCCGGCCCGGCGGGCCGCACCGCGCACGGTGAAGCCCTCGTAGCCGGTCTCGGCGACCTCGTCGACGGCGGCCTCGAGCACCCGTTCGACCGTGTCGAGCTGGCGCGTGGTCAGGTGCCGGCGGACCGACTGCGCCGCCGCGGCCGTCGTCACACCCGCACCTCACGACGGCGCAGCAGGGCGAAGCTGGCGCCCTTGCTGATCTTGGCGAGCGCGAGCTCGATGGGCTCCGCCGCGGGCTCGGCGAGCACTGCCGTGCGGATGGTGAACGCGAGGCGCTCGCCGGTGTCGGGCTCGGTCGCTTCGCAGTCCGCCGTCGGGTCGATGGCCCGGGCCACGGTGGCGAGCACGCGGGCGCCGTCGTCGGACAGGGCGGCCGCCCAGGTCTTCGGCACCGACTCGGCCCAGATCGGCGCGTCGGGGAAGGCGACCCGGACCGTGGCGTCGTCTACCAGCCGCACGTCGATGCCGATGTAGTCGCGCGGGTAGAAGGCGGGGTGCAGCTGCAGCACCTTGGCGATCCCGCGCGCGTTCGTCTCGGTGATGCCCAGCGCGTCGCGCAGCCGCTGCGCGGTGAGGCCGGCCAGGCCGACGAGGATGCGCGGTGCGGCCGCGGCTGCGTGCTCCTCTCCGAGGCGCTGGCCCATCGACGTGAGGAACCCGCGGAGCAGCAGGTGGCTCTGCAGCGCGACCTCCTTGAGCACGACCTGCTGGGCGCCGTGCGTGAGGTCCTCGAGCTCGAAGTCGCTGTCGAACGCCCCCGAGTAGTCGGCCCAGCCCCCGTCCTCGACCTCGGCGTCCGCCACCTCTGTCGGCAGCCGCGCGGCGAGCGACGCGGCGACGAGCTCCTCGTTCGGGTGCGCCTGTGCCGCAGGCGCTTCGGGGACGATGTCGATGCGCCACTGGCAGTGCGGCGCGCGGTCGGCCGGCACCCGGGGCGGGCGGTGGATCGGGCGCATCTGCGCATGCGGGTTGCTCGCGGTCGCCGTCGCGTCGAACGTCGGGTCTTCGATGCGGTGGCACATGCCCCGCACCCACTCCTCCCCCATCGGCTCGACGTCCATGAGCGCGCCGCAGTACGGCAGGTGGAACTCGGCGTGGTCGTCGTCGATGAGCCGCAGCCGGAAGTCGAGGAACTGGTGCGGCGCGCCGATGTCGAGCTGCAGGTTCTTGAGGATCGTGTCGACGGTCGTCCCGGTGAACCCCATCGCCCGCTGCATCCGCCGGGAGTAGACCGGGCTGGCGGACATCCACTCCTCGATGGCGATCTGCTCGGCGTCCTCCTTGGTGCCGTGCTGCAGCACCATCGGCACGCCGATGCGGTCCATCAGGTGGCCGTGCAGCAGCCACTCCCGCCCGAGCCGGGCCAGGAGGTCGCGGGAGAGCCGGCCGAGGTGCAGGCCGGGCTCGTACGCGCCGCGGTAGTCCTCGAGCAGGTCACCGCTGGACACGTGTCCAGACGCTAGTCCCGGCCGATGGGCGTGGCAAGCCCCCGCCCGGGGTCAGTGGAGCGGCGACCAGGAGGCGGTGCGGAGCAGGCGGGACTCCCACGTGTCGCGGAACTGCAGCGCCTCGTGCATGAACGCCCCTGGCTTGAGCAGCTCCGGGTCGGATTCGTGCAGCAGCAGGTTGAGCAGCCGGTCGTGGTCGAGCACCTTCTGCCACAGGATCGCTTCCTTGCGGCGGCCGGCGCCGTAGGCCGGCTGGAACACCATCTGGATGTCGAGCAGCCGCTCCGACCTCGGGCGCTTCTCCATGGGCTGGTAGTAGCCCTCGTCCCAGAACCTGATGTAGTCGGCCAGCGGCGCGTGCGGCCAGCCGGTGTCCTCCATGAAGATGGTGGGCTCGTGCTGCTGCGGCGTGGTCGGCACGGCGGCGAAGTCGATCTCCTGCATCGGCGCCCACGTCACCGGGATGATCGTCTTCTGGTCGACGCGGTGCCGCATCTCGTCGAGGTCGGCGACGTGCTGCGCGAGGTCGCCGCGCTGCATGCGCGTGACGAGCCGCTCCCACGCCGCGCCGTCCTTCACCGCGGTCAGCGTGAGCACGCCGTAGGCCGGTCCGGTGCCGTGCGTGTGGTGGCAGTAGTAGAGGAGGCGGGCGTCGTCCTCCTTGCCGAGCATCGGCATCCAGAGGTCGCGGAACGCCGCCTCGAAGTCGAGCTCCTGGCGGCCCTTCACCCAGTGGTACTCGTGCACGAACAGCATCAGGACGTCTCCCCGCTCTCGATCTCCTGGATCATCCGTAGGACCGCCTTGCGGTCGACCTTGCCCAGCTGGCTGTACGGGATGGCGTCGACCAGCACGACGCGCTCCGGGGTCTTGAAGCGCGCGACCTTGCCCTCGCACCACTGCTGCAGCGCAGTGGCATCGAGCTCACCGCTGTGCTCATGCGGCCCGCTCGCAGGCTCCCGGCGCCGAGCGACGACGGCCGCTCCGATCCGCTGGCCGAGCACGTCGTCGGGCACACCGACCACGGCGACGTCGTCGACCTGCGGGTGCGCGCGCAGGACGTCCTCCACCTCGACCGGCCCGACTTTCTCGCCACCGCGGTTGATGACGTCGGACAAGCGGCCCGAGACGTAGACGTAGCCGTCCTCGTCGATGTGGCCGAGGTCGCCGGTGCCGTGCCACCCTGCGGTCACGTTCTGCGACGACAGCGTCTGCAGCTCACCGACCGCGCCGGCGGGCAGCTCGGCGCCGGTGGCCGGGTCGAGCACGCGCATCTGCACGCCCGGGACGGCCTGGCCCACCGAGTGGCGGCGCACCGGGTGGCGGTGGTCCTCCGGGCTGAGGATCGTGATGCCGCCGAGCGTCTCGGTCTGCCCCCACGTGTTGGCGAACCCGACGGTCGGCATCTCGTCGAGCGCCCGCGCGATGAGCTGCGGCGGCATCGGCGCGGCGCCGTAGGTGAGCATCGTCAGCGACGTGTGATCACGCGTCGCGAAGTCCGGATGGTCGAGGATCTTCCGCAGCATCGCGGGCACGAGGAACATCTGCCGCACCTGGTGCTGCTCGACGAGCCGCAGCCACTCCCCGGCTTCGAAGCGCCGCTGCACGACCAGCGTGTGCCCCCCGACGAGGCTCACCAGCGCACCGATGAGGCCGCCGATGTGGAACACGGGCGTGCAGAGCATCCGCACGTGCGGGTCGGGCGAGTCGGCGTACGGGGCGAGACGGGTGCGCACGACGTCGGCGCTCATCGCGATGGGCTTGGGCCGGCCGGTCGTGCCGCTGGTGAACAGCACGATGGCGGTGTCGGGATCGGCCGGCTCGACGCCGTCGTCGGCCGCGACGAGGTCCGCGTCGGCGAGCACCGGCACGTCGAGGCCGCCGCGCAGGTGGTCCACGAACGGCGCGCCACCGATCGCCAGGCGCACCGGGCCGGAGCCCTCGGCGAGGGCGGCGAGCTCGGGGGCTGCGAGGTTGGGGTCGACGACGACCGCGGTCGCTCCGGCGCGCAGCACCGCGAGCGTTGCGATGAGGATCAGCACCCCGCCGAGGTCGGCGACCATCACGCGATCGCCCGGCTGCAGGCCGCGGGCGCGCAGGGCTGATGCCGCGCCGCGCACCCGCGCGGCCAGCGCGCCGTAGGTGACCGACTCGTCCCCGGCGATGACCGCGAGCAGATCGGGATCGCGCGCACCGCGCGCGTCGAGCACCGCACCGAGGTGCTCGACGGTGCCGCCCGGACCTGACACGCGTGTCAGGTTAGGGCAGCGCCCCTCCTAGTGCGGGAGGACGCCCCAGCCGCGCAGCCCGGCCTCGAGGTGGCGGCGCCCCGCGGCGGCCGAGTGGTGGCGCCGCGCGTAGGCCTGGCCGGCCCGCGAGAGCTTGAGCCACAGCTCGTCGTCGCTGAGCAGCCGCAGCACCGCCTCGACCGTCTCGGCGACGTCCTCGGCCAGCAGGAACGTCTCGCCGTCGACGATGTCCATGCCTTCGGCACCGATCGCGGTGGTGACGACCGGGATGCCGTGCGCGAACGCCTGCCCGACCTTGCCCTTCACGCCCGCGCCGTAGCGCAGGGGCGCGACGAAGACGCGGTGCCGCGCGAGGACGGGCGCGAGGTCCGGGATGAGCCCGGGCACGGCGATGTCCGGGGCGGCGAGCGCCTCGACCTCCTCGGGCGGCGCGCTGCCGGCGAGCATCAGCCGCATGCCGGGCGCCCGCTGGCGCAGCAGCGGCATGACCTCGTTGGCCAGCACCGCGGCCGCGTCACGGTTGGGCGCGTGCGCGTAACCGCCGACGAACAGCAGCCCGCGGCGTCCGCGCGGCGACGCCGCCGGCATCAGCTCGTGGATGTTCGGGAAGACCGCCGCCTGGCTGCCGGGCACGAGCGCCCGCACCATCTCGGCCTCCTCCTCGCTCACCGCGAGGGTGCCGTGCGTGCCGCGGACGAGCGTGCTCTCGAGCTCGCGCGTCATCAGCGCGGTGCGCTTCATCGCGGCGTCGTCGAACAGGTTCGCCTCGCGCTCCTGCCGCCGGTACTGCAGGTCGACCGCGTCGAACAGGATCGTCGTGTCGGGCGCGTTGGCGAGCACCGGCTCGATGAAGCGCAGCGCAACGGCGGGGCGACTGACGATGCAGACCTTCAGGTCGGGCGCCATCGAGCGAACGTGCGCGTCGAAGTCGACCTCGGGGCCGAGCACCTCGACGCCGCGTTGCCGCAGTCGGGTGGAGTGCGGCTCGCTGACGATCTCGTCGAGCGAGCGGAACGTCACGGTGTAGCCGAGCTCGAGCAGCGCGTCGATCATCGCCGCCATGCGCACGGACCCGCTGTCCCGGTCGACGGCGGGCACGCAGACGTCGAGCACCAGCGCGCGCGGCGGCGTGCCGTGGTCGCGCGTGCGCGTGCGGCTGGGCGCGGCCGGGTCCTCCTCGACGGGGACGTCGGGCTGGGACGCGAGCTCGTCGACCCACTTGGTCGCGAACGCCCGGCGGCCGCGCACCGCGTGCACGGTGGGCCCGTAGGCGACCTCTCCGTAGGTCGCGGCACCGACGTGCGGCACGACGGCCTTGGGCTGGTACACGACGCGGTAGCCGTTGGCGCGCGCGGCGAAGCAGAGGTCGATGTCCTCGTAGAACGCCGGCGCGTAGCGCTCGTCGAAGCCGTCGGTGACGTCGAGCAGCGTGCGCCGGACGAGCATCGCGGCGCCGGACACGGCGTCGACGTCGCGCACGTGCTGGTAGGTGGACAGCTGCGGGTCGCCGCCCGAGCCGTAGCGGTGGAACGCGCCGTCGCGTCCGACGGTGAGCCCGGCCTCCTGCAACGTGCCGTCCGGGTTGAGCAGGCGGGCGCCGACGATGCCGATGCGCTCGTCGCCGTCGGCCAGTGCGACGAGCTCGTCGAGCCAGCCGGGCAGCGGGGAGGTGTCGTTGTTGAGCAGGACCACGTACTCGCCCTGGGAGGCGGCGATGCCGACGTTGGCCGCCTGCGTGTAGCCGAGGTTGCTCTCGTTGGTGATGACCTTGACGCCCTTGACCGTGGCGAGCCACTCGGCGGTGCCGTCGGTGCTCGCGTCGTCGACGACGATCACCTCGAACGGGGTCAGCGCGGGGTCGTTCGCGATGAAGCCGAGGCAGCGCTGGGTCAGCTCCAGCGCGTTGTGCACCGGGATGACGATGCTGGCGACGGGGACGTTGGAGACCGCGACCTCGAACGGTTCCGCCGGCGGTCCGAGCGGAGCGGGGGCCGGGGGCCCTTCCGGCGCGGCCGCGGCCGGCGCGGGGACCCCCATCGCGCGGGCGACGAGCGCCCGCTGCG
>DASZYF010000002.1:0-8509 GCA_035545535.1 Mycobacteriales bacterium | reverse complement strand
GTGTCGGTGGTGGGGTCGCGTGAGTGGCTGGATGGTCAGGGGTTCGCGACGCCGTGGGATCCGGGCTCGCCGGGGTGGGCGCCGGGTCCGGAGATGATGGTCCGGCTCGAGGACGTCGATGTGATGCAGCTGTCGGCGGCGGAGCGGGTCGGGTTTGCGTTGGCGTGGGAGCGGTGCGTGCGCTACGCGGAGGCGCGGCGGGCCGAGGCGATCGCGTTCGCGGCGGGGGAGAAGCCGCAGGACCGGGCGGCGGACGCGACGGTGTTCGAGCTGGCCGGGTTGTTCGGGCAGTCCTCCTCGGTCACGGGTGCGCAGGTCGATGTCGCGCGGGATCTGGTCGACACGTTCGGGGCGACGTTGGCCGCGGTGGAGGACGGGGTCATCCCGTTCGGTCATGCCGAGGCGATGGTCGAGCTGACGCAGGGCTTGTCGTGGCTGTCGTGCCAGCGGGTCGAGGCCCGGGTGCTGCCGGGTGCGGGGGAGCGGACGCTGGGCGCGCACCGGCGGCTGCTGCTCAAGGTCGTGGCCGAGTTCGAGCGGGAGTGTGACGATGCGCCGCCGCCGTGCCCGAGCGGGGAGCGGCGGGTGAGCACCCGGGACATCGCGCCGGGTCTGGCCGCGTTGTCGTTGATCGGCCCGACCGCGCAGATCGCGGCCGCGGCCGCGGCGATCGAGTCGCTCGCACAGGCCCCCCGGCAGGCTGGTGACCCGCGGTCGTTGCCGAACAAGCGGTTCGACGCGGCCATCGATCTGCTCACCGGGACGCAACCGGTCTCGGTCGAGCTGGTGGTGCACGCCAACGCCGATGGCACGTTCACCGTCCCGTCGCTGCCGGGTCTGTGCGACCTCGGCGCGCCGGAGATGACCAAGCTCATGAGCGGTGGCACGGTGCGGTTCTTCGACCCGCGCCTGAAGCCACCGCCGGTCGATCGTTACGAGTGGAGCACCGCGCAGCGCAAGTACCTGCAGGCCCGGGACCGGCGCTGCCGCTTCCCCGGCTGCGGGGCACCGGCCGAGCGCTGCGACTGCGACCACGGCTGCTCCTACTGGACCGCCGGCGGCGACACCGACGTCGACAACGGGTCCTGCCTGTGCCGGCGGCACCACCGCATGAAGCACCACGGCTGGGCCCTGCAGCTCCTGCCCGACGGCAGCGTGCTCTGGACCAGCCCCAACGGCATCCAGCTCCGCGACCCACCCCTACGCGACTGACCCGTCCGCACCGTCCGCCGCACCATCCCAAACCCACGAACACACCGCGGGCTCATCTCGCCATGCGCGACGTAGAGACCATGGCGCCGGGTGCGTCGGGTGGATTTCTTCACACCGTCGTGAACGATTCCACCCGCTGCCGGCAACCGACCCAATACCCGTACGCGAACCGGCGTTACTTCGCGGTTCGGGAAGGGTGCCGTGGCGCAGGTGTCAGCCGATGCCGATCGATTCCGGGGGAAGGGTCCGGGGCCTTGGCGTCGTCTTCATGCCGGTCTGGACGAAGGTGCCGTCAGTTCGGACGAGGATCCGCAGGATCGTGGTCGTGACCTGTCGCGCGGTGCCGTCGCAGCCGGTTGACCAGGCCGTGACGCGGAGGGTGTCGTCCCGCTAAGAGCGGTGGTCGCGAGATGCGGCGATACCAGTGGCTCTCCTGCCAGCGCACCTGGGGGTCCGAGCATTCGTGTCGGATCGTGTAGGTGCGCGCGTGCCCGTCCTGGGCGAGCACAACGCGCCGAATCACGCCGTCCGGGTCGGCGGCCCAGATCCACGTGGCGCTTACGCCCGTTCGTGTGGCAAACACGCCCACGTTCGGCAGCGGGCTCAGCGGGCCGTTCGAGGCGGCATCGGGCCCTTCGACGCCGAAGCTGACGTGCCCCAGCCCGGTGCCGCGGTCGAAGGCGGGAGCGCAGGAGCGATCGTGGACCCCGAACGCGGTGAACGTGTAGTACCCGGCCCGCCGGTAGATCGCGTGGGTCACCGACGTCGACGAACTGGGTCGCGCAGCGGGCGCGCGACCGGGGCCCGGCGGACACGCCACCGTGGCGTGCGCCACGCTCCGCCGGCCTGACCCGTCGCCGACGTCCCACCAGCCGACGGTCGCGCCAGCGTCTCGGCTCGACGTGTTGATGCGGAACGTCACGGTCTGACCCGCGTGGGGATGTGCTGGCGAGATTGCGATCTCGACCGCGACCGGCACGTTCCTGATAGCGGTGGCATGGGCGGAGCCGTTCACACCCGCCAGCGCCCCGACGACCAGACCGACGCTGCCCAGCGCCCGGAAAGACCTCATATGAGTTACCCCCGACGGCAAGCATGCAACGAGTCGGACCGTCGCGCAGTCCTCAGCCTCGCCGCGAGCGCGCGTGATACCGCGCGCGCGAAGTACATGCCGATCGAGCGCGCGGCTGGTCCTCCCAGTTGTCCCGGTAACGCCTCCTGTACGAGTGAGACTGTCCGGTCGAACTGGTGCCTTCAGATGGCAGGGGTGTGCGCGACACCGGTTGTCGTCGAGCGGCAGGTCGCCCTCGACCACGGCACCTAGGAGGCGGGTGTTCGTGAGAGTCACCCTGTGGATGGCGCTGTCACTGAATGGCATGGCTGCTCGCGAGAACCAGTCCGAGGACTTCCTGTCCGGTAGGGACTGGGAGCTGTTCGTTGAACTGCTACGTGCCAACGAGGCAGTCATGTGGGGTCGAGTCACGCACGAGCTGTTCATCGATCAGGTGCGGGAGCTGCTGCCCCAGCTGCCGGTCGCCGTCCTGACTCGCGATCAGGCATTCGCCGTAGACGGCGATACCGTCCGCGCCGCATCTCCCGAGCAGGCTGTAGCCGACCTCGCCACGCGCGGCGCCACGACGGCGCTGCTTGCCGGCGGACCCCAGGTGAACGGCGCGTTCATGCGTGCGGGGCTGATCGACGAGGTGATCCTCGCCTTTGAGCCCGTGCTCGTGGCGAGCGGCCTACCGCTTCTCGTCGGCGACGCCCCCGACCTGCGCCTGGACCTGGTCCGCGTCGACGACAGCCGCCGACCGACCCTTCGCCTGCACTACCGCGTGGCATCCAGATGACTCCGATCGCGTGAGCGATCGACGCCGCCGCCCGCCCGCGCGATATATGCCGATCGCACGCGGCCGCGCTCGGCCGATGCCGCCGTGCCGGATTGGCCCGACGCGCGTCAGGTCTGCAGCGCTAGCCGACCCCGCCGCCGCTGTCGCCGCCGGCGATGGTGCCGGTCAGGGACAGGGCGAGGTAGATGGCGCCGGCCGTGGCCGCGAGCACGACGAGCGCGACGAGGACCCGGAACCGCCACACCTCGAGGCGGTGCGGATCGGCCTCGGACCCGGCCGTGACCGGCGAGACCCAGGTCTCGCCGTCGAGCTGTCCCACGGGGGAATGGTGCCTCAGGAGGTGGATCAGGCGAGGCGGGCGCGCTGACGGGCTCCGCGGCGCTTCAGCGCGCGGCGCTCGTCCTCGGTCAGGCCGCCCCAGATGCCGGCGTCCTGGCCGGTCTCCATCGCCCACTGGAGGCAGTCCGTCGCCACCGCGCAGCGACGGCACACGGCCTTCGCGGACTCGGTCTGGCGTTCGGCGGGACCGGTGGTCCCGATGGGGAAGAACAGCTCAGGGTCTTCGTCACGGCAGAGCGCGCGGTGGCGCCAGTCCATGCGGGTCAGCTCCTCATAGCGGGGGGTCGTGCTCGTCGTCCTGGTCAGCGGCGCGAGCATCGGCGCCACTCCGGGCCGCAAACCCCTCGTGAGGGCTGCACCGGTGGCGGCTTCGCCACTCACGCTAACCCCGGCCGGGTCCCGGATCAACCGGGATCCCCTTCGAGGCGTCGTCCACGCTTGCACAGCGCCACGGGGCTGGCAAGCGTTCTGCAAGCACGTCACGGACACGGCGGGCCAGAACGCGTGCACGCGTGTGAGCCGCTTCACCCCTGAGCGCGGGAAGTCCGGCCAAACCCCCCGAAACCCGCCGCGTGCCAGGGTTGGCGGGTGCGGATCCTCGGCCATCGCGGCAGCTGCGTGCCCGGCCCGGAGAACACGCTCGAGGCCGTCTCGGCGGCCCTCGCGGCGGGCGCGGACGGCGTGGAGGTCGACGCCCGGCGCACGGCCGACGAGCGCCTGGTGCTGTCCCACGACCCGGTCCGGGCCGGGGTGACGCTCATCGAGCACCCGTACGACCCGGCCGTCGGGGCTCCGCTCCTCTCCGATCTCCTGGATGCCTGCCGGGGCCACCGGGTGATCGTCGAGATCAAGAACGTGCCGGCCGAGCCGGACCACGACGCGCCCCACGAACGGACCGCCGAGCTGCTGGCCGGGTTGCTGCGGGAGCGCGCGGGCGGGGCCGACGGGGCGGCTGATGACGTGGTCGTCTCGTCCTTCGACTGGTTCGCCGTCGAGCGGGTGCGGGCTGATCTCGCCGGGGCCGTCCCGACCGCGTTCCTCATCACCAGTGGGGTCGCGGTCAGCGCGGCCGTGTCCTACGCGGTCGAGGCGGGCCACGCCGAGCTGCACGTCCCGGTCCGCACCGTGCTCGCCGCCCCCGCCGAGGCGGTGGCGCGCTGCCACGACGCCGGCCTCGGGCTCGTCGTGTGGACCGTCACGACGCTCGACGAGGCGAAGGCGCTCGCCGGCGCCGGCGTCGACGGCATCATCTGCGACGACCCCGCGGCGGTGGTCGCCGCCCTCCGTTGATCAGTCGGTGGGGACGGGGGCGAAGACGCGCAGTGCGTCGGGGTGCGAGCGCAGGGTGACGGTGCTGCGGCGGTCGACGAAGTCGCCGTCCACCTCGAACGGCAGCGCGCCCTCGGCCTGCAGCGCGACCTCGGTGAGGTCCTCGCGGATGGTCGCGTGCTTGGTGTGCGGGGCCTGCTCGCGGAGCAGCTGTGCCACCGCGCGGAGGGTGCCGAGCATCGGCAGCTTCGCGAGGCCGAACAGGCCGAGCCCCGTCTCGAACGTCGTGTTCGGCGTGACCACGACCTCGCGCCGGCCGAGGTAGGTCCACGGGCTCGTGTTGGTCACCATCGCGTGCGCGAGGTGCAGGACCTCGCCGTCCGGCAGCGTCGCGGTCACCGGCTGCTCGCGGTGCCGCGTGGCGAAGAGGTACTGCGAGACGGCGGCCCGCACGTACAGGCCGTCGGTGACGGTGCGGCCCTTGCCGCGCGCCCTCTCCACGCGCTCGACCGCGCCCGCGTCGAGGCCGAGACCCGCGGTGAACGTGAACCAGCGCGCGTCGGCGCGGCCGAGACCGATGCTGCGCGTCACGTCGCCGCGCAGCGACTCGAGCAGCGCGCCGGTGGCCTCGACCGGGTCGTCCGGGAAGCCGAGCGCCCGGGCGAACACGTTCGACGAACCGCCCGGGACGACCCCGAGCACCGGCAGGTCGGCGGCCGGTGCGTCCCGGTCGTCGAGCAGGCCGTTGACGATCTCGTTGATGGTGCCGTCGCCGCCGAAGGCGATGACGGCCTCGCGGCCGTCGTCCACCGCCTGCGCGGCGATGGCGCTCGCGTGGTGGCGCGACTCGGTCAGCGCGACGTCGACCTTGATCACGTCGCCGAGCGCGGAGACCAGCACGTCGCGCGCCCGGGCGGTGGTGGTCGTGGCGTGCGGATTGACGATCAACAGCGCCCGCACACCTCTCAGGATATCGGCGCCGCCGGGCCATCCGCGCCGGGCGTCCGGAGGGTTGGCTCACTACCGTCGTGCCCCGTGGCGGACGAGACCGGGGAGCCTCGCGACCCGCGGCTGATGCGGGCGGGGCTCGCGGTGCTGCTGGCGCAGGCGGTGGCGCTCGTCGCGGCGGGCATCTGGCTCGGCATCCACGCGGCGACCGGGGCGCACGTCACGAGCGGCGGCATCCTCGCGCTCGACATCATCGCGGCCGTCGGTGCGGGGGCGCTGCTGGCCTTCCTCGCCCGTTGGCTGGCCCGCGGCAGCGGCGCGGCCCGCACGCCGACGTTCATGTGCGAGGCGCTGTGCCTGCCGGTGGGCGTCGGGCTGATCCAGGGGCACCGCCCGGGCTTCGCGGTCGCCGTGCTCGGCAGTGCGGTCGCGGTGATGCTGCTCCTCGCCCGGGGACTTCCCGCCCGCGACCGCTACTCAGCCGGCGGCTGACCGGGCCAGGCGCACGAGGTCGAGGCCGGTGACCCGGTAGGTCGTCCAGCGATCCATCGGCTTCGCGCCGAGCGACTCGTAGAAGCCGATCGCCGGCAGGTTCCAGTCGAGCACCGCCCACTCGAACCGCGGCCACCCGTTGTCGACGCAGTGCTTCGCCAGGCGCGCGAGAAGGGCCCGGCCGTGGCCGCCGCCGCGGTGCTGCGGCTGCACGAACAGGTCCTCGAGGTACAGCCCGATCTCACCGGTCCACGTCGAGTACGTGCGGAACCACAGCGCCATGCCGAGCGGCGGGCCGCCGTCCTCGGCGAGGTAGCAGCCGGCGACGGCGTCGTCCCCGAACAGCGCGGCGTGCAGCTGCGCGTCGGTGATCTGCACCTGGTCGAGGCTCTTCTCGTAGTCGGCGAGGTCGCGGATCAGGCCGATGATGGCCGGCACGTCCTCGGGAGTCGCCTCGCGGATCACGACCGACGACACTAGATCGGGTCGGCCGAAGGCCGTGGCCCGCTCCTCCGCCACGGCCGGAGGCCCCGAAGGGAGGGTCATGGGCTGGCGGGTGGCGACGGTGAGCGGGGCCTCGATGGTGCCGACGCTCGCCGACGGAGAACGCCTGCTCGTGCGCATCGGCGCCAAGCCGCGCGTCGGCCGGCTGGTGCTGGCCCGCTTCCCGCACCGGCCCGACGTCGTGGTCGTGAAGCGCGCGGTGCGGGCGACGCCCGACGGCTGGCTCGTGCTCGGGGACAACGCCGACGCGAGTGAGGACTCCCGCGCGCACGGGCCGGCCGAGGTGATCGGCCGCGCGTGGCGCTACCCGCGGGCGCGCAGGCTCGCGTAGAGCTCCTGGCAGGCGTCCCAGGTGGGCAGCAGTCCCTGCTCGGCGGCCTCGGCGAGCGTCGGGGCCGCGGTGTCCTTCGGCGAGAGCAGCAGCTCGACGTCCGCCGGCCAGCCCTCGAGGTCGGCGAACCCGAGCGCCGGGTCGGTGGGCGTGACGCCGTGCTCGCGCCCGGGCGCGTAGGGCTCGCTGCACAGGTAGGTCACCGTGGTGCCCTCCTCGAGCGCGACGAAGCAGTGCCCGAGACCTTCGGCGATGTAGAGCGCGCGCCGGTTCTGGTCGTCGAGCCGCACGCCCTCGACGGCTCCGAACGTGGGCGAGCCCACGCGGATGTCGATGACGATGTCGAGGATGGCCCCGCGCGCGCAGCTGACGTACTTCGCCTGGCTCGGCGGGACCTGCGCGAAGTGCACACCGCGCACGGTGCCGCGCCGGCTGACGCTGCAGTTCGCTTGTGCGAGCGTGATGCGGTGCCCGACGGCCTCGGCCAGCACGTCGGCCTTGTAGGCCTCGAAGAACAGGCCGCGGTCGTCGGGGTGCTGCTTGGGCGTGAAGGCGACGGCGCCGGAGATGCCGAGGGGCTGGACGTCCACGGGACGAGGAGCCTAGGCGGCGCTAGAGGACGGCCTTCAGGAAGGCCCGCGTGCGCTCCTCCTTCGGGCTCAGGAGCACCTGGGCGGGCGGACCGCTCTCGACGACCACGCCGTCGGCCATGAACACCACGGCATCGGCCACCTCGCGGGCGAACCCGATCTCGTGCGTGACGACCATCATCGTCATGCCGTCGCGCGCGAGCTCGCGCATGACGTTGAGGACCTCGCCGACGAGCTCGGGGTCGAGCGCCGACGTCGGCTCGTCGAACAGCATCAGCTTCGGCTTCATCGCGAGCGCGCGGGCGATCGCGACGCGCTGCTGCTGGCCCCCGGACAGCTGCGAGGGGTAGTGGTTCGCCTTGTCGGCCAGCCCGACGCGGTCGAGCAGCGCCTTCGCGTCGACGTCGCAGCTGCTCCGTGAGAGGCCGCGCACGCGCAGCGGCGCCTCGGTGATGTTCTCCAGCGCGGTCTTGTGCGGGAAGAGGTTGAACCTCTGGAAGACCATGCCGATCTCGGCCCGCTTCTTCGCGATCTCCCTCTCCCGCAGCTCGTAGAGCTTGTGGCCGTCGCGCCGGTAGCCCACGAGCTCGCCGTCGACGAAGAGCTCGCCGCCGCTGATCTTCTCGAGGTGGTTGATGCAGCGGATGAACGTCGACTTGCCCGAGCCGCTCGGGCCGAGCAGGCAGGTCACCTCGCCGGCGCTCATCTCGAGGTCGATGCCCTTGAGCACCTCGTGGCTCCCGAAGGACTTGCGCACGCCGACCGCGCGCACGATGGGCGGCACGATGGTCTCCGTCACGACGCACTGACAGCGGCATCGCGTCCGCCGCGGGGCAGCACGATCATGCGCAGCCTCTGCAGCGGCGTCGGCGGCAGCATCCGCGCCGAACCGCGTCCGAAGCGGCGCTCCAGGTAGTACTGCCCCACGTAGAGCACCGAGGTCATGATGAGGTACCACACGATGATCACGAGCA
>DASZYF010000001.1:0-16029 GCA_035545535.1 Mycobacteriales bacterium | reverse complement strand
GTCCTCCGGGCTGTGGATGCAGGGCCCGGCCGAGCAGATGGCCCTCATCGCCGCCCGGCTGGCCGCCGCCACGGCGGTGCCCCGCACCGAGCAGGATCCGCGGACCATGCCGCAGCGCCGGTACGACACGATCCTCGACGCGATCAGCGCGAAAACGAGCGTTTTCGTGGACCTGGTCGGCTACGCCAACCCCGACGGCACGATCAGCCTCCCGGCGCTGCCCGGCATCGGCGACCTCGACCCCGACCAGCTCGGCCGGCTCGTCACCGGCGGCACCCTCCGCTTTCACAACCCGCAGGTGAAGCCGCCCGCGACCGACGCCTACGCCTGGACCGCCGCGCAACGCCGCTATGTGTGCGCCCGGGACCGGGTCTGCCGCTTCCCCGGCTGCCAGGTCCCCGCCGAGCGCTGCGAGCTCGACCATGTCATCCCGTTCCAGCCCGACGGCAGCCGAGGGGCGACCGACGTCGACAACGGGCTTTGCGTCTGCAAGCGGCACCACCGCGTCAAGCACCAACCCGGCTGGAAAATCCAACTTTTCGACGACAACACAGTCGTCTGGACCAGCCCCACCGGCCACACCACCACCGACCAGCCCTGGACGGCCGACCGCACGTAGCGTTCGAGCAACCTGCAGACGAGAACGCGTGACCGCCCGCGAAACCTGGCCAGGCCGCTGGTCCCGCACGCGGTTCGGGACAGGCCGCACAGGCGCAGCGGCCCCGACGCGTCAGCAGTCGCGGAGCCGGTCAGCCGAAACTGCTTCGAGCTCAGAGCTGGCGATCAGCCGGCGACCGGCAACGGATGAGGAGAACCGCGCCTTGACCGCGGCGTCATGCTCGATCGGCACGTAGGTGACCACACCTCGGTCCCGACAGGTGATCGTCGTGGTGAGGCCCGCGACGATTGACCGAGCCTCGTCCTGCGTCAGCAGCAACATGCCACCACCGTCGACCGGGCAGAGCACGACGTCACCGTCCGGGATCGCCTGCGCCTGCCCGCCCGGCCACGTCCAGGCCCGAATCGCCGGGCCGCCGCCGCGGCGAAGCAGGAACAGCCGCGGGACGAAGGCGAGCTCCTCCAGCTCCCGTTCGCGGCGAGCACGCCACATCTGCCACTGCCACCACGCGTCGGCATCCTCCCGAGCGACCGGCACCCCGATGCTGCGCGTGGGGTCCACGGCCGCCCAAGCAGAGGCGTTGCCCCGCGACCACGCGTCGAGCAGCTCGTCGAGAGCGGCACGGCGAGGCCGCTGCTCCTCGTCCAACAGCACGAGCTCCGCGCCCGCGTCGCGCGCCAGGAGCATCAAGGCGCCGATCGCTTCCTGTCCGTAGAACGATGGCCGACCGAGGTTGATGCGCGCGTTGAACGGGGAGAGCTCGGGACTGCCATCGGAGAGCTCCTCGGCTTCCCGGTCGACGGTGAACGCAACCCCGGTGTCGTCGTTGTCGTAGATGAGCTGCGAGATCTGCTTGCGGAGCCGACCGCGCTGTCCGACCTGCCAGGGCAGGCTCGGCCTGATGGCGGCCGCCAGCGTCGGGCCGTCAACAGCAGGCGTGAAGAACACATCGAGCGCCACGAGCCCATGATCCGCCGGTGAAGCCGGGAGGGAGGTCGGCCGTCAGGAGGTGACCGGGGCGGGCAGCTCGTGGCCGGCGATCGCGTTCATCGCTTGCCGCGCGGCCTCGGTGATGGAGCCGGACAGCGACGGGTAGACGCTGAAGGTGTAGGCCAGCTGGTCGGCGTGCAAGCCGTTCTGCACGGCGAGCGAGATCGGGAGCACCAGCTCGCTGGCCCGGGGAGCACAGACCACACCGCCGATGACGGTGCCGGACCCGGGGACGCAGAACAGCTTCACGAACCCGTCCTCGATGCCTTGCATCTTCGCGCGGGCGTTCGTCTTCAGCGGCAGCATGACGACCTTCGCCGCGATGCGGCCTTCCGCCACGTCGGCCGCGGTCACGCCCACGGTCGCGATCTCCGGATCGGTGAAGACGTTGCTGGCGACCGTCGAGAGTCGCAGTGGCGCAACGGCTTCGCCGAGTGCGTGCCACATGGCGATGCGACCCTGCATGGCGGCGACGGAGGCGAGCAGCAGCACGCCGGTGCAGTCGCCGGCGGCGTAGATGCCGGGGACGGACGTGCGCGAGACCCGGTCGACCGCGATGTTGCCGCGCTCATCGACCCGAACGCCGACGTCCTGGAGCCCGAGCCCGTGCGTCTGCGGGATGGAGCCGACGGCGATGAGCGCGTGCGAGCCCTCGACGGCCCGGCCGTCGGTCAGCGTGACGATGACGCCCTTGCCGTCCTCGGTGCGCTGCACGCCCTGCGCCCGCGAGTGGTCGAGCAGCGAGATCCCGCGGCGCCGGAAGACGTCGTCGATGACGGAGGCGGCGTCGGGGTCCTCACCGGGGAGGACGCGAGCGCGTGACGACACGAGCGTGACCTCCGAGCCGAGGGCACGGAACGCGGAGGCGAACTCGGCGCCGGTGACACCGGAGCCGACGACGACGAGGTGCTCGGGCAGCGCGGGCAGGTCGTAGAGGTCGCGCCAGGTGAGGATGCGCTCGCCGTCGGTGGGGCTGCCCGCGATCGCCCGCGGGGTCGCTCCGGTCGCGACGAGGATCACGTCGGCCTCGACCCGGTCCTGGCCGCCGCCGGTGCGGTCGACGACGATCTCGTGCGGCGACACGAGGCGACCGCTGCCCTGCACCACGCGCACGCCCTCGCGGGACAGCCGCCGCGCGATGTCCATCGACTGGGACAGCGCCAGCGCCTTGACCCGTCCGAACACGGTGGTCACGTCGACGTCGACCACGTCGGGTGGGCACAGCGGCTGGTCGTCGTCCCAGCTGGCGACGGTCGGTGTGCCGTCGGCCGCGTGCACCCGCACGCCGAGCGCGCCGGCGCTGCCCAGGCCGGTGAGCGTGTCGCTCGTGGCGATCAGGGTCTTGCTCGGGACGCAGTCCGTCAGCACGCACGCGCCGCCCAGGCCGTCGCGGTCGACCACCGTGACCTCGGCCCCCAGCTCCGTGGCGACGAGAGCGGCCTCGTAACCTCCCGGACCCCCGCCGAGCACGGCGATGCGGGTTCCCTCGGCGGCCCCACCGAACGTCACGGCACAATTCTCCCTGACATGACGCTCTACGCCGCCTACGGGTCGAACCTCGACCCCGAGCAGATGCGTCAGCGCTGCCCGCACTCCCCGGTCATGCGCACCGGCTGGCTCGAGGGCTGGCGCATCGCGTTCGGGGGCGAGGACCTCGGCTGGGAGGGCGCGCTCGCCACGATCGTCGAGGAGCCCGGCTCGCACGTCTTCGTGGCCCTCTACGACGTCACGGACTACGACGCCCGCAACCTCGACGCCTGGGAGGGCGCCGACGCGGGGCTGTACACGAAGCTCCGGGTGCGGGTGGCGAGCCTCGGTGCCGGGCCGGACGGGATCCTGGCCTGGACCTACGTGCTCAACGGCTACGAGGGCGGGCTGCCCAGCGCCCGCTACCTGGGCGTGATGGCCGACGCCGCCGAGCGGGCCGGCGCGCCGGACGACTACGTGTCCGACCTGCGCACCCGGCCGTCCCGCTCGATCGGCAGCTGACATCCGTCATGAGTTCGTAGCAACCCGGGATCCCGGTTGCCCGCAGATGCTTGAGGCCCTCTAATATCGCGGTCGTGGAACGCTTCGCCCGCTGGGTCCTCCGCCACCGACGCTCGGTCGTCGCCTTCTGGGTCCTCGTCTTCCTCTTCGGAGCCGGCTACGCGGCCGGCCACACGTCCAAGCGCCTCAAGGTCGACTTCGCGCTGCCCGGCCAGCCCGGGTACGAGACGCAGAAGCAGATCGCCGACATCTACGGCACCGAGCAGACCGCCTCACTGATCCCGGTCATCCACGCGACGAGCGGCACCATCGCCGACCACCAGGCCGACGTCGACCGCATCTTCAGCGCCATCCCGAGCTACCTCGACGGCGCCCGGGTCGTCGACTACGCGAACACGCACGACCCCGCGCTGCTCACCGACCACGGCACGACCACCTACGCCTACGTCTTCTACCCGCTGCCCAAGACGTTCGCCGACAACCCGATGAACAAGATCCGCGACGGCCTGAAGAAGGTGCAGGTCCCGGGCCTGCAGGTCTCTGCGACCGGCCGCGACCTCCTCGAGCAGGGCAACCAGAAGAACGACAACAAGAGCACGAGCGTGCTGGGCGAGACGCTGCTCGGCGGACTGGGCGCACTCATCGTGCTCGTCTTCGTGTTCGCGTCGTTCCTGGCGCTGCTGCCCATGCTCATCGCCGCGGTCAGCATCCTCGGCTGCTTCGCCATCCTGCTGCCGCTCACCTACATCACGTCGGTCAGCTTCGTCGTGCAGTTCCTCGTCGCGCTGATCGGGCTCGGTGTCGCCATCGACTACTCGCTGCTGCTCGTCACGCGCTGGCGCGAGGAGCGCGACCACGGGCGTGATCGCGAGGAGTCGGTCGTCGTCGCGGTCGAGACCGCGGGCCACGCCGTGCTGTTCTCCGGCGTCACCGTCGCCATCGGCCTGCTCGCCCTCGTCGTGCTGCCGGTGCCGGGCATCCGCTCGATGGGCTTCGGCGGCATGCTCGTGCCGCTGGTCTCGACCCTCGCGACGCTGACGCTGCTGCCGGTGATCCTCGCGACGATCGGCCCGTGGGTGGACCGTCCGCGCATCCGGCACGAGGACACGGCCTCCCGCGCGTGGTCGCGCTGGACCAAGGGCATCGTCAAGTACCGCTGGGGCGCAGCCGGTCTCGCGCTCGCGATCCTCGCACTGCTCATCGCGCCGGTGTTCGGCCTGCACTACGGCTCGCCCAGCGTGCGGTCGTTGGCGAACAAGGGCCCGGCGTTCACCACCTACCAGCAGCTCCAGCGGGACGGCCTGCCCACCGGCGCGCTCACACCGATGACCGTGCTCGTCGACACCGCGCACGGCGGCTCCACCGCCACGGTCGCGAAGGCGGCAGCGACCGTCGAGGGCGTCGACCACGTCGCCGTGCCGGACGACGCGCAATGGCAGAAGGACGGCACCGCGGTGGTGCTCGTCTTCCCGCACGACGAGACGGTCACCAACGCGAGCAGCGGCGTCGTCAAGCGCGTGCAGTCCGCGGTGAAGCCGCTGACGGGCGTCGTCGGGGTCGCCGGCCTCGGCGCCATCCAGACCGACTACGCGAAGGCGGTCTACGACCACTTCCCGCTCGTGCTCCTCGTGCTGGTCATCATCACGTTCGTCCTGCTGACCCGCGCGTTCCGCTCGGTGCTGCTGTCCATCAAGGCCGTCATCCTCAACCTGATCTCGCTGGCAGCGACGTTCGGCCTGATGACGTTCTTCTGGCAGCACGGCCACGGCTCGAAAGCGCTCTTCGACGTCTCCCCCACCGGCGCGATCACGTTCTGGGTGCCGGTGCTCGTGTTCGCTTTCCTCTACGGCCTGTCCATGGACTACGAGGTGTTCATCCTCGCCCGCACGCGCGAGGAGTACGACGCCACCGGCGACACCGACGAGGCGATCATCGAGGGCCTGGGCCGCACCGGCCGGTTGGTGACCAGCGCCGCGCTCATCCTGTTCCTCGCGTTCGCCTCGCTGGCGTCCGGGCCGCAGGTGGACATCAAGGTGCTCGCGACCGGGCTCGGTGCCGGCATCCTGCTCGACGCCACGGTCATCCGCGCCTTGCTCGTGCCCGCACTGGTGTCGCTCTTCGGCAGCTGGAACTGGTACCTGCCGGACCGGCTGGCGAAGGTCCTGCGCGTCCAGCCCTCGCACGCGCAGGCGGTCCGCGGACGCCGCGAGGGGCGGGTCGTCGAGCCGGCCGGACCGGCCGGCACGCGGTGACCTGGGTCACCGTGACGCGGATCATCTCGGCGCGTACCGGGACGTGACGGCCCGTCAGACTGAAGGGCCCCCTCCCTAGCGCCGATTGGATCTTGCATGCGCACGCTCGCCCGCTGGTGCTGCACGCACCGACGGTTCGTGCTGGGCGGGTGGCTCGTCCTGCTGCTCCTCCTCACCGGGCTGTCGAAGGCCGTCGGCACGCACTACTCCGACGAGTTCGGCATCCCGGGCACCGACTCGAAGACCGCGCTCGAGCTGCTCAAGCAGGCGACGCCGGCGGGGGCCGGTGACACCGAGTTCGTCGTCGTCGCGGCCGGCAACGGCCTGACGCTCTCCGACCCACGCGTGCAGCAGATCCAGGACGCCGCGCTCGCCGACGTGAAGGCGCTGCCGCACGTCACCGAGGTCATCCCGCCGTCACCGCTCACGACGAGCAAGGACGGCACCATCGGGATCGCGACGATCCGGCTCGACGTGACGCCGCAGAAGCTGGCGAAGAAGGGCGGCACGCTCTTCACCAAGACGCTGCGCGCCCACAACAACAAGGCCATCGCGCACCTCGAGGCGAACGGGCAGCTCGCGCAGTACAGCGTCAACAGCGGTACCGGCCCCAGCACCTTCATCGGCCTCGCCGCGGCCGCGATCATCTTGTTCTTCGCCTTCGGCAGCCTCGTCGCGATGCTGCTGCCGCTGATGACCGCGATCATCGCCCTGGTCTCCGCAGTCGGGGTCATCGCACTGCTGACGCACGTCCTGCCCACGCCGGAGTTCGCCGGCCAGCTCGTCCTGCTCGTCGGCCTCGGCGTGGGTGTCGACTACGCGCTGTTCATCGTCACGCGGCACCGGCATGCGCTGATGGCCGGCCACACCGTCGAGGAGTCCGTCGAGATCGCGGTCAACACCTCCGGCCGCGCCGTGCTGTTCGCGGGCGTCACCGTGTGCATCGCGATGCTCGGCATGTTCGCGCTCGGCATCTCGTTCTTCTACGGCCTGGCGGTCGCGACCTCGCTCGGCGTGCTGTTCACCATGCTCGCGTCACTGACCCTGCTGCCCGCGTTCCTGGGCTTCTTCGGTCACCACGTGCTCAAGCGCCGGCACAGCGCCGCGCTCCGCGCCGGGGCGACGGAGGTCGACGAGGACGAGACGGCGGGCTGGCGCCGTTGGGCGCTCTGGATGCAGCGGCACCCCGTGGTCCCGACCGTCGTCGCGGGCCTGCTGACCCTTGTCATCGCCGCGCCGTCGCTGGGCATGAAGCTCGGCACGAGCGACACGGGCAACGACAAGAAGGGCAACACCACCCGCACCGCGTTCGACCTGCTCGCGAAGGGCTTCGGGCCGGGCTTCAACGGCCCGTACCAGCTGACCGCGGAGGTGAAGACCCCGGCGGACAAGGCCGCGTTCGACCGCGTCGTCGCCGCCGTCGCCCACACGCCCGGGATCGTCAGCGTGCTGCCGCCGCAGACGCTCACCGGCCCGACCGGCCGCACCGTCGAGATCGCGCAGGCCTACCCGTCGACCGCGCCCGAGGACGAGGCCACCGCCACGCTGCTGCACAAGGTGCGCAGCACCGTCATCCCGCCGGTTGCCGGCCCGGACCTGCACGTCTACATCACCGGTGACACGGCGCTCTTCGACGACTTCGCCCACGTCATCAAGAGCAAGCTGCCCATCTTCATCGGCGCCGTCGTGCTCATGTCGTTCCTGCTGCTGATGCTGGTGTTCCGCTCGGTCGTCATCCCGGTGAAGGCCGCCGTGATGAACCTGCTGTCGGTCGCGGCCGCGTTCGGCGTGATGACCGCGGTGTTCCAGTGGGGTTGGGGCGCGAGCCTGCTCGGCGTCGACCGCAACGGCCCCGTCGACGCGTTCCTGCCGGGCCTGCTGTTCCCGATCCTGTTCGGCCTGTCGATGGACTACGAGGTGTTCCTCGTCAGCCGCATCCACGAGGAGTGGGTGCACAGCGGCGACAACCGCAAGGCCGTGACGCACGGGCTCGCGGCGACCGGGCGCACCATCACGGCGGCGGCCGCGATCATGATCCTGGTCTTCGTCGCGTTCATCCTCGGCCCGAACCGCAGCGTGAAGGAGGCCGGCCTCGGCCTCGCGTCGGCGGTGTTCTTCGACGCGCTCGTCATCCGCAGCGTGCTCGTGCCGGCGATCATGCAGCTGCTCGGCCGGTGGAACTGGTACCTGCCGCGCTGGCTCGATCGCGCGCTGCCCGTCGTGCACGTCGAGGCTCCCGAGGCGCACTCCACCGAGGCGGCGCCGGAGCCGGCGCTCGTCTGATCAGCGGGTGCGGCCGACGACCATCCGCGCGTTCGACAGCACGAGGCCCGGGTGGCGCCCGGGCACCAGCCAGGTCGGCAGCGAGGGGCCGTCGGTCGCGACGGTGACGAGCGCGGGCCGGGCGAACGCGAACAGGCGCGCGAGCGAACGGCCGAGCCGCGCGCCGGGCAGCGGCTGCAGCTGCGGGAGCACCCCCGCGTAGGGGAACGGCACCGGGAACGCGCGGGTGTCCACGCGCACGGACCAGCCGTCGCCGTCGGCCGCGACGGTGGGCCCGGACGGCAGCCAGTCGAACGCGGCGAGCACCTTGGGCAGGCCCCAGTGCGCGCGGCCGCCGTGCACGCTCGGCACCGAGTCGACCGCGATGAACGGGACCGACAGGTGCGGCAGCGGGTTGCGCAGCACCAGCGGCGCGCCGAGCACCTCGTGGTACGGCCCGACCGGGGTGTCGCGGTAGCTGATCAGCGCGCCGAGCGTGACGGGGAGCGCGGGCAGGTCGCGCACCGCGGTCGGCAGCGCGTCGCGCGCGCCCTCGGCGGCCTTGTGGAACCAGATCACGCCGTCGGCCTTGACCGACCACGGTGCGTCGGGCGTCGATTCGGGCAGCTGGCTCGCGACGGCCGCGGGCAGTCGGGACTCGGGGACACCGGGCAGGTCAGCGATCTCGGCGGCGGTGAGAGGCACGCCCCGAGTCTGTCAGGAAGGCGCGTCGAGGGCCGCGAGCGCAACCCCGACGAGCACCTCGACACCGATGCCGATGGCGTCCTCGTCGACGTCGAACGCGCCCTGGTGCAGGTCGAGGTCCGGACCGGACCAGTCGCGCGGACGGGTGCCGAGCCGGGCCATCGCCCCGGGGACGCGGTCGAGGTACCAGGCGAAGTCCTCGCCGCCGAGCGACTGCCGCGTGGGTACGGCGGCGCCGGGGCCGAGCGCCGCGTCGGCCGCTTCGACGAACAGGCGCGCGGCGCCGGGGTCGTTGACCACCGGCGGCACGCCCGCGCGGTGCTCGACCGTGATCGACGCGCCCCACGGCGCGACGATCGCGTGCGCCGACTCCTCGAGCACCTTCGGGATGGCGCGCCACGTCGCGATGTCCAGCGTGCGCACGGTGCCGGTCAGCTCGGCGCGGTCAGGGATCGCGTTCGGCGCGACGCCCGCGTGCACGCTCCCCCACACCAGCGCGGTGCCGTGCCGCGCGTCGAGGCGGCGCGCGAGCACGAGCGGCAGCTGCGACGCGAGCGCGGCCACCGCACCGACGAGGTCGACGCTGCGGTCCGGGCGCGACGTGTGCCCGCCCGGACCGCGCAGCTCGATGCGCACCTGGTCGGTCGCGGCGGTGATGGCGCCCTCGCGCACCCCGACGTGACCGACGGTCAGCGTCGGGTCGCAGTGCAGCGCGAACGCGAGCGAGGCGCCGTCGACGGCACCGGCGGCGATCGCGTCGAGCGCCCCCCCGGGCAGGCGCTCCTCGGCGGCTTGGAAGAGCAGGCGAACCCGGCCGGGCAGCGCGGCTTGTCGGTCGCGCGCCGCCAGCGCGAGCCCGGCGCCGAGCACCGCGGTCGTGTGCACGTCGTGGCCGCACGCGTGGCTGACGTTGGCGACCGTGGAGCGCCACGGCGTGCTGGTCGTGTCCTGGATCGGCAACGCGTCGAGGTCCGCGCGGAGCACGACGGTCGGCCCGCCCTCGCGGCCACCGACGTCGCACACCAGCCCGGTGCCGGGCAGCCGCCGGGGCTCGAGGCCGGCGGCGCGCAGGCGGTCGCTGACGAGCGCCGTCGTGGCGTGCTCCTCGCCGGAGAGCTCCGGGTGGCGGTGCAGGTGGCGGCGGACCTCGACCAGCGCGGTGCCGTGCTCGTCGAGCCAGGCCTGCGCCACGGTGCCGCTCACGCGGGCCGCCCGGTGCGCATCTCCGCGAGGAGCCCGTCGACGACCGCGTCGAGCGATCCCCCGGCCGCCGCCGCCACTGCTCGTTGGCGCTGGTAGCTCGGACCGACCTTGAGCAGGTCGTCGACCCGGTGCAGCTGCTGCACGCACCCCAGCCGCCGGGCGATGGGCGTCAGGTCGTCGATGAGCTCGAGCAGGTGCTCACGCAGGGGACGGGTGGTCCCGCGCTCGTCGACGATCACCTCGCAATCGATGCCGTGGCGCGCGGCCCGCCACTTGTTCTCCCGCACGACCCACTCCGGGGGAGCCGGCAGGCCGTAGCCGTCGTCGAGCTGGGTGTCGAGGCGCTGCACGAGCGACTGCGCGAGGGCCGCGATCGTGCCGACCTCGAACAGCGTGGGCAGCCCGTCGCACATCCGCAGCTCGACCGTGCCGAAGTCCGGGTGCGGGCGGATGTCCCACCACACCTCCTTGATCGAGGAGATCGTGCGCGCGGTCAGCAGCGTCTCCATGTAGGTCTCGAAGTCCGCCCACGCCGCGAGCCGGTGCGGCACACCCGCGGTGGGAAGCCCTTCGAAGATCTTGCTGCGGGCGGAGGCAAGACCGGTGTCGGTCCCCATCCAGTAGGGCGACGACGCCGACAGCGCGAGCAGGTGCGGCATGTAGGCGGTGAGCGCGTTGACGATCGGTATCGCCTTCTCCGCCGACCGCACGCCGACGTGGACGTGCACGCCGAAGATCTGCAGCCGGCGGGCCGGCCAGCGCATCTGCTCGACGAGCCGCTCGTAGCGCTCGTCGGCGGTGATCTGCTGGTCGGCCCAGTCGGTGATGGGGTGCGTCCCGCTGCACATCACGGCGTGGCCGGCGTGCTCCGCCTCCGCCTGCACCAGGCCCAGCGTGGCGGCGAGGTCCGCCTCCGCCTCGGCGACCGAGCCGCACACCCCGGTGACGAGCTCGACGCAGCACGCGAAGAGCTCGGCCTTGACCTGGGGGCTTCCCAGCGCGTCGAGGAGGGGGCTCGCGGCGCCGACCAGCTGCCGGGTGACCGGATCGACGATCTCGAGCTCCCACTCCACACCGAGGCTCGGCCCGCTCGACGCCGCGAACGGGATCTCCACCCCGCCAGGCTAGGCGGGCCGCCGATCAGTCGGCGGGTGGCCGCTGCAGGGGTGGCTGGTCTCCGCGGGCCCACTGGGAGGTGAGCTGCGCGGCGCGGCGGAAGCGCTGGTCCTCCGCGGCCGCGGGGGCGCGGAGCAGGCGGGCGAGGGCGAGCATCACCGTTGCGGCGGCGAGCAGTACGACGAGCAGGGCGGTCGTCACGTCGGAACCTTCCGGACGGTTGTCGGTGCCCCCCCGTCTCGGACGCCCCCACCATGCCACACCGGCATGAGTGCGCCGGACCGCCTCGGCTCAGAAGGTGTCCGGCGGGACGTAGGTGCCCCAGACCTCGCGCAGCGCGTTGCTGACCTCGCCGACCGTTGCGCGCGCAGCGAGCGCGACGCGCATCGGGACGAGCACGTTGTCGGTGCCCTCGGCGGCCCGCTTCATGTCGTCGAGCGCCTTGGTGCACGCGCCGTTGTCGCGGTCCTTGCGCAACGCCTCGAGGCGCTGCCGCTGGTCGGCCTCGATGGAGGGGTCGACGCGCAGCGGCTCGTACTTCTCCTCCTCGGCGGCGACGAACTTGTTGACGCCGACGACCGTGCGCTGCTTGCTGTCGATCTGCTGCGCGGTCTCGTAGGCGGAGCGCTCGATCTCGCTCTTCTGGAAGCCCTGCTCGATCGCGGCGACCGCGCCGCCCATGTGCTCGACGCGCTGCATGAGCTCGCGGGCCGCGGTCTCCACCTCGTCGGTCAGCGCCTCGACCGCGTAGGAGCCGGCGAACGGGTCGACCGTCGCGGTCACGTCGGTCTCGTACGCGAGCACCTGCTGGGTGCGCAGCGCGAGCGTCGCCGCCTTGACGGTCGGCAGCGCGATCGCCTCGTCGTAGGAGTTCGTGTGCAGCGACTGCGTGCCGCCGAGCACCGCCGCGAGCCCCTGCACCGCGACGCGCACGAGGTTGACCTCGGGCTGCTGCGCCGTGAGCTGCACGCCGGCCGTCTGCGTGTGGAAGCGCAGCATCATCGACTTGGGGTTCTTGGCACCGAACTCGTTCTTCATCACGTCGGCCCAGATGCGCCGGGCGGCGCGGAACTTCGCGACCTCCTCGAGCAGCGTCGTGCGCGAGACGAAGAAGAACGCGAGCCGCGGCGCGAAGTCGTCGACCTCCTGGCCCGACGCGATGGCGGCGCGGACGTACTCGATGCCGTTGGCCAGCGTGAAGCCGATCTCCTGAGCGGGCGTCGCGCCGGCCTCGGCCATGTGGTAGCCGCTGATCGAGATGGTGTTCCACTTCGGGATCTCACGGCGGCAGTAGCTGAAGATGTCGGTGATGAGCCGCAACGACTGCTTCGGCGGGTAGATGTAGGTCCCGCGCGCGATGTACTCCTTCAGCACGTCGTTCTGGATCGTGCCGTTGAGCGCGCTGGCGGCGACGCCCTGCTCCTCGCCGACGAGCGAGTACAGGAGCAGCAGGACCGAGGCGGGCGCGTTGATGGTCATCGACGTCGAGACCTCGCCGAGCGGGATGCCGTCGAACAGCACCCGCATGTCGTCGAGCGAGTCGATGGCGACCCCGACCTTGCCCACCTCGCCCGAGGCGATCACGTCGTCGGAGTCGTAGCCCATCTGGGTGGGGAGGTCGAAGGCGACGGACAGACCGCCGGTGCCGGCGGCGACGAGCGCGTGGTAGCGCTCGTTCGACTCCTTCGCGGTGCCGAAGCCCGCATACTGCCGCATCGTCCACGGCTTGCCCGTGTACATCGACTCGTAGACGCCCCGCGTGAACGGGTAGCTGCCGGGCGTCCCGAGCCGCTCCTCGAGGCCGGGCTTGAGGTCCGCCTCGGTGTACAGGGGGGCGATCGGCAGGCCGCTCTCTGACATCCGTGTCACTTAGACATCTCCCTTCGGGGCCTCCAGGCGTGGCGGAAGAGCGTGCCACGCCGTTCGGCCAGGTCCAGGTTAGGACCGGGTGAACCGGCCCCGGGGACTCAGGGAACGGTCCTGTGGTGCCGATCACCCGATCATGAGCGCCGACCCCGGTGGCTACTACGGCGGCCCCGCCGCGCCTGCGCAACCCCAGGACTGGGCCATCTCGGCGCTCCCGTCGCCCCGGGTCGCGGACCAGCCGCCGCCGCGGGCGCAGGTGCCCGTGGGCCCGCGCAAGCGCACCAGCTACGAGCGCACCCGCATGATCGTCGGCACCGTGCTGCTGGCGTTCGTCGCTGCCATCGTCGGCGTGAGCCTCGTCATCACGAACGAGGGCACCTCGTCGGCCGGCAAGACCGCGACCGACAGCATCAAGAGCGCCGGCAAGGCGGTCCTCAAGTCCGACCTGTCCAACGTCGCGACGGCCGAGGAGAGCGCGCTCTCCTCCACCGGCACCTACGCGCTGACCCTGGGCCAGCTGATGACCGCGGGCTTCGTGCCGTCGTCGACGACGACCGTGCGGGTCATCGTGGGCACGCAGACCCGCTACTGCGTCGCCGCCACGAGCACGCTCGGCGGGACGATGTACCTCGACTCGGCGCGGGGCACCCCGAGCGGCACGCCCTGCCACTGAGGACCCAGAGGACCTCCTCAGCCCGGACTAGGCCGGAGCACCACGGACCGGTGGTGCGAGATCACCCGTCCGTGGCTGCGGCAAACGGGTGACGCGTCCGACTCGAAAGGCATGCGTCGCCGTCTCCACAACTTCGCCGGCCTCGACACACCGGCCGAGTCCGCGCCCGAGCAGCCGGCGTCCCGCGACGAGCTGTCCGCGCCGCGGCGACTTGACCTGGATGCCCTGCTGATCCCGTTCCAGCGCTCCGCGCCGGCCGCCGAGGCGCTGCCCGTTCACCCGTCCGTGTCATGGACCCCGTCCGCGACCGCACCGAACCGCTGACCATGGGGCTGTTCTCTGCCGCTGACGTGCGCCGGTCCACCCGGCGCACGGCGGTGCTCGTCGAGCTCGGGCTCGACGCGCCGCTGGCCCACGCCTCGTCCGCGCCGGCGCAGCCGAAGGAGCCTGCCTTCGCGCTGATCCCCCGCCCGCGCGCCGCGGCGGACGACTTCCTCGACCCCGAGGCCCCCGCGCCGGACCTGCGCATCGCGCTCGTGCCGTCGCCCGCGCCCGTGGTCACCCCCGAGGTGCTCCCCCCGACCGCGCACCCGGGGCTCGCCCGGCGCCTCGCCTGCGAGTCGGGCACCCTGCTCGTCGCCGGCGTGCTTGCCATCGAGTGGGCCGCCGGGGTCTTCCACTAGGACGGCCTCCGCAGCCCGGCGCTCGCGATCGGGTAGGAAGAGCCGGACATGTCCGGCCAGCCGCACGCCTCCGACGCCGCCCGGCCGCGCGCGGGCACGCGCGTCGCCGGGCGCTACCGCCTCGAGCACGAGATCGGGCGCGGCGGCATGGGCGTGGTCTGGTACGCCGTCGACGAGGTGCTCGAGCGGCCGGTCGCGGTGAAGCAGGTGACCATCCCGCCGTCGATCGCGCCTCGCGAGGCCGAGGTGCTGCGTGAGCGGGTGGTCCGCGAGGCGCGGGCCGCCGGGCGGGTGCGGCACGACAGCGCCGTCACCGTCTACGACGTGGTCGACGAGGACGGCACGCCGTACCTGGTGATGGAGATGCTCGACGCGCGCTCGCTCGCGCAGCTGGTGCGCGACGACGGTCCGCTGACCCCGCGCGAGACCGCCCGCGTGGGGCTCGCGGTGCTGGGCGCGCTGGAGGCCGCGCACGCGGTGGGCGTGGTGCACCGCGATGTGAAGCCGGGCAACGTGCTCGTCGCCGACGACGGCCGTGTGATGCTCACCGACTTCGGCATCGCGAGCAGCCAGGGCGATCCGACCATCACCGCGACCGGCCTGCTGCTCGGCTCCCCCGCCTACATCCCGCCGGAGCGGGCGCGCGGCACCGCGGGCGGTCCCAGCTCCGACATCTGGTCGCTCGCCGCGACGCTGTGGACCGCGGTCGAAGGCCGGCCCGCCTACGACGGTGACGGGCCGGTCGCCATCCTCACCGCGGTCGTCGAAGGGCGGCGGCACGAGCCGGTGCGCGGGGGTGCGCTCGCGCCGGTGCTCGTCGATGTGCTCGACGCGGATGCCGACTCGCGGCCGAGCGTCCCGGCGCTGCGCACCGCGCTCGAGCGCGTGGCCGAGACCGCGAGCGACGACGTGCCGGACGTGACGCCGGTGACGGCCCAGCCCGGGCAGCGCGAGCAGACGCAGGTGCTCGCCGCACTGTCCGGTGCGCCGAAGCCCACGCGCCCGAAGCAACGCCCGCCCTCACCGCACGTGCGGCGCCGCCGCATCGCGCTGGCGGCGGTCGTCGCCGCCGGCGTGGCCGCCGGCATCGCCGGGTGGCAGCTCGGCGGCAGCGGCGGATCGTCGATCCCGCTCACGACCTTCCACGCGCAGAACGGCTGGACCGTCGGCGTGCCCGACGGCTGGGTGCCCGCGGGCTTCCCGGACAAGTCGTGGCGCGAACCGGGCTCGTTCTCGACCTACGTCCAGATCCAGGTGGGCGAGGGAGCCAACGCCAAGCAGAGCCTGACGAACCTTGCGCTCGGCAAGCCCACCAAGGTCGGCGGCTTCCGCCAGCTCAGCCTCACCGGCGATGCCGATCAGGCGACGCTCGAGTGGCTGGAGGACACGACGAGCGGCGCGCAGCTGCACCTCCGCGACACCTACACCGAGGCGGGCGGCAAGACCTACGCGTTCGTCGAGGTGGCCGGTGCGAAGGACTGGGCCGCCGCCCAGAAGACGTTCAGCGCGATCCGGAAGAGCTTCCGAACGTCCTAGGAGCCCGCGATCTCCGTGCGGCCCGCGCGGTCACCGGTGTTGGTCTCACCGCGACGGAAGATCTTGGAGCCCAGCCACACCAGCGGGTCGTACTTGCGGTCGACCACGCGCTCCTTCAACGGGATGATCCCGTTG